>PLZX01000116.1 GCA_003152325.1 Bryobacterales bacterium | reverse complement strand
GCGGCAGCAACACCACCTGTTCCGGAGCGTGCGGCTCCAGCAGCCGGATGGCCTCATCCGTGAATGGCCGCCAGTAGCGCATGGCCACCACCACCCGCGCGTCGCATTCGGCCCGCAGCACCGCTTCGAGGGCCGTGGCCTGCCGGTTCGTGTGCTCCAGGATGGGGCTGCGCCCGCCGATCGCCGCGTAGTGGTGCGCCACGTGCCGCGCCCGCGTCACCGAGATCAGCTTCGCCAGCGGCTGGCGCGCAATCCGCGCGAACGGGAAATCGATGATGTCCGGGTCGCAAAACAGGTTGTAAAGGAAGGGCTCGATGCTTTCGGGCGAATCCGGCCCTCCCAGTTGAAACAGCACTACCCCTAATTTCAAAAGCGTCTCCAGGCTCTGTGAGTTTACACTAATATTTTATGGGCTTCCGTCTGGCAATTGGAATACTCGCGCTGGCGTCGGCGGCGCTCCGCGCGCAGACCGCGCCCGCCGCTGCTTCACCCTGCGCCTCGACACCGTCTTACTCGACCTGCGAAATGGTTTTCGAGCTCAGTGCCGAAGATGCCGCCGCGCATCCCAATCCCTACGCCACCGTCGAACTCACCGTCACGTTCCGCTCGCCGCGCCAGCACTCCTACGCGCTCGGGGCCTATTGGGACGGCGCGAACCGCCTGGTGGTCCGCTTTTCGCCTACCGAAGTGGGCAACTGGGATTACCTGGTCACTAGCAACATCGCCACCTGGAACCAGCAGCGCGGCAGTTTCTCCACCGCGCCGTCCGACTCCAAAGGTTTCATTCACCCCGCCGCGCTGCACCATTGGGAGTATACCGAAAAGGCCAACGGGCTCGACCAGGCTCATCTCTGGATGGGCGTGAGCGAGCCGCGCTTCGCCTTCATGGATGCCGCCGCTTCCCGCGCCGTGGCCGATGCGCGCGCCTCCCAAAAGTTTACCCACCTGCGCGTCTCGCTGGCCGGCTCCGGCTCCGATCCTTCCCTCTTTCAGGGCCCCGACGTCCCCAATACCGCCTTCTTTCAGGCGCTCGACCAGCGTATCCGATATCTGAACCAGAAGGGCATCATCGCCGACCTGATTCTCTCGCACCGGCCCGCCGATCTCCTCAAGGCCCTCCCCTCGCCCGACCGTCGTCGCCGCTTCGTCCGCTATGTCGCCGGCCGCTACGCCGCCTGCAACGTCACTTGGCAGGCCGTCGATCAATTCGAAGGCGATCCCGACGGCCGCGCCCTGCTCAACGAATTAGGCGCCTCGCTCAAGCAGGCCGATCCCTACCAGCATCCCCGCACCGCCGGCGCTCTGCTCACCTCCGCGCCGCTGCTCGACGACCACTGGATGGACTTCGTCTCCTACGGCACGTCCGACGACAACCTCGGCGCCGTCGAACACCAGCTCTATCCAGTACCGTTCGTCAACGGGAATTTCGGCCGTGAGGACAGCGGGGCGGGGAAGTCCGGCCCCGACGATGTTGACGCCGCCACCTTCCGCCATCGCTTGTGGAACGCCACCATGGACGGCCAGTACGTCACTTACGCCAACACCGGCTCCGGCGCTCAATACCTGGATTCGCCCGGCGCCAAGGCCATGAGCGTCTGGTTCGACGTCCTCTCCACCACGCGCCACTGGGAGATGGAGCCCTTCTTTGACATCGATAACGGCCGCGGCCTGGCTCTCGAAGATTCCGATTACCTCATCTACATTGAGAAGCCCGGCCCGATCGAACTGATCGTCGAGCACCACAGCTACGATATCCTCTGGATCAATCCCGCCAACGGCGAAACCGTCCGCAAGAAATGGTCGGGCGATCATTTCACCTCTGAACCGCCCGACCGGTCGCACGACTGGGTCCTGCGCGTCGTGCGGCTCTCCCGCCTGGAGAGCATGAACAAGTCGTACAAGTTGGAGTCACGCGAAGACCACGATGGGAATTACGCACCGATTGCGCTCCAGGAGATCGAGGCCAACACCGCCAAGGTGCCCTTTGCCATCGAGCAGCCTTCCGGCGACCTTCCGCTCGCCGCCCCCGTCTCCTACTCCGCCAAAATTACGCGTGAAAGCCGCGCCACCCGGCTGATGCGCTGGCTCTGGATCGGCGACGTGGCCGCTGACGGCCAGGGCTACCGCGTGCTCTCGACGAGCCAGAAGGGCTCCTTCCGCCTGCCGCCCGATCTTGCCGTGCAGTTTCCCGCCATCATGCACCTCCGCCTCTACGGCATGAACGCCAACGGCAAGGTCTATGAGGTCGATTCCGGTTGCGGGCTCGTCAAGTGAAGCCGTGCATTCTGGCGGTTGATACCACCCACGAATTCGGCAGCCTGGCCCTGGCGCGCGGCGCCGAACTGATCGAGGAGCTGCCGCTGCACGCCCCCACAGGCTTTGCCCACGTGCTCTACCAGCACCTGGCCACGCTTCTCCAGAAACACGGCCCGAAGGTCGCCGATATCGATTGTTTCGCCGCCGCGTCCGGCCCCGGTTCCTTCACCGGTGTGCGCGTGGGCCTCGCGTGCGTTAAGGGACTGGCCGAAGCCCTCGGCAAGTCCGCCGTCGCCGTCTCAAACCTGCAAGCCCTGTCTACTTTCGGATCCGCCCCGCTGCGCGCCGTGGTGCTGGATGCCCGCCGCGGTGAAATCTATGGCGCCGTTTATGACGCCGCCGCGCGCCCGGTCACTGCGGAAGTGGTCGCGAAGTTTCCGGAGTGGCTCTCGACCGTCCCCTCTGGCGACATTGAATTCATCTCCCAGGGCCCGCTCGCGGTCCAGTTCATGCTGCTCGGCACTTCTTTCGAAACTGCCCGCGTCACCCTCGCCCCCCGTTCACTAGCCGCGGCCGTCGCCCGCCTGGCCTTCGACGCCACGCCCTCCGATCCCGCCGCCCTGGACGCCAACTACGTCCGCCGCTCCGACGCCGAATTGTTCTGGAAAGAATAAAGCCTCTGATTTACTTGCTCAGACTCAGGGGACGGGGTGTTGGCTGCGGTTGGCCCGGAAGCGCCCGCGCCTCGACATCCCGCCTTTATTCTGTTAACCTGTAATGGAATCATTGTGGTACTTCCCCCTGATATCCCAGCTGCCGCTATGTCGGCTTTTTTTGTCTTCAGCAATCTATCCGAGGAGTAAAGCGTAGAAAACCTATGGCTTCCAATACCTATTCTCAGGGCGCTCAAGTCGAGCACCAAAAGTTCGGCTTGGGGACGGTGCTCTCCAGCAGTGAAGAGCGCATCACCATCAAGTTTGACGACCACGGCGAGAAAAAGTTCGTCACCACCCTGGTGATGGGCAGTTTGAAGAAGAGCGACCGGCAGCCGCCCGCCGAAAAGAAGGGCACCCGCAGGAAGAAGGCCGCGCCCGCCGCGGTCTGATCGTAACGGCCACTCGAGGACACTTTAGTTGAACGCACTCCAAAAACGATTATTTGAAGAGGCTCGCAAGCGCAACCCGAACCTCAAACTTCCCACCGACTCCAAGCCCGTCCAGGAGCTCACGGAGGACGATCTCGCCCTCATTAAGCAGGGCGTCGGCGACAAATCCAGTCGGCCTTCGCAGTCTGCCGCCGAAGCCGGAGACTCCACTGGCGAAGTGCCTTCCGGCGAACAGTCCGGCGCTGTCGTCACCTATTTCGAAGCCAAGGGCTTCGGCTTCCTCCGCCCAGACGATGGCGGCAGGGACATCTTCTTCCACGTCTCGCGACTGGTCGAGGGCCTGGCCACCGACCTCCGCGCCGGAACGCGCGTCCTCTACGAACTCGGCATGGACCGCACCGGAAAGATGGCAGCGAGCAGCATCCGCATCGCGCCCCCTCCCGCGGCATAAGGCATGTTCGACAACCTATCGGAAAAACTGCAGCGGGTCTTCAAGAGCCTGCGCGGCGAAGGCAAGCTCTCCGCGGAAAACATGGAGACCGCCCTGCGCGAAATCCGCCTCGCGCTGCTCGAAGCCGACGTCAATTTCCGGGTTGTCAAACAGCTCATCGAAAACATCAAGGTCAAGGCCATGGGCGAAGAGGTGCTCACCGCGCTCTCGCCTTCCCAGCAGGTGGTCAAGATCGTTCACGAGGAGCTCATCAAGATCCTCGGCAGCCACGAATCCAAGCTGCGCTTCGCCAACGAGCCGCCCAGCGTCTTCCTGTTGGTCGGCCTGCAGGGCTCCGGCAAGACCACCTCCACCGGCAAGCTGGCGCGCTGGCTCTCTCGCAACGGCCACCGTCCCATGCTGGTTTCCGTGGACGTCTACCGCCCCGCCGCGCGCGAGCAATTGAAAGTCATCGCCAAGGAAATCGGCCAATCCATCTGGGAAGGCGCGCCGGAAGAAAAGCTCCCGCTCGATCTCGCGCGTTCGGCGCGCCGCGAATGCGCCAACATGGGCCGCGACGTCCTGCTGGTGGATACCGCCGGCCGGCTTCACATCGACGAAGACCTCATGACCGAGTTGCAGCAGTTGAAAGAGCAGCTCAATCCCGTCGAGATCCTCTTCGTCGCCGATGCCATGACCGGCCAGGACGCCGTCAAATCGGCCGACGAGTTCCACAAGCGCCTCGGCATCACCGGCATCATCCTCACCAAGATGGATGGCGACGCCCGCGGCGGCGCGGCGCTCTCCATTCGCAACGTCACCGGCCAGCCCCTCAAGTTCGTCGGCGTCGGCGAAAAGTTCGATGCCTTCGAGCCCTTCCATCCCGACCGCGTCGCCAATCGCATCCTCGGGATGGGCGACATCCTCTCCTTTATTGAAAAGGCCTCCGAGGAGATCGATCAGAAAAAAGCCGTCGAGATACAGCGCAAGCTCATCGATAACGAATTTACCTTGGAGGATTTTCGCGACCAGTTGCGCCAGATCCGCAAGCTCGGCCCGTTGAGCGGCCTGCTCGATATGATGCCGAAAGTCGGCATGCTCAAAGAGTTGAAGGACGTGAAGGTCGACGAAAACGAAATCAATCATGTGGTGGCGATCATCGATTCCATGACGCCGCGCGAACGCGACAACCACATGATCATCAACGGCACCCGCCGCCGGCGCATCGCCAAGGGCAGCGGCACCTCCGTGCAGGAAGTCAACCAGTTGTTGAAGCAGTACGCCCAGGCCCGCAAGATGATGAAATCCCTCTCGGGCGGATTTTTGGGTAGAAAATTTGGCAAGATGAAGATGCCCGCCGGGTTTCCTTTCGGAGACCTTCCCGGGCGGTAATTCAATTTCGAGTTGGAGTGCAGATGCTGATGATTCGCCTGGCGCGGTTTGGCGCCAAAAAGAAACCGTTCTATCGTGTGGTCGTGATCGAAAAGGAGCGCGCCCGCAATGGCCGCCACCTGGAGGTCGTCGGTCACTATAACCCCCTCACCCATCCGGCTAAGGTTATGCTGAAGCACGACCGTCTGGAGCACTGGACCAAGAACGGCGCCCAGATGTCCGATACCGTCAAGCGCCTCGTCGCAACGAATCCGCCTGTCGCGGAGCCTGTAGCCTAGCACGCCAAACGTGAGGAATCGGACCTTCGCCGCAATTGTTACCGGTGCCGGCCGGTCGTCCTCGGTGGCTGGTTCGCGTTACCATGGGTTCGTGGAGGCGGGGCTGTGAAACAGTTAATCGAAGATATCGCGAAGGCTCTAGTTGACATCCCCGAAGAGGTGACTGTCAAGGAAGTACTGGGCGAGCAGGTCACGGTTTTGGAACTCAGAGTAGCCCCCAGTGATCTAGGCAAAGTGATTGGCAAACAGGGACGCACAGCGCGTTCCATCCGCACCATTCTGGGTGCGGCGGGAATGAAGCTGAACCGCCGGTTCACGCTGGAAATCCTCGAGTGATCTCACCCGCCGCCGGTTGGATCGCTGTGGCCTTGCTCGGCAAGACCCGGGGCAATCGCGGCGAGATCACTGCGCTGGCCTTGAGCCCCAAGCCCGAACGTTTCGAGGGCCTCGCAGAAGTCTTCCTGTTTGGAAACGGCGAGCGCATCGAAGTGGAAGAGACCTGGTTCCATCAGGGAACTCTGGTCTTCAAGTTCCGCGGTGTCGACACCATTTCCGATGCCGAGCGCCTCTATGGCGTAGAAGTGCGCGTGCCCATCGAACAGCGCATTCCGCTCGAGCCCGGCGAGTTTTTTCAGTCCGACCTCATTGGCTGCGAAGTGGTGGACCGCCGCTCCGGCCAGTCCCTCGGAAGCGTTTCCGCATGGCAGGAAGGGGGCGGCTCCGGCTTGCTGGTGGTCGATAACGGCCTGCTGATTCCCTTCGTGCGCGCCATCTGTGTGGAGATCGACCCGGCCGCCCGCCGCATCGCGGTAGAATTGCCCGAAGGATTAAAGGATTTGAACCCGTCGTGATTTTCCATGTGCTGACGATCTTCCCCGAGTTCTTCGCGGGGCCGTTCGCGCATGGCGTGGTGAGCCGCGCCCGCGACATCGGCATCCTCGATATTCGCATTCACAACCTGCGCGACTGGACCTCCGACCGCCACAAGACCGTCGACGACCGGCCTTTCGGCGGCGGCGAGGGCATGGTCCTCAAACCCGAGCCGCTCTTCCTCGCCGTGGAATCCATCTGGCCCCAACGCACCGCGGCACAGAAAGTCCTGCTGCTTTCCGCGCAGGGCCGCAGGTTCGACCAGGCCATGGCCAACGGTCTCAGCCGCGAAGCCGAGTTGCTGCTCATCTGCGGCCGCTATGAGGGGGTCGATGAGCGCGTGGCTGCGCATCTGGCCGATGACGAAATCTCCATCGGCAATTACGTGCTGAGCGGCGGCGAACTGGCCGCGGCGGTGGTCATCGACACCGTCGCCCGCCTGCTTCCCGGCGTCCTCGGTAACGAGACTTCCGCTGCTTTCGATTCCTTTCAGGAGTCCGGCCACACCGAGGGCTTACTCGATTGCCCCCACTGGACCCGGCCCGCCGATTTCCGCGGTTGGAAGGCGCCGGAAGTCTTGTTAAACGGCAATCACGAAGAGATCCGGCGCTTCCGCAGTCAGGCGGCCAGGGAAAAAACCGCGCGGCTACGCCCGGACCTATTGCCCCCTGCGCGGCCGGAAGAAGAATAGTATTCATTAGACGCCCAATTTCTACAGCCATTCTGAAAATATTGTGTCAAGCCTCGTTCAAAATGTCCCCTGTCTTTAGGGCAACACAATCGGCTCAAGCCGATCAGAAATG
>PLZX01000335.1:37315-41017 GCA_003152325.1 Bryobacterales bacterium | reverse complement strand
ACCGCGCGACCTGTGGCACTTTCTGGAGACGGCATCGCGCGAGAGCGCCGATTACAAAGCCGCGAACAAGGCCGTGCCGCTGCTGTTCGGGCTGATGGCGGTGAGCCTGGCGGCCACTGCGCTGATCCTGGTGCTGCCGCCGCTGGTGCTGAGAACGCGACTGCCGAAGCAAGCGGGGGTGCGCGGCTTCCTGTGGTACTTCCTGTTCATCGGCGCGGGGTACATTCTGATCGAGGTGGGGCTGATTCAGAAATTCGTGCTGTTTCTGGGACACCCGACTTACGCGCTCACGGTGGTGATTTTTTCCCTGCTGACGTCGAGCGGGCTGGGAAGTTTTGCCAGCCGGCGGCTGATCGGGCGGGACGAAGGGCAGTTGATCAAGGTGTTGGGGACGGTGGCGATTCTGGCGGCGCTCGAGGGCGTGGTGGTTTCGGGACTGCTGGGCGCGCTGGTCTGGCTGCCGCTGGCGGTCAAGATGGCGCTGACGGTGGGCTTGGTGGCGCCGCTCGGTTTCGCGATGGGCATGCCGTTCCCGACGGCGCTGCGCCGGCTGGAGGAATGGCACGCGCCCGCGGTGCGGTGGGCGTGGTCGTTGAACGCGGCGTCGAGCGTGCTGGGGTCGGTGGGAGCGCTGATTTGTGGCATCTACCTGGGGCTGATGCAGACGCTGATCATCGGCGGGTTGTTCTACCTGGGAGCGCTGGCGGTGCTGGCGCGCACGCGGATGAATGGGGAACCGCCGCCGGAGGCGGGGCCGGGGCGGGTGGTGATCGCGCAGTAGGACAACTGGTATAGAATAGCAGTCATCTGGAGGGGACAAAATGGCCTTCAAGCTGACTGTGAACGGGCATACCAGCACGGTGGACGCGCCGGCCGATATGCCGCTGCTGTGGGTTTTGCGAGACATGCTGGACCTGCGTGGCACCAAGTATGGTTGCGGGATCGGCCAGTGCGGCGCCTGCACGGTGCATGTGGGGGGCGTGGCGATGCGAGCCTGCCTCACGCCGGTCTCGGCGGTGGGCGCCAAGCCGGTCACCACGCTCGAAGGACTGTCGCCAGACGGCACGCATCCGTGCCAGTTGGCCTGGCAGGAGATCGACGTCCCGCAATGCGGGTATTGCCAGGCGGGACAAATCATGTCGGCGGCGGCGCTGCTCGCCAAGACACCGAAACCCACGGACAAGGAAATTGATTCGGCGATGAACGGGAATCTGTGCCGGTGCGGAACATACCTGCGCATCCGGCAGGCGATACACAAAGCGGCCGACATGGCGGGCAACGGCTCCAGCAAGAGCGCGGTAGCGGCCCGGAACGAGGAGTAGTTATGCGCCCGGAGAATAAGCAAATGGAACGCCGATCCTTTTTGAGAATCAGCGCGCTGGCCGGCGGTGGAGTGATGCTGGGCCTTCACGCGGGAACACAACTCTTTGCGCAGGGCCGTGGCGGGGCGCCGCCGGCCCCGCCCGATCCGCACAACTACATTCGCGTCGCGGCCGACGGCACCGTGACCATCATGGCCAAGAATCCCGAGCTCGGCCAGGGCGTGAAGACCATGCTGCCCATGCTGATCGCGGAGGAACTGGACGTCGATTGGAAGCGCGTCAAGATTGAGCAGGCGGATTTCGACGACAGCAAGTATCCGCAACAGAACGCGGGGGGCAGCACAGCGACGTCCAGCAACTGGCTGCCGATGCGCCAGGTGGGCGCAGCCGGGCGCGCGTTGTTCGTCACGGCGGCGGCGCAGACGTGGGGCGCGCCGGAAGGTGAGTGCACCACGTCTGCGGGACGGGTGATTCACAAGGCTTCGAACCGGTCGCTGGGGTATGGCGAGCTGGCGTCGAAGGTGGCGGCAATGCCCGCGCCTGCGCTGGCGAACGTGACACTGAAGGACCCGGCGGATTACCAGATCGTCGGCCACACCCAACCGGCTGCGGACGTGCGCGACATCGTCACCGGCAAACCGGTCTTCACCATCGACGTGAAGCTGCCGGGGATGCTGTTCGCGGTATACCAAAGGTGCAGTGTGGTCGGCGGGAAAGTGACCAGCTCCAACCTGGACGAGATCAAGAAGATGCCCGGCGTGAAGCAGGCCTTCGTGGTGGACCGGCCGGAAGTCAAGGGGCCTTCGCTGCTCATGGATCCAGGGCTGGTGAGCGGCATCGCGATCCTGGCGGAGACGTGGTGGCATGCGCAATCCGCGCGCAANNGCGGCGAAAGTAGTGGAGGCGGCGTATTCCTACCCGTTCATCTCGCACGCGCCGCTTGAGCCGCAGGGCGCCACGGCGCATTTCCACGACGGCAAGATGGAAATGTGGACCAACAGCCAGCAGCCGGGCAGTGGGCGGCGCCAGGTGGCGCAGACGCTGGGCATTCAGGAATCGGATATCACGCTGCACATGACGCGCGGCGGAGGCGGCTTTGGCCGGCGCTTATACAACGACTACCTGGTGGAGGCAGCTTACATCGCCAGGCAGGCCGGGGTTCCGGTGAAGCTGCTGTGGTCGCGCGAAGACGACATGACCTACGACTACTACCGTCCGGGCGGGTTCCAGTATCTGAAGGCAGGCCTGGATGCGTCGGGCAAGGTGGTGGCGTGGCGGAACCATTTCGTCACCTACGGCGAAGGCGAGCGCACCATGGCGTCTGCCACCATTGGGCCGGCGGAGTTTCCGCAGCGCTTCGTGCCCAACTATTCGCTGCTCCAATCGACCCAGTCGCTGGGCATCCGCACCGGGGCTTTGCGCGCGCCCGGCAGCAACGCGATTGCTTTTGTGACGCATTCGTTTATCGACGAGGTGGCGCACGCCGCCGGCAAGGATCCGGTGCAATTCCGTCTGGACCTGCTGGAGGCGGGGGCGGCGCCGCAGCAGCCTGCGACGCAAGGCGGCCGCGGCGGCGGGATGCCGGGCGTCAACGCGGAACGCATGAAGGGCGTGTTGCAACTGGTGGCGGAGAAATCCGGCTGGGGCAAGAAGACCTACCCGAAGGGCACCGCCATGGGGGTGGCGTTCCATTTCAGTCACCGCGGATATTTCGCAGAGGTGGCCGAAGTAACGGTGGACGCCACCAACAAAGTGAAGATCAACAAGATCTGGGTGGCCGCGGATGTGGGGAGCCAGATCATCAATCCCGGCGCGGCCGAGAACATCGTGCAGGGCGGGATCGTCGATGGTTTGAGTGAACTCATGTCGCAGGAGATCACCGTCGACAAGGGCCACGTGGTCGAGACCAATTACAATCGCCACGGCATGGTGCGGATGGCGCAAGCGCCGCCGGCGATCGAAGTACACTTCCTGAAGACCACCTACGATCCAACTGGGTTGGGCGAGCCGGCACTGCCGCCGATTCTGCCGGCGGTGGCGAATGCGATCTTCAGCGCGACCGGAAAGAGGGTGCGATCGTTGCCCTTGTCAAAATCGGGCTTTGGCTGGGCGTAACATACTCGCGGCGTGCCTGTTTGCGCTGGTGGCGCGGTGCGCGCCGGCGCAGGATGAGCTGCGGGTGCAATCGCCCAAAGGCAAACTGGAATTTCGCCTGTTGATCGCGGAGCCGGAAGCTGGACGGCTGTTCCATTTGGCCTACCAGGTGCTGCTTGGCGGCAAGCGGGTGCTGGACACTTCCTACCTGGGGGTGAACGTTCACGACCAGGAACCCGTGCTCGGCGAGAATGTAGCGCTGACTACATCGACAAGGTCGCAAGGG
>PLZX01000335.1:25733-37282 GCA_003152325.1 Bryobacterales bacterium | reverse complement strand
CGAAGCGGGCAATGGCGCGTACCCGCGAACGAACCTGGTGCGCACCGACCCGACGACCATGATCACGCGGCTGGTGCAGGAAAATCGCTTTCCGAGGATCGCATACGACGGGAAGACGCCGTTCACTGGTCCGTGGCGGATGGTGATTACTGCGCGGGATAGGGAAGGGCTGATGCAGACGAACGTGGCACGGGAGATGGTGCGATGAAGCGGGAAGGATCACACGCCAGACCAATCTGTCTCGGGTAGGCGAAAGCCTGCCCCGGGAGTCTCTACATTTTCAGGCTCCGTTAAAAACAACCCGTAGCGCCAGCGGTCTTGCCGCCGGTGTCTTGCGCGCGCCTGACCATCGCCACTCTTCGGGACATACGAAACCGGCGGCAAAGACCGCCGCCTCTACAAATCAACAGGAACCCTTGCTCCAGGCGTCCGCTACCCTGAAGCCAGGTAGGAGCGTTCGCGAACAGAGAAGGCCCTCACCTCACCTGCCGTTTGTTATATTAAGGTCTGAAACTGATTAGGGAGGCGTGCGATGAGCTCTAGGAAAGGGTTCTCGCGCCGCGGGTTCCTGCAGGGTGCGGGAGTCGGCGGCGTGCTTGGGACGGGATTGCTCGAAAGAGAGGCCGAGGCCGCGCCGGCGGGCGCAGCGGTGGCGGGGCCGGGGGCGGTGCCGATCACTCTGAACATCAATGGAAAGCCGGTCAACCTGACCGTGGAACCGCGCGTGACGCTGATCGACGCGCTGCGTGAGCACCTGGATATCACGGGCGCGAAACGCGTGTGCGACCGCGGCACGTGCGGGGCTTGCACCGTCCTCCTGAATGGGAAGTCGGTGTATAGCTGCTCGGTGCTGGCGATCGATGCGCAGGGCAAGTCCATCGAAACCATCGAAGGCATGACCAGCCCGGAGAAGATGCATCCGGTATCGCAGGCCTTCTGGGAGAACGATGCGCAACAGTGCGGGTATTGCACCTCGGGGTTCGTCGTGGCCTGCAAGGGGTTTTTGGACGAGAACCCGAACCCGACGGAAGAAGATGTGAAGCACGGGCTGGGCGGGAACTTATGCCGCTGCGGAACGTACATGGGCGTGCGCGCGGCGGCGCTCCAGGCCGCCAAGGCAATGCACGGAGGGAAAAATGGCTAACACTCCCGACTATAGCTGGCCGCCGAAGGAACAGCGCAAGGTGATCGGGCAGCCGGTCAAGCGGCTGGACGGCCCGGTGAAAGCGACCGGCCGCGCGAAGTATGCGTCGGACACGAAGATCAGCGGCATGCTGCATGGCGCGTACGTTTCCTGCCCGCACGCGCATGCCAAGGTGACCGGCGTCGATACCAGCGAAGCCGAAAAGATGCCGGGCGTGAAGGCCGTCCACGTGATGGCGCCGGCGGGCACGGAGATCCAGTGGCAGGGCTGGGAAGTGGCGGCGGTGGCGGCCGTCACGGAGATGCAGGCGCGCGACGCGGCGCGGAAAATCAAAGTGGCGTACGAAGCGATGCCGCACCTGGTGCACGAAGAGGATTTGAGCAAGGCCGGCGCCAACGCGAGGCAGTCAGGCGAGCAGAAGGCCGGGGACGTCGACCAGGCGTTTCAGCAGGCCGAAGCGGTGTCGGAAGGCCATTATGGATTTCCGGTGATCACGCATTGCTGCCTGGAATCGCACGGACAGGTAATCCAGTGGCAAGGCGAAAACGCCAGCGCGTGGGTGTCGACGCAGAATGTGACGGACTATGCCAGCCAACTGTCACCGAGCTTGAAAATTCCAGCCACCAACATCAAGGTGCAGATGGACTACGTGGGTGGCGGATTCGGGAGCAAGTTCTCGCCGGATGCGTGGGCCACGGTGGCGGCCAGTCTTTCGCAGAAGGCCGGCGGGAGGCCGGTGCGGTTGTTCCTGGATCGCAAAATGGAGCAAACCATCGCGGGGAACCGGCCGTCGGTGTTTGCCAAGATCAAAATCGCGGGGAAGAAGGACGGAACCATCACGGGATGGGATTCGGCGTCGTGGGGCAGCGGCGGATTTCAGCCGGGTGGGCCACCTCCGCAGCCATACGTGTTCGTCAATATCCCGAACTATCGCCGTACGCACACGGGCGTGTCGCTGAATGTGGGGCCGAGCCGGGCGTGGCGCGCGCCGGGGAATCAGGCGGCGTCCTACCTTACGTGTTGCGCGATGGAGGATTTCGCAGCGAAGATCGGGATGGATCCGATTGAAGTCTTCCGCAAGAACGTGAGCTACACGCAGGCCTCGCTGCAAGAGCGGTACCAGTTCCAATTGAACAAAGCGGTGGAATTGGCGGAGTGGAAAAAACTGTGGCATCCGCGCGGCCAAAGCGGCGCGGGACCGGTGAAACGCGGGTTGGGCGTGGCTGTGGGCACGTGGGGTGGGCGCGGGCATGCCAGCAACTGCCGCACCACCATCCACCCGGATGGTTCAGTGCTGGTGGAAATCGGCACGCAGGATCTGGGGACGGGCACGCGGACCATCATCACGCAAGTGGCGGCGGAGAGCTTGGGGCTGCCGGTGAGCGCGGTGAAGCTGGAGATCGGGCGGAGCGATCAGCCGCGAGACGGCGCTTCGGGCGGATCGAGCACGGTGGGCGGCGTGTCGACTTCCACGCGCAAATCGGCCGTGAACGCCCTGGCGAAACTGTTGGAAGCGGCGGCGCCGGCGCTGGGCGTGCAGGCGGAACAACTGGAGGCGGTGGATGGCAAGATCCAGGTGAAGGGATCGCCGTCGAAGAGCCTCACGTGGAAAGAGGCCTGCCGGAAACTGGGCACGGCGTCGATTGCCGAGATGGGATCGTTCAACGGCCGCAACGACGGCGCGGGCCTCAGTTCGGAAGGGGTGGCGGGCGTGCAGATCGCGGATGTTTCGGTGGATACCGAGACCGGCGTGGTCTCGATCAACCGCTACGTGGCAGTGCAGGATTGCGGGTTGGTGATCAATCCGCGGCTGGCGGAGAGCGTGGTGTACGGAGCGATCATCATGGGCATCGGCACGGCGCTGTTCGAAGAACGCATCATGGACCAACAAACCGGGCACATGCTGAACGCGGATATGGAATTTTACAAGCTGGCGGGGATCGGTGACGTCGGCAACATCGTGGTGCACATGGACATCCGGCCGGAGAACGACGGCAAGGGTGTGATCGGGCTGGGCGAGCCGCCGGCCATTCCGATCTGCGCGGCGGTGGGGAACGCGGTGGCGAACGCCATCGGGGTGCGCGTGACGCACCTGCCGATGACGCCGGATCACGTGCTCAATACCCTCGAAGGGAGGAACGCATAATGGAATCCTTCGCGTATGCCAACCCGGCGACGGTTGAGGAAGCGGTGGGCCAACTGGCCGCGCAGTGGGGCGAGGCCGATGTGCTGGCGGGCGGGACGGACCTCATCAGCCTGATGAAGGAAAACCTGCACACGCCCAAGCGGGTGGTGAACATCAAGAACATCCGCGCGCTGGAGGGCATCCGGAAAACCGCGGAGGGGCTGCGGATCGGCGCGCTGGTGACCATGGATGAGCTGGCGAAAAGCCGGCTGATCCTGGAGGGCTGCCGGGCGCTGGCGGAGGCGGCGGCGAGCATTCCGAGCCCGCAGATCCGGCACATGGGCACGGTGGGCGGCGATCTGTGCCAGCGGCCGCGCTGCTGGTATTACCGCGGCGGCTTCGGGCTGCTGGCGATGAAAGACGGCAAGTCGCTAGTGCCGGGCGGCGAAAACAAGTATCACGCCATTTTCGGCGGCGGACCGGCGTATTTCGTGAGTGCGTCGAGTTTGGGGCCGGCGCTGGTTGCGCTCGGCGCCAAGGTGAAACTGGTCTCTGCGAAAGGCGCTCGCGAAGTGCCGGCGGCGCAGTTCTTCGTCACGCCGAAAGACGGAGACACGCGGGAGATCGCGCTGCGGCCGGACGAAATCCTGACGGAGATCGTGGTGCCCGGCGCGGCGGTGAAGAGCGCGACGTACGAAGTGCGGCAGAAGACGGCGCTCGATTGGCCGCTGGCGACGGCTTCGGTGGCGCTCGAGATGAACGGGAGCAAGGTGAAATCGGCGAAGATCGTGCTGGGCCACGTGGCGCCGGCGCCGTGGGATGCGACGGCTGCGGCGCGGTCGCTGGCCGGCAAGGAAGTGACGGAGGCGACGGCCGAGGCAGCGGGCAAGGCCGCCGTGGAAGATGCCCGGCCGCTCAGCCAAAATGCGTACAAAGTTACGCTGGCGAAAGTGGCGGTGAAGCGGGCGCTGCTCAACGCGGTGAAGGCCGCGAAGGGGTAAGTATGGAACTGATCGCGAAAATCGGAACGAACCGCTGCACGCATCTGCGGTGGAAAGGCCTCTTCATCGACGCGGCCCACAACCCCGAATTCGATGTGAGCGCCGATTACTCGACGTGGTGCCAGCATACCTATAAGTGCGTCGGCCCGGACGGCAGGCTGGTGGACCACGAGGAGTGCCGCGCGGAGCGGGACTGTTACGAGAAGTTTTAGGCAAAAATACCGGTGACCGACGCGGCCTGCGCCCAATGGGCCGGCCGGCAGTCACCGGTGGGGACAAACTAAGACAATTGCAATATGCAATAACTATATTGCAAATTGCGATTGCTGTCAAGGATTGAATCCCAAGTGTTTTCAGAGACTTTCGTGGTGTAATGAGCCTTGATGAAGGTCTCCTGGTCGAGAGCAGTGGCGGCTGCGCTGGTTTGTTGCGCGGCGGCGAGCGGTGCGGAGTACCTGGTATATGCAGGGGCCTACACGCGGGGCGTGAGCCACGGCATCTACGGCTACCGCTTCGACACGCGGACGGGGAAGATGCGCGCGCTCGGCCTCGAAGCCGAAGTCTCGAACCCGTCGTTTCTGATTGAGCATCCGGACCACCGGTTTCTGTACGCGGTGAGTGAAGATGCCGCGGGCATGGTGAACGCCTACCTCATCGATCCAAAGAGCGGGAAGCTGGCGCTGGTGAATCGGGTGTCGTCGAAGGGCGATGGGCCGTGCCATCTGGCGCTGGATCACGAAGGGCGCTGGCTGGCAGTTGCCAATTACGGCAGTGGAAGCGTGGCCGTGCTGCCTTTGCGCAAGGACGGCGGGCTGGGCGAAGCGGCAGCCTTTGTGCAGCACACCGGAACGGGCGTCAACCCGCAAAGGCAAGCCGCGCCGCATGCGCACGCGGTGGTGTTCTCGCCGGATAACCGCTATTTGCTGGCGGCGGACCTGGGCGCCGATCGGATTTTCATATACCGGTTCGATGCGGAAACGGGCGCGCTGCGGCCGGCGGAAACGCCATCGGTTGCCGTGACGCCGGGCTCGGGAGTGCGCCACCTGGTGTTTCACCCGAATGGAAAAGTACTTTACGCCGTCAATGAGCTGGCCTCCACGGTCACGGCCTGGCTCTGGGACGCCGCGGCGGGACGGCTCGCCGAACTGCAGACGGTGTCGTCGCTGCCGTCTGGCTACAGGGGGCCGAACACGGCGGGCGAGATCGCGGTGAATGGCGCGGGGACGATGGTCTACGCGTCCAATCGCGGGTGCGACTGCCTGGCGCTGCTGGTCGTCGACCCGGTGCGGTTCACGCTGTCGGTGCTCGAATGCACGCCACTGTTGGGGCAGACGCCGCGCCACTTCGCGCTCGATCCGGCGGGCGCTCACCTGCTGGTGGCGAACCAGGGCTCGGACAGCCTGACGGTATACACGGTGCATCCGCGCACGGGCCAGATCCGGCCGGTGGGGCATCCGGTGACGGGGGTGGCAATGCCGACGGTGGTGGTGTTCGTGAAGGCTGAGTGATTACTGCGGCGTGAGCTTGTAGAGGCCGGAACCGTGCGGGGGGATGTGAAACGTGAATCCGCTGGGGATCTTGCCGGCGTCGGCCTTCTTCCAGAGATCGCGCAGGGTGCAGGTTTCGGGCAGCTTCAAAGCCGGCCAGTCGACGTGGATATCGGCCGCATTGGCGCCCAGATTGAAGACGGCCAGGTATTTCGAACGGCCATCCGGGGCGGCGGCAGTCCAGACGATGCGGTCGCCGGATTCGGAAACGGGATAGCCGTGGGCGCCGTGCTGGTTCACCTCGAGAACTTCCTCGTTGGTGATTAGCGAGAGCGTGAAGGCGTCGGTTGTGGGCAGATCGCCGCCGAACATCAAGGGAGATTGCGCCACGGACCAGAGCGTGATGACGGTTTGCGCTTCGTCGTGAGTGAAGCGGGAGGTGCGGTCGTCGCCGCGTTCGGCGCGGAGGCCGATGTGGCCGAGGGGGAGCATATCGGCGTCGGGCCAGGCGCCGGCATGGCCGACCCCGCCCCACACGGAGAGCAGCAGGAACATCTGGCGGAGCGAACGGAAGTCATCCCAGAAATCGTCGGCGATGCGCCACATGTTGGCGTTGTCCTGGAAGAAGCCCAAGTCCTTGACGGTGGCCGGTCCGGGCGAGAGGCTGAGCACGATGGGGCGTCCGGTCTTTTCAATGGCGGAATGGAGCGCGGCGATTTCCTCGCGGTGCACGGGGCGCGCGATGTCGTCGGCCTTGATGAAGTCGACGCCCCAGGAAGCGTAGAGGCGGAGCAGGGAATCGTAGTANNGGCAGGTTGGCGGCGACGGCGCGGCGCGGAATGCCGCGCATGATGTGGATGCCGAAGCGCAGGCCGAGAGCGTGAATGCGGTCGGCGAGCGGCTTGAAACCGCGGCCGCCGGCGGAAGAGGGGAAGCGATTGGGGGCGGGGATGAGGCGGCCGTTCGAGTCCATGGCGAGCGCAGCGTCGGGACGGTAGCCGTGCGCCTTGGCGTTGGGGTCGGACCACTGAATGTCGACGACAATGTATTGCCAGCCGTAGGACTTGAGGTTCTTGGCCATGTACGTGGCGTTGGCCAGGACTTCGTCTTCGGTCACGGTAGTGCCGTAGGAATCCCAACTGTTCCAGCCCATCGGCGGCGTGGCGGCCGGGGACTCCGCGGCGTGGGCGGCCAGCAGGAAGGCGAGGGCGGGCAGTACGTGTGCGAAGAACCGCATGCCGGGTATTTTCGCATGCGGCGCAAAGCCGCGCGGTTTGCGATATTGTGACCTGAGGAGGGACGAGCATGGATTGGACTCGGCGGCGGTTCAGCGGCATGGCGGCGATGGGCGCCGCCTGGGGATTGGCGCCGGGGCTCGGCGCGCAGCAACCCGGGCGAAGCTTGCGCTATTGCATCGTCGGCCTGGGCCGCATCTCGATGCAGCACTTCATGCCGGCGACGCGGCTCTCGAAGTATGGGCGCGTGACGGCCCTGGTGAGCGGCCATCGCGACAAGGCGGAGAAGATGGCGGCCGAATACGGCGTGCCCGCGAAGAGCATCTACAGCTATCAGGATTACGATGCGATCGCCCGAAATCCGGAGATCGACGCGGTATACATTGCGCTGCCCAACAGCATGCACGCCGAATACACCATCCGCGCTGCCAAGGCGGGAAAGCACGTATTGTGCGAAAAGCCCATGGCCACTTCGGCGGCGGATGCCCAGGCCATGGTGGANNATCAGCGCCGGTTTCGGATTCAATTGCCCCGCGGGGGAGTGGCGGCTCAACCGGAAGCTGGCCGGCGGAGGGCCGCTGATGGACGTCGGCATCTACGCGCTGAATGCCTGCCGGTACCTGACCGGCGAGGAGCCGGCGGAAGTGAAGGGCTATTCGTCGGTGATCGACCAGGACGGGCGCTTCAAGGAAGTGGAGGAGAATCTGTCGTGGAGCATGAAGTTCCCCTCCGGCGCGGTGGCTAGTTGCAATACCACGTACGGCGCGAATCTGACCGGTTTCTTCCGCGTGTTCGGCTCGCGCGGCTTCATTCATGTGGAAAACGCCTTTGGATACGACGGGCAGCACCTCACCGCGAAGATGGACGGCGAGTCACCGGTCGATGATCCCAGCACCGAGCGCGATCCCCTGAACTTTTACCGCCTTGCGGATCACTTGGCCGAGTGTGTGTTCGACAACAAGGAGCCGAAGTGCGCGGGTGAGGAAGGTTTGCGGGACATGAAACTGATGGCGGCGATTTACCGTACCTGTGCGACGGCTGGCTGAAGGCCTCTGTCAGGGGAACTCATTCGGGGGGATCGGGCTCGGATTCCTCGACGGATTCGGAGGCGTGACCGTTGGCGATTTCGCGGAGCACGTCACCGATCACTTCCTGGGAACGGTCGGAGTGGAATTCGTCGCTCATGCGGCGTAGCGCCACCCCGATGATGTCGCGGTGGTGGAGTTTGGCGCCGGGGCCCGTGGCGCTGAGATCCAGCCACAGGCGGTGCGCCAGTTCGATGTCCTCCGGCCAAAGGCGCGGAGGATGCGGACCGAGGTTGAAGAAGACCGTGTCCTTTTGATTCTCGAGGACGATTTCGAGCGACAGGGAGGGACGCGGCTCCGGCAACTTCTCCCAATAGCGGCCCACCAGCTCGCCCTGCTCGGAGGGCGTGAGCTTGGGCGAAAGTCCCATGACAATGCGCGAGGATGTCAGCCGCGCGGCGGTCTGCACCACGGCCTCGTACGGGTCGGTGCCGGGCACTACCATCAGCTCGACGTGTTTGCCGGCTTTTTCGGCGAGCGTTACCACCTGGGTGAAGACGCTGGTTTCGTCGTCGGAGAAGATCTGGTCGGTGTCGAGCGGGTGTTCGCCGGAGCCGGCCTGCGTGACCTGGCGGACGGAGAGCACCACGATATCCAGCTTGCGCGTATCGGTCTTGGTGAGTATGCGCTGCAGGTGCTGCAGGCGGTGGGGATTGCGCACGGCCACCAGGACGTTGCCGGGCCGCACGGAGATGGCGGAGGCCGAAAGATCGGCGCGCGCTTCCAGGCGGAACTTTTCGAGCTCCGGCGAATGCGCGGCTTTGCGTTTGCGGTTGGAAATATCGGAGAGCTCGAAGATGATGAAGAAGGCAATGGTGAAGCTGACTCCGGAGATGGTGGCCACCTCCTTGGTGAGGACGTTGATGCAGGCCAGCGCGAACAGCACCACCGTGATCATCATGAGACCGAGCGGGATCTCGGTCTTGCCGATGTGGAAATTGAGCGGCACCTTCCATTCGCGGGCGCCGGGCTGCTTGTAGCGCAGCACCAGGACGGAGAGCGCCTTCATGGCGAAACTCCAGACCACGCCGAAGGCGTAGGCTTCGCCGAGCATGTAAACGTTGCCGCGGCTGATCACGATGGTGGTTAGCTGCAACAGGACGATGGTGTTGATGAGGCGGGAAGTAGTGCCGAACTTTTTGTGGGGGTGGCGGAACCAGTCGGGCAGCACGCCGTCTTCGGCCACGCGGTTCAGCACGCCATTCGAGCCGATGATGGCCGTGTTCACGGCGCCGGACAGGATCAGCATACCTACCAGCACGACGAAACCGTTAAACAGCAGCCGCACGGGGACCGGGCCCACCAGGTACATGGAGAGGCCGCCGATGAGGTTATCCAAAAAGCCCTGGCGGGCGGCGTCCGGGATGATCATCACGGCAAAGAAAGACACCAGCGAGGTGAAGAGCATCGAGTAGACGAAAATTACGAAGCCGGCGCGCTCCAGATTCTTGAGCTTGGGGTAAGCGATTTCGCGGTTCACCTGGGCCAGCGACTCTTCGCCGCTCATTGCCAGCAGGGAGTGGCCGAGGCCCACCATTACCGCGATGATGGTGATGGAAGGCGCCACGGTGCCCCTCAACCAGCCCAGGGCGTCCGGGCTGAACTTGAGATTGGCGGGGATCGGCAGGGGGACTGGATTATAGCCGTTCTTGAAAATGGTGACCAGGCACCAGATGATCAGGATCACCACCATCACCGTGGTGATCTGCATGATGCGCAGCGCCTTCTCGCTGGATTCGTGCATGCCGATGACGTTCTTGCGCCAGAAGTAAATGGTGACGACGGCGGCGAAGGCGGCGGCAAAGTAAGGCCCGTTGACATGCAGCCCCGGCATGTGGAGACGTTCACCGGTTTCGTTGATCAGGCCGCCCAGATAAAGGCCCGCGGTGACGGCGCTGATGGGGCCCGTGAGCACGTAATCGAACATCAGGGCGGAGACGGAAAACTTGGCCAGCGTGCCACCCATGGCCTCGTGGACCACTTTGTAGACGCCGCCGCGCACGAACATGGAACAGCTCTCGATATAGATGGCGCGGACCGCGTAGGAGAACAGCATGATCGCCAGGATGAACCAGGGAGCGGCCTTGCCGATGGCATGCTCGGCGAGGCCGCCCACGTAGTAAGCCGACGAGGCGAGGTCGCTAAGGACGATGGCTGCGGCGCGCCAGAAAGAAATGAAGGACAGCATGACGGTGGTGGCAACAACCACCTTGACCGTCGCCGGCCGTTGTCCGGATGTCAACTGAAAAATCCCCCAGGTGGAACTAGGCAACCACATATTAGCATAGGGTTAGGAGGACGGAGTCGTGGCAATGGAAGCGGAGGCGTTGGCTCGCGCGGTGATCGCGAAGCTGCGCGCGGCGGGCCATCAGGCGTACCTGGTGGGCGGTTGCGTCCGCGACCTGCTGCTCAAAACGCGCCCCCAGGATTTCGACATCGCGACGGATGCGCGGCCCGACCGCATCATGGATCTGTTCCCCAATTCCGGCAGGGTGGGCGCGTCTTTTGGCGTGGTGCTGGTACGCGACGTGTTCGCGCAGGTGGAGGTGGCCACGTTCCGCAGCGACCACGATTACGACGACGGGCGGCATCCTTCGGCCGTGCGCTTCGAAAGCGATCCTCGCCAGGATGTCAGGCGGCGCGACTTCACCATCAATGGCCTGCTGATGGACCCGGACAGCGGGGACGTGCTGGACTACGTGGGCGGCCGCGCGGACCTGGAGCGGCGCGTGGTGCGAGCCATCGGCGACCCCGGCCTCCGATTTCGCGAGGACCATCTGCGGCTGTTGCGGGCCGTGCGGTTTGCCGCGCGCCTGGGCTTCACGATTGAGCCGGCGACAATGGCGGCCATCTGCACGCACCACGCGCTCATCCGGACGGTGGCGGCCGAGCGCGTGCGCGACGAACTGGTGCACATCCTGACCGAAGGCGGCGCGCGGCGCGGCTTCGAGCTGCTGGAAGAGAGCGACCTGCTGGGCGACATCCTGCCCGAAGTGGCGGCCATGAAGGGAGTGGCTCAGCCGCCCGAATACCATCCCGAAGGCGACGTGTGGACGCACACCCTGCTGTTGCTGGAGAAGATGCAAAAGCCTACCGTGACGCTGGCACTGGGAGCGCTGTTGCACGACGTGGGCAAGCCGCCGACGTTTCGCGTGGCCGAGCGCATCCGCTTCGATGGGCACGTGGAAGAAGGCGTCCGCCTGGCGCACGGCATCCTGACCCGGCTGCGTTTCTCGCGCGATGAAATGGAGCAGGTGGAAGCGCTGGTGGCGAACCACATGCGTTTCAAGGACGTGCAGCGCATGAAGGAGAGCACGCTCAAACGGTTTCTGCGTATGCCGGATTTCGCAGAGCATCTGGAGCTGCACCGCCTGGATTCGCTCTCGGCCAGCGGCCGTCTCGAGAATTACGAATTGGCCAGGCGCAAGCTCGAGGAATTTCCGGAAGAGCGTTTGCGTCCGGATCCCCTGGT
>PLZX01000335.1:0-25690 GCA_003152325.1 Bryobacterales bacterium | reverse complement strand
GCTGTTAGCGTAGTGTCAGCTTATCCTCCTCATGCAATCACCTGTTCTCAGCCGGGAAGAGGAACTTCACTGGCTGGCCTTGAGACTGGTGCCGGGTCTTGGCGCCAGAACATCCGGAAAACTGCTGGATCGTTTCCGCACCCCGCAGGCCATCTTCCGCGCGTCGCGCACGGAGCTGGAAGCCGCTGGTGTCAGCGGGTCGGTGGCGCAGTCCATCGCCAGCGGCACCACCTTCGAAGACGCGGTAGCGCAGCAGGAAAAGATGGCCGAGGCCGGTGCGGTGGCGGTCACTTTGAGCGATCCGCGGTACCCGCAGCGACTGCGCGAGATTTTCGATCCGCCACTGGTGCTGTTCGCCCGCGGCCGCGTGGAGCTGCTGCAGGCGATTTCGCTGGCCGTGGTGGGCACGCGGCGTCCCACGCCGTACGGCTTGGCGGTGGCGGAGCGGCTTTCGAGCGACCTGGCCCACGCCGGGCTCACGATCGTGAGCGGCATGGCGCGCGGAATCGATTCGGCGGCACACAAGGGCGCGCTGGCGATCGGCGGCGATACCGTAGCGGTGCTGGGTTGCGGCGCGGATGTCATTTACCCCTCGGAAAATCGCAAACTGGCCGCGGATCTTGCGGTGAAAGGGCTGATTATTTCCGAATTTCCCATGGGGGCGGTGGCTTTTCCGCAGAATTTCCCGATTCGCAATCGGATTATTGCCGGAATGAGCGTGGGAGTCCTGGTAGTGGAAGGGGCGCAGTACAGCGGTTCGGCCATTACAGCGCGCTTGGCCATGGAGCAGGGTCGCGAGGTTTTCGCGGTGCCGGGCAACATCACGAGCAAGCTCAGTTGGGCGCCTAACCTATTGATAAAACAGGGCGCGCGCCTGGTGCAGGACTGGAACGACGTGGTCGCGGAGCTGCCGGTTGAATCCCGCCGGCATCTAATAGATAGAGGGCGCCAAAGAATCCTGGGTGAACCAGGCGAAACGGGGGAGGCGGGACAGGCATCCTTATTAACAGGAGCAGGCCCGGAGTTGAGTAGTACCGCCCGGCGGGTGCTGGAAATCCTGCCAGTGGATGCATCCGTACACCTCGACGATCTGATTGAAAAGGTGGAAGATACGTCGACCTCCGAGCTCATCGCAACGCTTTTTGAATTGGAAATGTTGGGCCTGGTGAAACAGATGCCGGGCAAGAACTTTGTTAAAGTGTGGTAACGTCTACTGGGTAATCGGCAGTCATTTTCCGAAAGTCAAATATGGCAAAGGCTCTGGTAATCGTGGAGTCGCCTGCAAAGGCGAAGACCATCAACAAATACCTGGGCAAGCAGTTTATCGTTAAAGCTTCGCTCGGTCATATCAAGGATCTTCCCAAGCGCGATCTGGCGGTCGATATCGAACATGGGTTCGAGCCGCGCTACGAGATCATCGAAGGAAAGAAAAAGCTCATTAGCGAGCTGAAGGCAGCCGCCAGGAAAGTGGAAGAAGTGTACCTGGCGGCCGATCCGGATCGCGAGGGAGAGGCCATCTGCTACCACCTGCAGGAGGAACTCGGCGACAAGAAGGGCGGTCCCAAGATCTTCCGGGTGATGTTTAACGAGATCACCAAGAAGGCCGTTCAGGCTGCCTTCGATAAGCCGTCGCAGGTCAACGTGAACCTGGTGGATGCGCAGCAGGCGCGCCGCGTGTTGGACCGCCTGGTGGGCTACAAGATTTCTCCGTTACTCTGGGACAAGGTGCGGCGCGGGCTTTCGGCCGGCCGCGTGCAAACCGTGGCGCTGCGCGTGGTGGTGGAGCGCGAGCGCGAAATCCGCGCATTCCAAAAGAGAGAATACTGGACCATCGACGTGGATCTGGCGGCCAAGAAGCCGCCGCTGCTTACCGCGCGCCTCATCCGGAAGAACGACGAGACGCCGGAAGTGGGCGCGCAGGAGACTGCCGATCAGATCGTCACGAATCTGGATGGGGCCGATTACGTGGTGAAGTCCGTGGGAACGCGCGAAAAGAAGCGCAACCCGGTGGCGCCCTTTATCACTTCGACGCTGCAGCAGGAATCGTCGCGCAAGCTGCGCTTCAGCGTGAAGCGCACAATGATGCTGGCGCAGCGGCTGTATGAAGGTATCGAGATCGGCAAGGAAGGCGGCGTCGGCCTCATCACCTACATGCGTACGGATTCGACGCGCGTCTCGGATGACGCGGTGCGCGACGTGCGCCACTACATCGCCGAGCGCTACGGCAAACCGTTCGTGCCGGAATCGCCCAACATTTACAAATCGAAGAAGGAAGCGCAGGACGCGCACGAGGCCATCCGGCCCACCTCCATGGCTTTTTCTCCGGAGGTGGTGGAGAAGTACCTGGCCGAAGATGAGATGAAGTTGTACCGCCTCATTTGGAACCGCTTTGTGGCCACCCAGATGATGCCGGCGCTTTACGATCAGACCACCATCGACGTTTCGGCGAAGGGCAAAGACGCCGCGGCTTATATTTTCCGCACCACCGGATCGGTTTTGAAATTCGACGGTTACCTCAAGGTNNAGGCGATCAAGCCGGAGCAGCACTTTACCGAACCACCGCCGCGCTACAACGAAGCTACGCTGGTGAAGCGGCTGGAGGCGGACGGCGTGGGCCGCCCGTCCACTTACGCGTCGATCCTCTCCACCATTCAGGAACGCGAATACGTCAAGAAGGAAGGTGGCCGCTTCACTCCCACTGAACTCGGGATGGTGGTGACGGACCTGTTGCTCGAAAGCTTCGACGACATCTTCGACGTCAGTTATACCGCTCGGATGGAGCAGGAACTCGACGAAATCGAGGAGGGCAAGCTCGACTGGCGCACGGCCATGGCCGAATTCTACGAGCGCTTCGACAAGGATCTGAAGCACGCCGAAGAACACATGACCAACATCAAGCGGATGGAAAAGCCCACCGACTTGATCTGCGAAAAGTGCGGCAAGCCCCTGGTGATCAAGTGGGGCAAGCATGGCAGCTTCATCGCCTGCACCGGGTACCCGGAATGCACCTATACGCGGGAGCTGACGGTGGATCTGCCGGATGTCGATAACGTGGATCTCTCCGAGCAGGGCGAAGAGGAGTACTGCGAAAACTGCGGCCGCCCCATGGTGCTCAAGAAGGGCCGTTTCGGAACCTTCCTGGCCTGCTCCGGTTATCCCGATTGCAAGACCACCAAACAGATTGGCGGCGAGCAGAAGAAGCCCGACGTGGCGCTGGAAGAGAAGTGCCCGCAGTGCGGCAACCATCTGGTGTTGAAGACCGGGCGCTTCGGCGAATTCACCGCGTGCAGCAACTATCCGACCTGCAAATACGTCAAGCAAAAAACCATAGGCGTGAAGTGCCCCGATTGCAGCGAAGGCGAGATCATCGAGCGCCGTTCGAAGAAGGGCAAGACTTTCTACGGGTGCAACCGTTACCCCGACTGCAAATTCGTGGCGTGGGGCAAGCCGGTGCCGGAGAAGTGCCCGGAATGCGGCAGCCCGTACATGGTGGAGAAGTGGCTGAAAGCCGGCCCGGTGTGGCAATGTCCGAACGCCGAGTGCAAGCACAAGCAACCGGCGCCACAGGCGCAACCGGAAGCCGTGGCGTAAGGCGCCAGCCATCAAAGTCGCGTTCGTAGGATAATGTTTTTGAGGCTTCCGATGACGCTGGCGCCCGGTGTCGTATTACCCGAGCTTGAAATCGCCGCAATTTGCCGCCGCTACCAAGTACGGGAGCTAGCCCTATTTGGTTCGGCAGCCCGCGGCGAAATGCGCACCGACAGCGATGTCGATCTCCTCGTAGACTTCCTCCCAGATGCGCGAATCGGCTTGCTGGAGTTGTCGGCTATGACGCGGGAATTTTCGCAGGTGGTCGGCCACCCCGTCGATCTGGCGGTGAAGCCAGCATTGAAGCCCCTGGTGCGGGCCAAGGTCCTCGCCGAGGCTCGAACCCTCTATGCGCCGTGATCGCCAGCGGCTCGATGACATCCTGGAGGCACTCGATTCACTTGCCAGGATCATCCAAGGAAGGGACGAGGCCGAGTTCTTGGGTGATGAAATCGTCCGTTATGCAACCGAACAGGCTCCGCGGCTTCTTCAGCAGATCAAACTAGTGGTTCAAGCGGAGTTTCCGGAGCGGTCTGCAAGCTAGTCCGCGTACAGCCGCCGCCTACTTCACTGCCGCCGCGGCGTACACCGGGCTCAGCCAGCCGTAACGGTCGGGGCGCGAGCCGGCGATCACGCCGAAGTACTCGTTCTGCAACTGTTCGGTGACCGGGCCGCGGTGGCCCTTGCCGATGACGATGCGGTCGATGGAGCGGATGGGCGTGATCTCAGCGGCGGTGCCGGAGAAGAAGACTTCGTCGGCGATGTACAGCATCTCGCGAGGCAACAGAGTTTCGATCACCGGGATGCCGTTGTCGCGCGCCAGCGTCAGGATGGTATCGCGGGTAATACCGGGCAACACCGAGGCGCCCAGCGGTGGAGTGTGGATCTTGCCGTCGCGCACCACGAAGATGTTCTCGCCTGAGCCTTCGCTGACGTAGCCGGCAGTGTCGAGCGCGATGCCTTCCACGTAGCCATTGGCCACGGCTTCCATCTTAATGAGCTGCGAGTTCATGTAATTGGCGCCGGCCTTGGCCATGGCCGGCAGCGTGTTGGGTGCCATGCGGTTCCAACTGGAAACGCACACGTCCACGCCCTGCGCCAGCGCCTCTTCGCCCAGGTACTTGCCCCATTCCCAGCAGGCGATGTAGACCTCGATGGGATTCTTCGCGCCGTTCACGCCCACATCGCCGTATCCGCGCATGGCGATCGGCTTCACGTAACACGCTTCCATCTTGTTGGTGCGCACCACTTCGAGCATGGCTTCGCCCAATTGCTCCGCGGTGTAGGGGATTTCCATCCGGTAGATCTTGGCCGAATCGAGCATGCGGCGCACGTGTTCCGGAAGACGGAAAATCGCAGGCCCAACCGCCGTGGAGTAGCAGCGGATTCCCTCGAATACCGAGCTGCCGTAACTCACCACGTGCGAGAGGACGTGGACGGTGGCATCCTGCCAGCGGATGAAGCGGCCGTTATGCCAGATTTTTTCGGTGGGCGTGAGCATGGCCTTATTATAACAAGGCTGATTCTACGATTCGTCGCCGCGGCGGGCCGCTGCCAGACCCCTCTTGGCGCGGTTGCGAAGCTCGCCGATATTGGAACCGGTGAGCGCCGTCGCCACGGCTCCGCCAATCAGCAGGGGCAAAGTCAGCGCGCCGAACAGGATGATCGAAAATGTGGTGGCGTCGTTCTTCTCCACGTCAAAGAGTTTTAGCGCCATGACGCAGGCCGCGTTGACCAGTCCCACATTGCCGGGCGCATTGGGAACCACGGTCGCCAGGCGCACGATGGTCAGCACGCCGGCCGCCGCCCAGAAGGAAAGATCGAGGCCGTAGGCCCTCATCAGGGCATACACCGTGAAGAATTGCAGCACCAGGTAGAGTAGGCTGATGGCGCTGGTGAGCGAGAGCGTCCGCAAGTTACCCATGAGGTGCAGGCCTTCCAGAACGTGGCGGAGCGTCGACGACCAGCGGCTCTCGCGCACCACGGCGTGGGCCTGCTGCTTGTGCACCATGATCCACAGCAGCAGGCCGGCCCCCGCGAGCACCAGCACTCCCAGAATCTGGACCAGGATGACGAGATCTTCGGGAATGCCCTTCACCAGGCTGGCGGTGATGAGGAAGGCGATCAGCATCCAGAGGCCGTCGATCAACCGCTCCACGGCCGCGGAAGCGAAACCCAGGGAGAGCCGCAGATCGTTCCAGTGGGCCAGCAGGTAACAGCGGATCAGCTCGCCCACGCGCAACGGCAGCACCTCGTTGGCGAACAGGCCGATGTAGATGGCCTGCACGGTGCGCCACAGCCGCAGACGCACGATGGGGCTGAGCAGCGTATTCCAGCGCCAGGCGTGGGACAGGTAGACGGAGAGATCGGTGACGACGGCGATCGACACCCATCGCCAGTCGAGCGAGCGAATATTGGGGATCAGGTCCGCGAGCGGGTAGCCGTGTAGCACCCAGACCAGGCAACCGATCGACAGGCAATAACCCGCCACCTGGGGCGCCCAGGAAGGCAGTTTGCGGCGCGGCGTTGCGGAAGGTGCCAAGATCTAATGATAACGTGGCACAGTTTGCAGGACTCCTCAGATGCTGCCGCGCAGTTAAACTAACTGTTGATGAAACCTCTTCGCCGTGTCGCGGTTCTGGGAGCTGGAACCATGGGCTCGCGGATTGCAGCCCATTTTGCTAACGCCGGGTTCCCGGTGGACTTGCTCGATATCGTGATTCCCGATCAGCCCAAGCGCAACGCCGCCGCGCTCGCGGGCGTCGAGAATGCCGCCAAACAGAAGCCCGTCGCATTCTTTACGGATGCGGCTATGCGGTTGATCGCGCCCGGCAACTTTGAGGACGATCTCGGCCGCCTCCGCCAGTGCGATTGGATTGTGGAGGCGGTTTCGGAAAACCTCGAGATCAAGCGCAGTCTGTTCGAGCGCGTGGCGCAGGTCCGCACGCCCGGCACGATTCTTTCCACCAACACCAGCGGAATTCCACTGGCCAGCATCGCGGCGAGTTTCCCGCAGGAACTGCGCCGTCATTTTCTGGGCACGCATTTTTTCAACCCGCCGCGCTATCTGCATCTGGTGGAGCTGATCCCGGGGCCGGACACCGCCGCCGAAGTGCTCACGTGGGTGGCCAACTTCTGCGACCTGCACCTGGGCAAAGGCGTAGTGCCTTGCAAGGACACGCCCAATTTCATCGCCAACCGCATCGGCTGCTTCTTCGGCGCAACCGTCCACAAACTTACCGTGGAGGGCGATTATACGGTGGAGGAAGTGGACTTGCTCACGGGCCCGCTCATCGGGCTGCCGCGCTCGGCCAGTTTTCGCCTGGTGGACATCATTGGCCTCGATGTATGGGCGCATGTGCTGCGCAACCTGCACGATCTGGCGCCCAACGATCCGGCGCGCGAGCGCTACCTGGTTCCGGAATTCATGGCGCGCATGATCGAGCGCGGCTGGCTGGGCGAGAAACGCGGCCAGGGGTTTTACAAGCGTGTCGGCAAAGGTGCGGACAAGGAAATTCACGCCATCGACCGCAAGACGCTGGAGTATCATCCGGCGCACAAGCCGCATTTCGCCGCGGCCGACGCGGTTCGCGCCGTCACCGATCTGCCGCAGCGCTTGCGCTCGCTAACCAGCGCCGACGATCGAGCGGGCCAGTTTCTCTGGCCGCTGTTCCGCGATTTGTTTATCTACTCGGCGCAGATGGTGCCCGAGATCTCCGACCGCATTGTGGAGATCGATCGCGCCATGCGCTGGGGCTTTGCTTTTCCGCTGGGTCCGTTCGAGTTCTGGGATGCGCTCGGCCTGGAAGAAACGGTGGAGCGCATGCGCCGGGAGAATTGCGCGGTGCCGCCCAACGTGGAGCGCATGCTGGCTTCCGGCGCGCGCCGCTTCTATGGCACTGAGGACCGCGAGGGCCAGCCGCGCACGCGCTGGTTTGACCTTCACGCGGGCGCCTGGCAGGACCTCGAAGCGCGGCCCGGCGTGCTGGTGTTGAACGACATCAAACGCGCGCGCGGGGTAGTGAAGACCAACCCGGGCGCGTCGCTGGTAGACCTGGGCGATGGCGCGCTCTGCCTGGAATTCCATAGCAAGATGAACACGCTGGCGGACGACGCGCTGGCGATGGTCCGCGCCGCTCTGGATGAAATGGAGCGCGGGTTCGTCGCGCTGGTGATCGCCAACCAGGGCGAGCTCTTCAGCGCCGGCGCCAATCTGACGACCCTGCTGCTGGCCGCGCAGGAAGGCGAGTGGCAGGATCTGGATGAGGCGGTTCGGCGCTTCCAGCAGGCCAACATGGCCCTCAAGTACGCTCCGGTGCCGGTAGTGGCCGCGCCGTTTGCCATGACGTTGGGCGGCGGATGCGAGATGGTGCTGCATGCCACGCGGGCGCAGGCTTCGGCCGAAACATTCATGGGACTGGTGGAGACCGGCGTCGGGCTCATTCCCGCCGGGGGCGGCTGCAAGGAGATGCTGCTGCGGCTCGGCAACGCCAAGGCGGCCTTCGAATTGATCGGGTATGCCAAAATGTCGGGCAGCGCCGCGCACGCCCGCGAGCTGGGCTTGCTGCGCGCGCAGGATGGAACTACCATGAACCCGGAGCGGCTGGTGGCGGATGCGAAAGCCGCGGCTCTGGCGTTGGCCGCCGGATACGCTCCCGGCGTGCCGCGGCAGGACATCCCGGTGGAGGGCGAAGCCGGATTCGCGACGCTGAAGATGGGAATCCACCTGGCGCGGGAAGGCGGCGCCATCAGCGAGTACGATGCCGCGATCGGCGAGAAACTGGCGCACGTGCTGAGCGGAGGCCGCCTGGCCGGCGGGCAGACCGTATCCGAGCAGCATCTGCTCGATCTCGAACGGGAAGCCTTTCTGAGCCTGTGCGGCCAACCCAAGACCCAGGAGCGGATTCAAGCCATGCTCAAGACCGGAAAGCCGCTGAGGAATTAAACCGCCATGCCCGAAGCTGTGATTGTCGATTGTCTTCGCACGCCCGTGGGAAAGGCCCCGCGCGGCGCGCTGCGCCACAGCCGTCCGGACGATCTGGCCGCGCTGGTCATTCACGCGCTACTGGCACGCTATCCGCAGGCCAGGGAAGAGGTGGAAGACGTGATTCTAGGCTGCGCCATGCCGGAAGGCGAAGCCGGCAACAACATGGCTCGCGGAGCGCTTTTGCGCGCCGGACTTCCGGATAGCGTGCCCGGCATGACCATTAACCGCTTCTGCAGTTCCGGCCTGCAGGCGATTGCGATAGCCGCGGAACGCATTCGCGCGGGCGGCGCGCACACGCTGATCGCCGGCGGCAGCGAATCCATGAGCATGACGCCGCGGGGCGGTTTGAAGCCCGCGCCCAATCCCTGGTTTGTGGACCACCGGCCGGATTATTACCTCACCATGGGGCTTACCGCGGAGCGCGTGCAGCAGCGCTACGGCATTTCGCGCGAAGAGGCCGACCGCTTCGCATTGGGCAGCCACCAGAAGGCTGTGGCGGCGCGGGATGCCGGCCGCTTCGCGGATGAAATCGTCCCCGTGCAAGCCGCCCACGTAGTGCTCGAAGAAGACGAAGGCCCGCGCGCCGATACCACGCTCGAGGCGCTGGCGAAATTGAAGCCGGTCTTCCACTCGAAGGGCATGGTGACGGCAGGCAACTCTTCGCAAACCAGCGACGGCGCGGCCGTGGCGCTGGTGATGTCGGAAACGCGCGCGCGCCAACTCGGCCTCACGCCCAAGGCGCGGTTCGTGAGCTTCGCCGTGGCCGGAGTGCCGCCGGATCTCATGGGCATCGGCCCGGTGGTCGCGATTCCGAAGGCCCTGGCCATGGCCGGCCTGAAGCTGGACGACATCGATGTGATTGAACTGAACGAAGCGTTTGCGGTGCAGGCGCTGGCCGTGATCCGGCTGGCCCATCTCGATCCCGGCCGTATCAACCCGAATGGCGGGGCGGTGGCGCTGGGCCATCCTTTGGGCGCGACCGGCGCCAGGCTCACGGCCACGCTGCTGCGCGAGCTCGACCGGCGCCAGGCGCGGTACGGCATGGTCACGATGTGCGTGGGTGGCGGGCAAGGGGCGGCGGGGATTCTGGAGCGCTGTTAGCCGCCACGCGCGCGTACATCGCGATCAACCCCTCCAGCGGAATTTGCTCCGCCCGTAGACCGGCTTCGGGCCAGGTGCCCACCAGGTCTTTCCCGTAGACTTCCACCAGGTTGTTGCGGATGGTCTTGCGCTTGTGCGCGAAGCACAGCCCAGCGAAACGCAGGAAGCCGTCGGCGTCGGCCGTCGCAGCGGGCCGCGGCTCCAGCAGCACCACCGCGGAATCCACCTTGGGCGGCGGATGAAACGCCGAGGCCTTCACTTCAAAGAGCAGGCGGGCCGCTGCGAACAGCGCCGTCTGCACTGTGAGGAATCCGTAGCCGCGTGAGCCGGGCCGCGCCACCAGGCGCTCGGCCACTTCCTTCTGAATCAGAAACACCGCCCGCGGCAGGCGCAGCCGTGCCGCCCGTTCCAGGATGGGGGACGCGATGTAGTACGGCAGATTCCCGGCAATGGGCACAGCGCCCCACTGCGCCAAGTCGGTTGCCAGCACGTCCGCCTGCAACACCTCCAGACGCGGCTCGGCGGCGAACTTGCCGCGCAGGTGGTCCACCAGGTACGGGTCCACTTCGATGGCGACTACGCGGGCCGCGCGCTTCAGCAGTCGTTCCGTGAGGGCGCCACGTCCTGGGCCGATCTCAATCACCAGTTCGGCCGGGCCAGGGCAGGCGGCCGCGGCTATGCGCTCGAGGACGGAGCCCTTGATCAGGAAATGTTGTCCGAGTTTTTGTCGGGACACCCGGCGCCGCTAGCCGCGCACCGTGGCGCTGGCGCAGGACTGGACCAAGCGGATGGTTCCTTGCGTCGGCAGGCCGAGTTCCGTCGCCGGTTGGAATTGTCCCAGCATGATGATGCTCTTCATGTCGGGGGTCAATTCGCCGCGCACCACCGACCAATCCACCACGCGTCCCGTCTTATCGATCTTCAAGTCGACTACGTTATAGTAATCCGACGGAGCAGTGGTAGGTGTTTCGATGCGCGGGAAGTCGTCATCGGCGTCGGCTACCTGATCCCAGGGATTGGTCACCATCTTGCCGACTGGCGGGGTATAAAACTCCTTGCCGCGGATATCGTGCGAGAAACTCAGGCTGGGGACCAGCAGAGTAAAGATCACCAGCGTGGAGAGCACGCCGCCGGTAAATGGCAGCGCGAGGGGCCGCATCAAGTTGTCGAATGCCAGATCGACGCGCGAGGCCCAGCGCCGCAGGCGGGCCGACAGGCTCACGCGATTCAGCGCGCGTTCGCACTCGTGAGATGCCAGAACACTCAACCGCGCCGCGAGCTGTGCCGGGATCGCCGGCTGGTGTAATCCGCGTACCATGGCAACCTGGTTTTGCATCATTTCGAAATGTGTTCCGCACGCGCGGCACGCTTCGATGTGCGCCAACATATTCTCCCGCTCCTTGACCGCCAACCTCCGGTCGAGGAGTAGGGAAATCCGCTTTTGCACGTTTTCGCAGCTCATGACATCTTCTCTGCCGTTTCGGGCATCAGTCGCAAGGCCGGCCTGGGATTCAGGCTTCCCGCGAGCTCTTCCCGCAGGGCTTCGCGGCCCCGCAGGATTCGAGATTTTACTGTCCCCAAAGATACCGCTAACACCGCGGCGATCTCTTCATAACTCAGGTCCGTGATGTCTCGAAGCACCACAGCCTCCCGGAAGATCGGGCTGATCCTTCCTAAAGCCGCCTCAATGACTGCGCGTTGTTCCGCATCCAGCACCACGTCATATGGCGTCCGGCTATTGTCCGGTATAATCTCTTTCCAATTGCGCGACTCTTCCGGATCTGCGTCCAGTTCCACTTCGCGCCTGCGGTGGCGGAAGAACCAGCGCCGCGAGTTGTGCGCCTCATTCACCGTGATGCGGTAAATCCAGGTCCGCAGCGTACTCTTTCCGCGAAAACTTCCAATATTGCGAAATACTTTCAGGAAAACTTCCTGAACCACGTCGCTGGCTTCGGATGGATCGTCGAGCAAGCGCGTTGCCAGTGCATATACCGGTTGCTGGAAGATACGGGTCAGAGCCTCGTAGGCCCATCCCGCACCGGTACGCAAGCCTTCTATAAGACGGAGATCGTCCGTCGCCGCGCCCTCGGGCGCCCGGTCCGACGTTAAGTCCAGGATCGAAGTGGCCACCGCCTGCCTCACTTTCAACCTGACTCCAACCTAGCAGGAAAAAACCGGCCTTGCAAAGGTATAGACGCCACCCCTCCCGCGAAAGTTCCCGGCGACCTCAAGCGCCACCAAATCAATGCCGTGCAGGGCGGCCTCGGCTCCTTCGCGATGGCAATTCCGGTTGGGGGTCGAATCGTGACCGTAAAGGAGCTGAGGCTCGCTACAATAGACGATAGGATGCTGGTTTCGATAGCCCCACAGTTGGAACGGCCCCGGTGGCTGCGCGCCCCCGCGCCGGCCGGCCGGAATTACCACGAGCTGAAGGGACTCATTGACCGTCTGCGCCTCCACACCGTCTGTGAAAGCGCTGCCTGCCCCAACGTGGGCGAATGCTGGAACCAGCGCACCGCCACCTTCATGATCTTAGGGAACGTGTGCACGCGGCGCTGCGGTTTTTGCGCCGTGCAAAAAGGCGCTCCCCTGCCGGTGGATTACGATGAACCCAACCGCGTGGCCGAAGCCGTGGAAGCCATGGGGCTGAAGTTCGCCGTCATCACCAGCGTCAACCGCGATGATCGCGAAGATGGCGGCGCCGAACTGTTCGCCCTGGTGATCCGCGCCATCCGCGCGCGCGTGGCGGGATGCGGCGTCGAGGTCCTGGTCCCCGATTTTCAGGGAAACCTGGCAGCCGTCGCGACCGTGATGGAAGCCGCGCCCGACGTCTTCAACCACAACACCGAAACCGTGCCGCGGCTCTACCGCCAGGTGCGGCTGGGTGCGGGTTACCAGCGCTCGCTCGACGTGCTGGCCGCCGCCAAAGGCATGCGCCCCGCCACACCCACGAAATCCGGCCTGATGCTGGGCCTGGGTGAACGCACCGATGAAACGCTGGCCGTGATGCGCGATCTGCGTGCCCACCATGTCGATATCCTGACTCTCGGCCAGTATCTGCGACCATCGCCCAAGCATCTGCCGGTGGTGCGCTACGTTCCGCCGGAAGAGTTCGCCGATCTGCGCCGCGCCGGCCAGGAGATGGGCTTCGCGCACGTGGAAGCCGGCCCCCTGGTGCGCAGTTCCTACCACGCGGCGGAAGCTACTGCAATCTCTGCCAAGTCGTGATCTTGCCGTAAGCTCTGTCGTCGGTTCCGTATTTGGCGAGAAAGCTGTGCACCGCGGGACCGGACGCCAGCAGCAGCATTTTGTTATCCGCCTGGTGGTGCGCCAGCAACTGAGACGCCTGCTGCTTCAACCAGTCGGAATCCAGGAACGCCCATTTGAACTCGGCGCCGCTGACCCAGATCCGCGCCAGTGCGTGTCCGGGCAAGCGGAAATCGTTGTCGCCGGCCGGCGTCACTTCCATCAACATCGCTTCACCCGCGCGGAACACCCGCCCCTCGAAACCCATTGGCGACCCGCCCAGGTACGTGATCTCGTAGGTCTTGCCATTGTCCTTATCCCGCCGGACAACGCACGTCTCGTCGTTAGATATCCACACTCCGGCAAATCCATCGGCCGCCACCAGTTCCTGGTCGGTAGCCACCGGCTCCAGTGAGAGAACCGCCGGAGTAGGCGTGTCACACGCCGTCAAGATCAGAAAACCGGCCAGCGCCGGCAGCATCGATATTCGCTTCATACAATCGCCTCCAGTAAGGAACAGCGACATCGGAAGCGGAGGATTGCACCAGAAATCGGCGGCTCAGTGTTTTTTTCGAAGGCTGCCCACTGCCACCCGCAACGCTGCGTAGTTGGCCGCCGCCACCATCAGCCCCAACCCGCACGTCAGCAGCAAGACCGGCCAGAAGGCCCGGTTCGGAAACACCTCCTGTTGCAACCGGTAGACGCCGATCGCCAAAAACACCAGGCCGCTTACCAGAAAGTTTTTCATCTGCCGCGGGATGCTGGAGAAGATGAACACGCAAGCCACCGCCGGCAGGAGCCACTCCAGCACCCGCGCTTCCCTCACCGACTTGGCGCTGAGTTGCAGCAGAAACAGCGACGTCATCACGTGCCCCGGAATCACGAAGCGAAACGACTTCCCCACCATGCGCACCTGCGTCGATTCAAACCGGTCGCAGATGCGGTCCAGCACGAAGTAACTGCCCGCGTTCAGGATGAACAGATACTCCACCTGCCCGCGCGTCCATGGCGCTTGCGTCTTGAGCCATTGCGCCCAAGGCTCGTGGTAACCGGCCACGCCGCTTAACGCCGCCAGCGTGAAGGCCACCGCGAAGGGATAGAAGTACTGCGAATCGTCGGGCATCTTCAGGCGCTCGAATACGAAGCCCGCCACCATGAACAGCGCCGCGCAAGGGATCAGGTCCAGGAAGAAACGGCCCTGGTTGTGGTCCAGATACTCCAACACGCCCATGCGCAACAGCGTCGCCAGACACGCCATGGCAGCCGTGGCTGCATACATCAGCGAGAACACCGGCGCATGCGTGAAACGCCGCAGCCACCAGCAGACCGGCAGCCCGGCCACCAGCGCCCACCAGATCTGCGCATTGGTGGCTTCCTTGGCGACTTCCAACCAGTGGAACAATTCCAGATTCTGCTTCCCCTGCGTGAGCGCCGTGAACAGGTGCGCTTCTTCCAGCGTGACCAGCACGGCCACCGGCGCTACCAGGCAAACCGCCAGCAGATAAGCGATGGCCACCCGGTAATGGCCGCGCTTCCAGGTGCGGATGCCGATCCACGCCACCGGCACAACTGCCGCCCACGCCAGCATCACCGCCGGCGCGCCCGCCAGCGCCGGGTACTTGAAAAATGTCAGCAGCGCCGCGCCCACCGCCAGAATCCACGCCCCCAGGTACAGCGTCACTTGCGGGAGCGTCAACCGCCGCGCGGCCAGGATCCAGGAGTCCTCGCGCTCCATCAATTTCTCGTACCGTTTGCGGATGCCGGCGTACTCGGTTTCCGAAACAATCTGGTCGTGCCGCCAGGCTTCCAGATCGCGCAGGTGCTCGCCCACCTTGTGGCTGATCAACCGCGAGTAGGCGCCCGGTTCGGCCAGCACCGCCTCGTGCGCCAGGAAGCGCCGCAGATCGTCGGCCATCTCGCGCGCCGTGGCATAGCGCCGCGCGGGATCTTTTTCCAGCGCCTTCAGACAGATGTTCTGCAGGTCTTGCGGAATGGAGACATCGCGCCGCCGCGGAAGCTGCGGATCTTCCTCGCGAATCTTGCGCAGCAACTCCGCCACGCTCCCGGCTTGAAAGGGCGGCGTCCCTGCCAGCAGCTCATACAGGACCGCGCCCAGCGAGAACACGTCGCTGCGGGCATCCAGCTTTTCAGCGCCGTTGGCCTGCTCAGGCGAAAGATACTCGGGTGTGCCCACCACTTCGCCGATCTTCGACAGCCGCTCGTGTCCAGCCACGTCCAGCGCCAGGCCGAAATCGAGCAGCTTGGGTTCCAGGTCCGCGCCCACCAGGATGTTGGCCGGCTTCAAATCGCGGTGCAGGATGCCCTGATCATGCAAAAACTGCGCGCCCAACACCACCTTCCGCATCAGCTCGGCGCGCTGTTCGAAATTCAGCGGCTGCGCCACGCGCGTCAGCGGAGCGCCTTCCACATACTCCATCACGAAATGCGGCGGCTCCTCGGGCGGGCCCAGGTTATAGATACGGGCCACGTGCGGATGGTTCACCCGCGCCATGGCGCGCGCCTCCTGCATGAATCGCGCCCGCAAAACCGGGTTGTCCGCGTAGCGCCCGGCCAGCGTCTTGATGGCCACCTTGCGCCCCAGCGCTTCATCCACCGCCAGCAGCACGCGCCCCATTCCGCCCGACCCGATCTCCACCAGGATCTTGTGTCCTGACAGCCGTTCCGGCAACGCTCCCGGTTGCATCACACGGTCGATTTCCGACAGCGCCTCCAGATGCCCGGCCAGTTCCATGTGCGCAGTCGTAGCGGTGTCCTTCCCGCCCTGGGCTCGCTGGTCCATCAGGTCCGCCAGCTCCTCCGCCAGCCGCTGTTCGCGCTCTTCGTCGGTCATGCCTGGGACCCCTGCAATTCGCGAAATCTCTTCACCGCCCGGAACACCAACAGCGCCACCGCCTCCCGCGACTTGCCCAGCCGCTCCGCCATCTCTTGTGTGGTAAGCCCCTGGATCTTCGCCAGCAGGATGGCCTCGCGGTAATTCTCCGGCAGCGCTTCCAGGCGCGCCAGCAGCCGCTCCACCGCCTCCTGCTGCGCGAACAGCCGGCTCGGCGTGCGCGTGTCCGCCGGCTCCGGACCCAGCGGATTGCTCTCCGACCGGAATGGCACTCGCTCGCCCGCGCGCCGCTCGCGCCCCTGGTAGCGCACGCGGTCGATGATTACGTGGTCCGCGATGGACGACAGCCACCGCAGAAAGCTTCCCGGCGATTGGTAAGTAAAGCGCCCCACATCCCGAAAAGCCCGCAGTAATGTTTCCTGCACCACGTCTTCCACTTCGGAAAACCCCCGCGCCCGCGGGCTCAGCTTGAAATGCACCAGCACCGCCAGCCGCCGCCGGTGTTGTTCAAACACCTGCGACATGGCTTCCTGGTCGCCCGTCCGGGCCTTCTCCAGCAGCGCAAATGTCGAGGTGGGAGATTCCATGGCCGCCCGCGCTACTCATCATAACTGGGTGACCCGGCTGGTGGGGCGGGTTGTTGACCAGCTTGCCAGATGCCCCACAACGGGTCAGGCCCCCGCCAGCCCTCCAGTCGTGAGAAAATTAACATCATGTACCTCGGTATCTGGGTGACGGGCGCGCAACAGACCGCCCCGGTGTTCTGAAACTATGCCACGCATTCTCGATTTGATCAATTCGCCCGAGAACGTCAAGCGTCTCTCGGTTGCGGAGATGGAACAACTGGCCGGTGAAATCCGTGAAGAGTTGATTGCGGTGCTCTCCGCCAATGGCGGGCACCTCGGTCCCAATCTCGGCGTGGTGGAGCTGTCCATCGCCTTGCACTACGTCTTCTCAACGCCCGCCGACAGTATCCTCTTTGATGTGAGCCACCAGGCCTACATTCACAAGCTGCTTACCGGCAGGCGTGAGCGCTTCTCCACTATCCGCACGCCCGGCGGTCTCAATGGCTTCATGCTGCGCACCGAGAGCCCGCACGATTCCTACGGCGCGGGACACGCCGGCACGGCGCTTTCGGCCGCGCTGGGAATGGCCGTGGCGCGCGACAAGACGGGCGGCAAGGAACACGTGGTGGCCGTCGCCGGCGACGCGGCTTTCACCTGCGGCATCACNNCCATCGACAAGAACGTGGGCGCCATCGCCAGCTATCTGCACGGCATCGTCACCAGCCCGCGGTACGACTATCTGCACGACCGCGCTGGTAAGTTTGTCGAAATGGTGGGCGGTAAGATCGCTCTCAAAATGGCGCGTAAAGCCGAAGAGGCCGCTAAGAGCATGTTGTGGCCCAGCGTAATCTTTGAAGAACTGGGTCTCAAATACTATGGCCCTATCGACGGCCATGACATCTCCACGCTGATCAAGACCCTGGAGTTTCTCAAGAAGCAGGATCGCCCGGTACTGTTGCACGTGCTCACCCAAAAAGGCAAAGGCTTCGAGCCGGCGCTGCAGAAGCAGAAGAAGTTTCATGGTCTGGGACCCTACGATCCCGAGACGGGCGAAACCAAACCGCTCAGCCGCCGGACTTACTCGGAAGTCTTCGCCGACACCATGGTGAAGTTAGCCGATTATAACGACAAAGTAGTCGCCATTACCGCCGCCATGCCCAACGGCACCGGTCTCGACCGCTTTCAGCCGAAGCATCCCGACAAATACTTCGACGTGGGCATCGCCGAAGAGCACGCGGTCTTATTCGCCGCCGGCCTGGCCGCGAAAGGCTTCAAACCTTTCTGCGCGATATACTCCACCTTCCTGCAACGCGCCTTCGACCCGGTCGTCCACGACGTCTGCCTGCAAAACCTGCCGGTGGTTTTCTGCATGGATCGCGGCAGCCTGTCGGCCGACGACGGTCCCACGCACCATGGCCTGTTCGACATCAGCTATCTCCGCGGCATCCCGAACATCGTTCACATGGTGCCCAAAGACGAAGACGAGTTGGCCGACATGCTCTTCACCGCGATGCACTGGGACGGTCCGAGTGCCATTCGCTACCCGCGCGGCGTGGGCCCGGGCACGCCCGTCAAGGATGTTCCCAGCCTGATTCCGATCGGCAAGGCCGAATTGATCCAGAACAGCGACAACGACCGGGTGGCCATCTTCGCGCTGGGTGCGCTGGTTCCCATGGCGGAAGAAGTTGCGCGTAAGTTATGGAGCAAAGGCATCGCCGCGGCGGTGATCAACGCGCGCTTCACGAAACCGCTGGATGTCGAAATGCTGGAATTCTTCGCCCGCAGTGTGGACGTTGTCCTAACTCTGGAAGACCATGTTTTGCGCGGCGGTTTCGGCAGCGCGGTCCTGGAAGCCTTGAGCGATCTCGGACTCTCGACACCGGTAGTAAGAATTGGCTGGCCCGACCAGTTCATCGAGCATGGCAAGATCGACGCGCTACGCGCTAAGTACGGCATCACCGCTGACGCGGCGATAGAAAAGCTGCGTCCGGTGCTGGCGGCCACAGTTTCGCAAGAAACCGATCAGCGCCGTTCCCGCGTCTGAGCGGGATTACTCCTGGCGCATCGCCGTCATCGGATCCACCCGACCTGCGCGCCATGCCGGCAGCAGGCTGCCCAATAGCGTCATCAAACCGCACAGCGTCACCGCAGCCGCGAAGGTCACCGTGTCCCGCGGCGCGATGCCGGCTAACAGCGCCCGCATGGCGTTGCCGGCGGCGTAGGCCAGGACGATTCCGGGAATCAGGCCTGCGGCTGCCAGTATCGCGCCCTGCCGCATCACCATCCAGACGATGTCGCCGCGCTGCGCGCCCAAAGCTATGCGCACCCCGAATTCCTGCGACCGGCTCGACACGGCAAACGCCAGCACGCCGTGAATTCCCACCGCGGCCAGGAGGAACGCCACGAATGCGAACGCGCCCAACACACGCACCTGCACGGCACGCGCGCCGGTATCGTCTTCCACAATCTGCGACATGGTTCGCACATCGGAGACCGGCTGTTCCGGGTCCGCGGCATGCACAATGCGCCGGATTTGCGGCACCAGCGGACCAAGTCCGGCCCACGAGCGCAGCACCAGGTCCTTCGGCGCGTAATTCATGAGTGAGGAATCTTCTACCTGCCGGTACGGGAAGTAGACTTGCGGCTCGCTGCTTTGTTCCAGTCCGCGGACGCGGATGTCGCCCACCACTCCCACCACCGCCCGGTCGTGAAACGCCATCTGGAAGTGGCGGCCCAGCGGGTCCTGCCCCGGCCAGTATCTCTGGACGAAGGATTCGCTCACCACCGCGGTCCAGACTTTATCCGGCGCATCCGATTCCTCTACGTCCCTCCCCATGCGGATGGGAATCTGCAAGGCCGCGAAGAATCCAGGCGTCACAAAACGCAGGCTGGAGGTGTGCGCTTCCGAGCGCTCCACCACGTGCTCTCCCACGTCCACCGGCCAGATCCCACCGCGCATCACCATCGGCAGAAAGCTGATGTAGGCCGCGTTCGTCACGCCCGGCAATTGCCGCACTTCGTCCAGCACGCGGGTGAAGAACACGTGGCGCCGCGTGGTTGCCCCGTACTTCTGCCAGGGCAAGGCTGTCCGCAGCGTGAGCACACCGTCGCTGCGGAACCCCGGGTCGACGCCTTGGAGCCGCACCAGCGCCCGCATCAGCAGTCCCGCCGAGACCAACAGCACCACCGATGCCATCACTTCCGCCATCACCAGCGCGGAGCGCAGCCGTTCCCTGCGGCCGCCGCCCGTGCGCGGTCCTTCGCGCAGCGCGCTCAAATCGGTCTTGCGGCAGATGCGCCACGCCGGCGCCATGCCGAAGCAGATCCCGGTCACCGCCGTCAGCAGCCCGGCGAAACCCAGCACGCGCCAATCCAGCGATGCCGCCTGAGCCAGGGGCAGCGTGTTGGGAACCAACCGCGCCAACAGAGGCGCCACGGCCATTGCCAAGGCCACTCCCACGACGCCTCCCAGCATGGACAGCACCAGGCTCTCCGTGCCCAGTTGGCGCATCAGGCGTTCGCGTCCAGCGCCCATGGCGCTGCGCACCGCCAGTTCCTTTTCGCGCACCAGCGCGCGGGCCAACAGCAGGTTCGCCAGATTGGTGCAGGCGATCAGGAGCACGCAAATGGCCGCGCCGCTCAACGCCAGCAGCAGCATCCGCGCTTGCTTGGAAACCTCATCCCGCAACAGGTAGAGGTTGGCCCCCGTATAGTGATTCTCGCGCGGGTATTGCTGCCGGAGCTGCGCCGTCACCACCGCCACGTCGGCGCGCGCCTGCGCTAATGACAGCCCGTGCTTCAGCTTCGCGAGCCCTTGCAGGTAATTATCGTTGCGATCCTGATAGGCGTCTTCCCCCAGCCGCAGCGCGGTCCATAACTGGGTCTGTTGGTCTGGAAAATGAAAATCCCGCGGCATCACGCCGATCACCTTGTAACTCTCGCCATCGATTGCGAGCGGCCGTCCCAACACCGCCGGGTCTCCGCCGAATTGTGCCTGCCACAGCGCGTAGCTCAAGACCAGCGCGCCTTCCGCCCCGTCGCGATCTTCGGCCGCGGTGAAGAGTCGCCCCAGCACCGGTTGTACACCCAGCATCGGCAGTGTGGCGGCGGTCACCCTGGTGGCATCCAGCCTCTGCGGATCGCCCAAGCCCACGATGTTCACCGGAACTCCTACAAAGGCCCCGGTGGACTCGAAGGAGTGGCTCATCGCGGCCCAGTCGCGAAGATCGGCCGGCGAAAGTTCCATCCGCGAATAACCGGGCACAGTCTCCCACAACTTCACCAGCCGCTCGGAATCCGGAAACGGCAGCGGCCGTACCAGCACCTTGTCCGCCAGGGAGAACGCCGCCGTGTTTGCGCCAACTCCCAACGCCACCACCAGCACCGCTGTCAGTGCGAAGCCGGGCGATCTGCGCAACGCGCGCGCCGTCTGGCGCAGGTCCTGCCGCAGGATGTCGGCGTGAACCGCGGCGGCGTTCCCCACCGTTTCCCACAAGAGGCCTAACCACAGGGCGAGCACGCCCACCGGCCAGCCTGCGTCGCGCCGTCGCCGTGCGAACAGCGCGGTCATCTCATCGCCGTACTCGTTACGGAACGACGCAGGATACAGATGCAACAACGCCCGGTAGAGCCTCATGTCACGCCCTCCCCGGCGCGAAACCGCGGTCTCGCGCCATCTTCAGCAGTCCAGCCAGTCGCCGCGTCTCCGCGCGCGCCACGCGGGCGCCGAGGGGCGTGATGCGGTAGTAGCGCCGCCGCTCGTCGTCCCATTCCGGCGCCGGCCGCTCCTGCGTCTCGACAAGTAGACCCTGTTCCAACATGCGCTGGATGGAGCGGTAAAGCGTTCCCGCGCTCAGGCGGAGCGCGCCCCCGGTGCGGACTTCCACGTCCTGAATGATGGCATAGCCGTGCCGGTCTTCTTCCGCCACTGCTATCAGAATATGAAAGGTGGCGGGGGGCAACGGCAGAAACGATTCCGGCTGAGGCGTTTTTTCGATCATATATCCACCCTGGCTATAGTATATCCACTATGGCTATAGATGCAAGGGCCTGTCCGGCAGCCGCTGCAACCGCTTGCAGCCCCATGTTATTGTGACCCTCAGGACTGAAAATGAACTGGACACGCAGGGATCTCCTCAAGAGTACGCTGGCCGTATCGGCCGCCGCCACCGGGCAGGGAACGGCCGCCGCGCAACCGCAGGCAGCCGCCGCATCTCCGGCTGCCGCCGCTCCTGCCGCCGGGCGCGAGCGCCTGGTACTCGATTTCGGGTGGCGGTTCCACTTCGGCCACGCCAATGATCCCGCGCAGGATTTTTTGTATGGCGCGGGCGGCGAGACGTTCGCGAAGTCCGGCAGCGTCATCCAGGCGCCGCGCGGCACCCCAGACGTTTCGCGCGCCAATTTCGATGACAGTGCTTGGCAAAAAGTCGACCTCCCACACGACTGGGCCATCGAGCTGCCGTTCGAAAACGACCGGTCGCTGGTCGCCCACGGCTGCCACCCGCTGGGCCGCAAGTATCCGGCCACGTCCATCGGCTGGTACCGCCGTGTCTTCGATCTGCCGGCTGCCGACCTGGGCCGCCGCCTGGCGCTCGAATTCGACGGGGTCTACCGCGATTCCATCGTCATCCTCAACGGCCATTACCTGGGCAAGAATTTCAGCGGCTACGCGCCTTTCCGCTACGACATCAGCGATCACGCGAATTATGGCGGGCCGAACGTGCTGCTGGTGCGCGTCGACGCTACGCTGGGCGACGGCTGGTTTTATGAAGGCGCGGGCATTTATCGTCACGTCTGGCTCACCAAAACCAATCCGGTGCACGTGGCGCACTGGGGCACTTTCGCGCGAGCGGAAGTGCGGCCCTCGGCGCCCGCCATCGTCCGCATCTCCACTGAGGTCAATAACGAAACCGGCGGAACCAGCAACTGCCGGGTGGTCTCCCGCATTCTCGATCCCACGGGGAAGGTGGTGGCTACCATCGCCGCCCCGCCGGTAGCCATCCCTGCATGGAGCTGGCACGTCTTCGAACAGCGCAGCGATGTCGCCTCGCCGGCGCTCTGGTCGATTGAGCAACCCAATCTATACCGCCTCGAAACCAGCGTGGAATCAGCCGGAGCGGAGGTGGACGCCTACACCACTCCCTTCGGCATCCGTTCAGTTCGCTTCGATGACAACGGCTTCTTTCTCAATGAGAAGCATGTATTAATTAAAGGAACGTGTAACCACCAGGATCACGCCGGCGTGGGCGCCGCGCTGCCCGACCGAATCCAGTCCTACCGCATTGAACGGCTGAAGGAAATGGGCTCGAACGCCTACCGCACGTCGCACAATCCCCCGACGCCGGAACTGGTGGATGCCTGCGACCGCCTCGGCATGATCATGATGTGCGAAACCCGTCTCATGGATTCCACCCCCGAGGGTTTGAGCCAGCTTGAGCGCATGATCCGTTGCCACCGCAACCACCCCTCCATCGTGATCTGGTCGCTCGGCAACGAGGAACCGGAACAGGGCACCGAACGCGGAGCGCGCATCGAAAGCACCATGAAACGCCTCGTCAAAAGCCTGGACGACTCGCGGCCGGTCACTCAAGCCATGAACAACGGCTACGGCGGCAAGGGCGCGTCCAACGTGGTGGATGTTCAAGGCTTTAATTACAATGAACCGCGTATCGACCAGTTTCATAAGGACTACCCCAACTTGCCGATGTTGGGCTCGGAGACCGCGTCGACTGTGTCCACGCGCGGCATCTACGCCAACGATAAAGACAGAGGGTACGTGCAGGCCTACGACACGGAGAAGCCCTCCTGGGCCGCCACTGCCGAATTCTGGTGGAAGTTCTACAACGCGCGCCCGTTTCTGGCGGGCGGTTTCGCCTGGACGGGATTCGATTACCGCGGCGAGCCCACGCCCTACGGTTGGCCGTGCATCAACTCCCATTTCGGCATTATGGATATGTGCGGTTTCCCCAAGGACAACTTTTACTATTACCAGGCATGGTGGGGATCGAAGCCGGTGCTGCACCTCTTCCCGCACTGGAACTGGCCGGGCAAGGAGGGCCAGGAGGTGGAAGTCTGGGTCCACTCCAACACTGAGCGCGTGGAGCTGTTTCTCAACGGCAAGAGTCTCGGCGCGAAGGATTCAGCTCGCGACACTCATCTCATGTGGAAAGTGAAGTATCAGCCTGGGTTACTTGAAGCCAAAGGTTTTAATGATGGCAAGCAGGTGCTTTCCGACAAGCGGGAGACGGTCGGCCCGGCCGCGCGTATCGTGCTTCGTCCCGACCGCAGCCGCATCTCCGCCGATGGGGAGGACGTGTCCATGGTGACCGCCGAGATTGTCGATGCGCAGGGTCGTCCCGTTCCCACTGCCGGCAACCAATTGACCTTCCAGGTGGCGGGCCGAGGCAAACTTGTGGGGGTTGGCAACGGCGACCCGAGCTGCCACGAACCGGACAAGGGCGACAAGCGTAGCGCCTTTAATGGACTGGCGATGGCGATTGTGCAGGCCCTGAAGGAAGCCGGCGAAATTCGCATGACGGCGACCGCGGCAGGCCTGGAGTCCGCCACCGCTACCATCAGCGCCGCGCCGGCGATTCTGCGGCCCGCTGTAGCCTAAAGCGGCGGCGAATTTCCGCCGATATGATTATCGGACCCGGTACTCTCTTGGTGGCTGGTTGTGGTACAAAGGAAGCAAGGGTGATGAGGAGTTCTACGGCATCGCCCGGCTTTACATGAACATGAAAGCGCTTGCGTGGCTGTTCGCGTTCAATCTGCTTGCTCCGGCCGGTAAGGTAGTCAATTTCGACACCTTCCCGCTGGGCAAGACGCCGCCTGGATGGACGGTCTCGATGACCGACACAGGCGCAGCCCCGCGCTGGGAAATAGTCAAAGACCGAACCGCCCCCACTCAGCCTTACGTGCTGGCCCAGGTTTCCACCGACGACAATCATGCGCGCTCTCCGTTGGCGATTTTCGATGGAGCCAACCTGCGCGACGCCGATGTGAGCGTGCGCATCAAACCCGTCTCCGGCCACGGCGGACAGGCGGGCGGGCTGGTCTGGCGGTATCGCGATGCCAACAATTATTACCTGGCCCGTGCCAACGCGCTGGAGAACGACGTCGCGGTGTATAAAGTGGAGAACGGCCACCGCATCCCGCTGATGGCTGGCGTCAAGCATCCCATTCCGGCCAATGCCTGGTGCATCTTAAAGGTTTCGGCTCGCGGCAACAACTTCCAGGTCTTCCTCGACCACCGGCGGATCCTCGAAGGCCAGGACGCCACCTTCACCGGCCCCGGCAAAGTCGGCCTGTGGACGCTGGCCGATTCCGTCACGTATTTCGACGACTTCCGCGTTTACCCCAAGTAGCGGAACACGCGAAATGAGCGGACCTGCACGCAAGATCGTGGAGGAAGTCCNNCCCGGACGCGGCGCGGAGGTACGAGATTGAGGTGCTCTTGTTGCTGGCGACAGATACTATCCCGCTGGACAGCCAAATTATCCAGCGGGCAAAGGAACTCGAAGCTGTTGGTTACGGCGCCTTCGATGCACTGCATTTGGGCACCGCCGAAGCCGGCAATGCGGAGGTTCTGCTCACCACCGACGATCGATTCATCAAGAGGGCTGGGCGCGCTGTTGGCTCACCGCGCGTTCGGGTTCTGAACCCGGTAGAATGGATACGGGAGCAGGGAGTATGATCTCCGTCGAACATATGACCGATGAGCAGTTCGAGCGCTATGCGCTCGAAGTACTTCAGCGAGAGCTTGGTCCGGACGGGTTGGCCCGCTTCCTTCGCCTTAACCGGTCCGGCAAAGGGAATTACTCCCTGGATCGACTCGAGTGGCAGAAGAATCTTAGCGTTGCCGACATCGTGGCTTCTCTGAACCGCCCACACAACCAATAGATCGGCGCTTGCCTTAAGGCACGAAGCCATCCCATCTGGAGCTACGCCTCTACCGCCGCCGCCGGCACCGTCCTGTTTTCCCCTTGCAGCCACTCCTGGAAGCGCTCCAGGTAGAGGTAAATCACCGGAGTGATGTACAAGGTCAGGAACTGGCTCACCACCAGGCCGCCCACTACGGCGAGGCCCAGCGGTTGACGTGCGTCGGCGCCTTCACCATAGCCTAAGGCAATGGGGAGCGTGCCGAACAACGCGGCCACCGTGGTCATCATGATCGGGCGGAAGCGCAGCAGGCAGCCGTTCCAGATGGAATCGTAAGCGTTCTGGCCGCCTTTGCGGGCGGAGATTGCGAAATCTACCATCATGATGGCGTTCTTCTTCACCACGCCGAACAGCATGATGATGCCGACAAAGGCGTACAGGTCCAGCTCCTTATGGAAGAGCACCAGCGTC
>PLZX01000184.1 GCA_003152325.1 Bryobacterales bacterium | reverse complement strand
CTCGCTCCGCCAGAACGGCCTCAATTACTTCGGCGCGCCCGTGATAATTCGGCGTGCCCAGACGCCATGCCACCGAGATGCCAACGCTCGCCAGCATCCGCTGCGCCTGTGCCTCGGCGGTTCCAACAATCGCTGCGCTTACATTGCCGTGATGAAGGCAAACGACGATGTCGGGCTCGCGCCTCTCCGCGCCGCTTCCCGCCGCCGCGCCAGCCGCCAGGAACAGTAAAATCCAAATCGCTTTCCTGCTTTTTCTCCCGGTGCGCCCGGTAAGTGCAGGTTGCCTCGGCGTCCCGGTTGGCAACGGCATCGCAGTGAGTCTCATGTTCCACCTCACGGAGCTAACCGGAAAATGAGGCCCGGAAGTATAATTGGCTTGAAATATTTGTGCCGTCCTCTTCGGTGGAAATATCCCGGCTGCTGCGCGCCTGGGGTGATGGCGACCAGGCGGCCCTCAACCAACTGACGCCGTTGGTCTACGCCGAACTGCACCGGATCGCCCACCGGCACATGCGCGGGCAGCTTCCCGGGCAAACCCTCCAGACCACCGCCTTGGTCAACGAAGCCTATCTTCGTCTGGTGAATGTAGAGGGTGTCCGTTGGCAGGACCGCACGCACTTCTTTGCTGTGTCGGCGCAGATCATGCGGCGCATTCTGGTGGATTCCGCCCGAGCGCACCTCGCGGACAAGCGTGGCGGGCGCTTGCCCCACGTCTACCTGGATGAGTCCATGGACGCTTCACCACAAAGCAGCGAGGACCTGATTGCCCTGGACGATGCCCTCAATGCCCTGGAGGAAATGGACCCCCGCAAGGCCCGCGTAGTCGAACTGCGCTTTTTCGGCGGCTTGAGCGTGGAGCAGACCGCCGAGGCGCTGAAGATTTCCGCTCCAAGCGTGAAGCGGGACTGGAAGCTGGCCAAAACCTGGCTGACCCGCGAGCTATCTCGGCGGTGATGGGATGAGTACCATCGAAGAGACGGGCCGTACGAGTTGGTGCATCGTCTTAAGTTCGGCTCTCCGGACGAGTGGTCGCCCACCCGGAAGTCCACTTGGACGTATGGGCGCCATGTTCCGTGAGGTCCCCTCAGTTGGAGCGGCAGACGGATTCCTGGCTACAGCAGCCCATCGCACCAGCAATCCGCTCTCGCGAACCCGAAACGGCGTTCGGAGAGATTACTCCCGTGAGCCCTCTGACATCAACTGGCACGTTGGCGGCACGAGGGCGGCGCCGAGCGGGGAGAAAGCGGCGCACCGCGGGAGGCTCGATCTGCCGCTTCGCCGTCGCGCCGCTCGGGCCACCTCGCCCGTGCACGGGAATCTGGCGGACGCGCCGTGGTTGGCGCGGCTCCGGCGCACTCGACCTGCAGCCCGCGCAGTGAGATCTTAAGAAGGGTGATTCAAGGTCAGAGGGCTGGGAAACGCCGGAGCCGTTACCTTAGATAAGATCGGAACTAGCCCATGGCGCCGCAGTTCGACCGGTATATCAGCACGATCTGGGTTGCGCTGTTAGTCGTCTGGCTGATTGGTGCATTGGCGACGAAGCGCACGGCTCGCCGGCAGACGACGAGTTCCCGTCTGATCGAAGCTGCGGCGTGCGGGCTGGCGTGTGCACTGCTTGCGGGGACCCATCCAGGGTTGGGCGTTCTGAACGCGCCCTTCGTGCGGGAAGCGGCCACGGTTTCGTGGGTGGGGCTGGCGCTGACGATTGTGGGTGCCCTCTTCGCGGTGTGGGCCCGGTTCTACCTGGGAGGCAACTGGAGCCTAACGGTTACGGTGAAGGAGGGCCACACGCTGATCCGAGGAGGGCCGTATGCGGTGGTGCGCCACCCGATTTATTCCGGGCTTTCGCTGGCTGTGTTGGGGACTGCGTTGACGGTGGGCGAGTTCCGCGGGCTGGTGGCGGTCGGGTTAGTGGTGTTTGGGCTTCTGCACAAGTCGCTGGTGGAAGAGCGGCTCATGCGAGAGGAATTCGGCGCGGAGTATGAGCGGTATTGCCGGGACGTGAAGGCGCTGATTCCGTTCGTATGGTGAGTCAGGGGAAAGCGGCTTCATGGCTTCTTGAGGACCACGAACCGCTACTGGCCGAAGAGCGGCCGCACCAGGGTGCGTGTGGATAGCGGCTGCGAAGACCACGAGCATACCTCGCCCGTGCACGGGAGTCTGGCGGGCACGCCGAGAAAAGCAGGGCCGCTCGCGCGGCTTTGAAGTGATGACAGACAGTAGGGGCGCCCGGAGAGCAGCACCCCTACGTCCGGGGCGGTGTGGACAAATTGGGGCGGTTCTTCTTCAGATGAAGAACCGGGCGGTAAGTTTCTCCGTATCCTGCCGCGTGGGTGATCGGATGCCGGGAAGCTCAGCGATGATGCAAGCCGTAGTACTATGTCGCAGAATTCATCGGTCGTGGTTTCCACAACTGACCGCATCAGCGCCCCCGAGCCCACTTGCGTGCGCAGGGGAGTAAGGGGAACGCAACGCGGCCGCCCCGGCGCTACGCTTGCCCCGAGCCGGCGAGGCGCGACTGCGCGCGGGAGTCTGGCGGGCGCGGCCCCGAGCGCGCGTTCGGCGCGCATCCCGCACGGCCGCACCGGAAGTGGAGGAGACAGCGCGGCGTCGGCGGCGCGAGCAGGGTCCGCAGCGTCATAATCGCCGGTGCCTTCGGTGCGATGCTAATGTACACGTGACGTGTCGAACGTGCAAAGTCCGGATGAAAGAGTTTCAAGGGGCACATCTACCACAAGCAGCGGAAGTGGAAGTGCCCGAAGTGCGCCAAGGTCAGGATGCAGAAGCAGAAGTAAATCGTGAACATCCGTTCGCGCGGCGAGCGCTGGACGGCTAACTCCAAGGGCAGCTTCGCTGCGACGGCACCAGGCGCGGGAGAATACGGCCGGCGCCGAAGCTCGATCCGGCACCGCGCGAGACCACCTCGCACGTGCACGGGAGTCTGGCGGACGCGGCGCGAGCACCCGCCCCGATTGCGCGTTCGGCGCGCCTGCGCGCGGAAGAGCGGGAACGCCACGCTGTCGCCTGGCGCCGCGCGGCGATTCTGAATCGCGCCACGCGCCGTCTTCTCCGCGGCCACTGCGTCGACACGCGCCGAACGTTGTCGGGCGGGCCGGGTCGCGCGCCCGCTAGGCTCTCGTCCCGGGTTTTCACGGTCATTGCGGCTCATGCGGATGGTGCTATCACGACTCCTGATGAGTGGTTGTTTTTGCGTGAACGCTTAGCCTTCCGTGAGCAACCGCACACGCGCGCTCAATATTGTCTTGACACAATTCTGCTGTCCGTATAAAATTCGGCCAAGTAAATCGTTTTACCTCGTCGTTTTGGGAGGGGCAAATGTTGAAAAGAACTGCCTGGGCTCTGTTCGCCCTGTTTCCGCTCCTGCTGCTGGCGCAGTTTGGAGCCAGTCTTGAAGGCACCGTCAGCGATTCGTCCGGCGGCGTGATCCCCAACGCCAAAGTCACGCTGACCAACAACGAGACCCAAAAGAAGCTTGCCGCCAACACCAGCGGAGAGGGTTTCTATCGTTTCACGGGTCTCGCTCCGGGCACTTACACGTTAACCGCCGAATCCCCCAGCTTCAACCGGGAGGAAGTTAAGGGTATCGCCGTTCAGGCCGAGCAGTCGCAAGGCGTCAACGTCACACTCAAGCCCGGCAGCGTCACTGAGACGGCGACGGTCACCGCCGAGGCGACTACGCTGATGCAGACCGAAAACGCCCAGATCGGCGGTGAGATCACCACGCGCGAAGTTACCAGCCTTCCCCAGTTCGGACGCGATCCCTATGAACTCCTCCGCCTGTCGCCCAACGTTACGGCGGACATGGCGCGCGCCGGCAATGGTAACTCGGTCTCCCTTCCCAACCAGACTGGACCGGGCGGTTCCAACTCTTCCATCTTCCAGACGGAGAACCAGGTGCCGGTCTCCGCCAACGGCCAGCGGATGTCGGACAACGATTACATGGTGGATGGCGTCAGCGTGAACAGCCTGGGATGGGGCGGCGCGGCGGTAGTGACGCCCAACCAGGAGTCCGTTAAGCAGGTTGTGGTGCTCACCAATGCCTACTCCGCCGAGTGGGGCCGCAATTCCGGCGCTCAGGTCTCGGTGATCTCCAAGAACGGGACCGATGTCGTGCACGGCAGCGGCTTCTTTAAGTACGACTCCCCCAGCCTCAATGCTTACAACAAGTGGGGCGGCCCCGGCGGCGCGCTGCCCGTGCGCGACAACAGCCTCTACCGGCAGTTCGGCGGCAGTATCGGCGGGCCCGTCAAACGCGACAAGCTGTTTTGGTTTTTCTCCTATGAAGGGCTTCGCCAAAAAAGTAATGCGGTCACCAGCGTCTGGACCGAGACGCCGCAGTATCGCCAGGCCGTCATCAGCGCTCGCCCGAATAGCGTGACGGCCCAGATTCTTCAGGCTCCCGGAATCGCGCCGCGAGCCCTCAACGTTCTCAGCGTGCCCTGTCCTAGCGGCTTCGGCGCGGGAAACTGCCAGCAGGTGGCCGGCGGGCTCGACATCGGCTCACTCCAGGGAGCGTCGGGAACTTATACCAATCCTAACAACGTCGGCGGCGGACTCGATGGCGTCCCCGATCTGCAGTTCGTCCAGGTTAGCGTGCCCGGAACCACTAGCGGCAACCAATACAACGGCCGCCTGGATTACAACGCGACTAACAACGACATGTTCGCCGTCAGCACCTATTTCACATTGCTCAACACCCTGGGCGCCGATTCTTCCAGCGGAAGCCGTCCCATGGGCGAAGTCAATTTCCAGCCCCTCAACAGCGCCGCTACCGCTACTTACAATCACATCTTCTCGCCCACGCTGCTCAACGAAGCGCGCGCTAACTTCACGCGGTTTGCGGCCAACCAGGTGGCGTCTAATGCCGGCGTGGTAAACTGGGGCATCCCCCGTATCGAGGTACAAGGCTTCCCCTTCGGCCGCGTGTACTTCGGCGCGCCCTGGAGCGAAACTACTCCCGGCCTCTTCGCGCAGAACACTTATGAGTTCCGCGACACTCTCAGTAAGGTGCGCGGCAACCATGGACTCAAGTTCGGCTTTGAGACCCGCCGTGAACAGGATAATAACAACCTGGTGGGCGGCGCCCGGCCGGACTTTGTCTTTCAAGGGCTCTGGGATATGGCCAACAGCGCTCCCATTTTCGAACAGGTCGACGTTAATCCAGTCACCGGAGGACCGCCCGATGCCGCTCGCTCCCTGCGCACGCCCTATTACGGACTGTTCGCACAGGACGACTGGAAAGTGCGTCCTAACCTGACTGTCAACCTCGGCCTGCGCTGGGAGTATTTCAGCCCTCCCACCGAGGCGCACGGCGATCTCAGCAACCTGTTCTTCGGCTCGCAGGGTCTGTCGAATTCACAGGTGAAAGTGATCAGCCAGCTTTACCGTCCGGCTTATCACAACCTCGGCCCGCGTGTCGGATTCGCCTGGTCGCCGATGCGCAAGAATACCAACCTGGTGGTGCGCGGCGGATTCGGCATCTTCTACGACCGTATCCCGGAAGCGCTTTTCGGCAACGCCACCCGCAATCCACCGCAGTTTGCCGCTCTCGGCATCTGTTGCGGCACGGCGGGCAGTCCCTTCGTCAACGGACAGATCAAGTATGCGCTTGGCTCCAATAACTCGCCGTTCAGCTACCCCATCAACCCGCTGCTTGCACAAGGCATCGATCCCGCTACCGGCGGGCCGAAATCCGGGTCGGTCGAGATCTATGGCGCGCCGCAGTATATGCCGAATCCGATGGTCGGTGTATACTCGCTGGATTTCGAGTATAAGCTGCCATGGAAGATCGCGGCCGACCTGGGATACTCCGGTAGCGAGGGCCATCACATTGTCCGCCTGGTGAATCAGAACTTCCTCTACGCCAACAACCCGGAGTTCTATGCAGTCTATTTCCCCATGCCCGATAACAATTCCAACTATAACGCGGGCATCCTGACTTTCCGCCGCCCCATGGATCATGGTCTCCAGATCATCTTCAATTACCGCTTGGCTAAGAGCCTCGATAACTCCTCCTTTGAGGGACCCGGCTTCGTCACCAACCAGACGTGGCCCCAAAACAACCGTCTGAACTGGGGCCCTTCGGATTTCGACGTGAAACACTCCATCACTACAGCGGCGGTCTGGGACATCCCCACTCACTTCCATCAGAAGAACAGCCTTCTGGCCAAGATTGTAGGTGGGTGGGAACTTTCGCCAATTGTCACCTGGCACACCGGCTTTCCGTGGACGCCTGTGATCGGGCAATCGGTGCAAACGCCCGGCGGGCCTTCGCTGGGACCGATTCGGCCCACCCAGTATTTCGGAGGCGCCGGCGACAGTCAGTCCAATAGCGCCTTCATGACCGGGAGTAACTTCCCCAAGGGTGGCGCGGCCTACTTCAACATCACGGCCGCGGGCCCTCCGGGTATCGGCCGCAACTCCTTCCGCGATCCGCGTTTCTTCCAGACCGATTTGAGCTTCGCCAAACATACTCACCTGCCCTGGTTCAAGGAGACGTCGGATCTGGAGCTGCGCGCGAACTTCTTCAACGTCTTCAACCAGCTCAACCTGGCGCCGTTTTCCTTCAACGATAACGGCACGCATCCCGATAGCTCTTTCTTCGGAATATCCGGGTCGGCGCTCGCCGGACGCATCGTAGAGCTGCAAGCCAGGTTCATCTTCTGATGAAACGGAGCGCGGCCACTCTTGCGTTACTAACTTCCGGGGCGTTGCTGCTCAGCCAGCAACCACCACCGCGCCTGGAAGCCACGGTGAACGCGCAAGCGGCCGCGCGCCCGTTCCCCCATTTCTGGGAGCGCATGTTCGGCTCCGGCCGCGCCATCCTGTCGCTGCGCGACAGCTACCGCCGCGACCTGCGCGCGGTCCGCGACATCACCGGCTTCTCCTACGTCCGCTTCCACGCCATCTTCCATGACGAGACCGGCCTTTACCAGAAAGATGGCGAAGAACACCCAGTTTACAATTTCTCGTACATCGATCAGATTTACGACGGTCTCCTCGAAAATGGCGTCCGCCCGTTCGTCGAGCTCAGCTTCATGCCGCGGGCGCTTTCCGCAACCCAGAATCTCCACGCCTTCTGGTACAAGCCGCTGCCCAACCCGCCCAAGTCTTATGACGAATGGGGCGACCTGGTCTACAACTTCACGCGCCACCTGGTGGAGCGCTACGGCGTCGATGAAGTCGCCAACTGGTACTTCGAAGTGTGGAACGAGCCTAACATCGACTTCTGGGCCGGCGAGCCCAGGCAGTCCACTTACTTCGAGTTGTACGACGCCGCGGCCGCGGCCGTGAAGCGCGCCAGTCCCCGTCTCCGCATTGGGGGCCCTGCCACCGCGCAGGCCGCCTGGGTGGATGCCATGATCGCCCACGCCGACAAGGCGCACGTACCGCTGGATTTCGTTTCCACCCACGTCTACGGCAACGACTCCGCCGAAGACGTCTTCGGCACGCACGAGAAAATCCCCCGTTCCGACATGGTCGCGCGGGCCGTCCGCAAGGTTCACGACCAGGTAAGCCAATCGGCGCATCCCGATCTGCCAATCATCTGGTCCGAATACAATGCCAGTTACAAGAACGAAGTGGATGTAACCGATGCGCCGTTCCTCGGCCCCTGGCTAGCGAACACCATTCGACTGTGCGATGGCCTGCAGACTATGATGTCGTACTGGACTTTTTCGGATGTCTTCGAAGAGCAAGGCGTCGTGAAGACCCCGTTCTACGGCGGGTACGGACTGATCGCCGCGGACGGCATCCCCAAAGCCGCTTTCAACGATTTCGCGATGCTTCACCAGCTCGGCGAAGAGCGCCTTCCCTTGGACGTTCCCTGGGCTCTGGCAACACGCCGCCGGGACGGCTCGCTGGCGATTGCCGCCTGGAACTACGCCCCGCCGGAAGAAGCCGGCCAACCCATGGACGCACACCTCACCATCCAAGGCGCCGGCGCCTTCGCGCATGTCCGAATCCAGGTGGTCGATCGCGACCACGGATCGTCTCTAACTGCATGGGAAGCTATGGGCCGCCCGAGTTTTCCCACCCGCGAGCAGATCCAGCACCTTCGCGACGCCGCCACTATTCCGCCGCCCCGGGAGCTTCAAACTCTCAGCCGCGGCTCCATCGACCTCCACCTCCAGCCCCACTCGCTAGCGCTCATCGAGGTGCTTCACTAAGAGTAGGCACATGCTTTAGCTTGTGCAAAAACAAAGATCTGGACACCAGCTAAAGCTTGTGCCTACTGAGCATCGTAATGCTGGAAGAGGCCGCCCGCCCATCCCGCCGCGCTTTTCTCGCCCTCTTCGGCGCTGCGGGATTCGCACGCGCCGATACGTTCCTCGAGGATCTCACCCACCGCGCCTTACGCTTTTTCTGGGAGCAATCCGACCAGACAACCGGCCTCACCCTGGACCGTGCGCGCAACGACGGCACGCGCGAGCCCCGCGCGCCAAATATGGCCACCATCGCCGCCACCGGCTTCGCGCTTACGGCTCTCGCCATTGCCGCCGACCGCCGCTGGATACCTCCCGCGCAAGCCGCCAACCGGGTCCGCGTTACTCTTCAGACCTTCAATAGAATCGAGAATCGACACGGCTGGTTCTATCACTTCCTCGACGCAACCACCGGCGAGCGCTTTCGCACCACCGAGCTTTCCTCCATCGATACCGCGCTGCTGCTGGCCGGAGTCCTCACCGCGCGCCAATATTTCCACGGCGACTCCGAAATCCAGCGGCTCGCCACCGCCATCTGGGAGCGCGTCGACTTCCGCTGGATGCTTAACGGCAGTCCCAATGTCCTTTGCCACGGATGGAAACCCGAGAGCGGGTTTCTCCCCCACCGCTGGGAGAAGCTGGACGAGGCGGTGTTGCTCTACGCCCTCGCCATCGGCTCGCCGAACTACTCCATCCCGCCGGACTCCTGGTACGCTTTTGAACGCCCCATCATTACTTACGACGGCATTACCTTCGCCTCCAACGCTCCCCTGTTTACGCATCAATACCCGCAAGCCTGGCTCGACTTGCGCGAGCTTCGGGACGGCCCCCCGTCCAATCTCGACTACTTCGCAAACTCCGTCAAAGCCACCGAAGCCAACCGCGCTTTCTGCATCGACCTCGCCCGCGACTTCCCCAAGAGTTACTCAGCCCAGGTCTGGGGCATCAGCGCATCCGACGGCGAAAATGGCTACTATGCCTGGGGCAATCCGCCGCATCGCGCCGCCATCGATGGAACGGTTGTGCCGTGTGCGCCCGGCGGCTCGCTGATGTTTCTGCCGGACCTCTGCCTCGCTACCCTGCACGCCATGAAGGAGCGATACGGCAACCGCATCTGGGGCCGCTACGGATTCGCCGACGCCTTCAACCCAACCTCTGGATGGGTGGATCCGGATGTGCTCGGTATCGACCTGGGCATCACTCTATTGAGCGCCGAAAACCTGCGCGCCGGATTCGTTTGGAAATACTTCATGCGCAACCCCGAAATCCGCAAGGCGCTCGATCTCGCCGGTTTGCGGCGGCGGAGCTTGCCGTGAAAGACCGCGACGTGCCTTCGAAGAAGCTTCTACACTCGGTCACTCTGCGCGAGCTCGCTAAGCACCTTGGCCTCTCCACCACCACCGTTTCCATGGTGCTGAATGGCTCACCCGCCGCGGGTTCCATTCCCAAGGAGACCCAGGACCGCGTCTTTGCGGCGGCCAAGCGCCTCAACTATCGCCCCAATTTCTTTGCCCGCTCCCTGCGTTCGCAGCGAACCCGCATGATCGGGGTCATGGTGCCGGAACTGGCCGAAGGCTATGCCTCGCTCGTGCTCAGCGGGATCGAAGAGTGCCTCCTCGGCCAGGGCTATGTGTATCTGGTCACCAGCCACCGCCACAAACCCGACCTCATCGAGCGGGGGCCACGGCTGCTTTACGAGCGCTGTGTCGAAGGTGTGATCGCCTTGGATACGCCGCTCGATCACCAGTGGCCCATCCCCGTGGTTTCCGTTTCCGGGCATGATCGGATCCCCGGCGTCACCAATATCGTGCTCAACCATCGCACTGCCGCGGAACTGGGACTGCGGCACCTGATGGACCTGGGCCACCGGCGCATCGCCTTCTTCCAGGGCCAGTCGTTCAGCTCCGATTCCGCCATTCGCTGGCAGGCCATTCACGACGCTGCACACCGCTCGAAGCTCCCTATTTACAGCACGCTGGTTACGTGCCTGGAAGGCGATTCGCCGTCGCCGCAGACCGGCTACCACGCCGCGCGGAAGATCCTCGCCACCGGCCAGGAGTTCACCGCGCTCTGGGCGTTTAACGATATTTCCGCCATCGGAGCCGTCCGGGCCATTATCGAATCCGGCTTGCGTGTCCCGGAGGACGTTTCCGTGCTTGGTTTCGACGATGTGTACGCCGCGGCCTTCTATAATCCCGCGCTGACCACAGTCCGGCAGCCGTTAACGCGCATGGGATTTGTCGCCGCCGAGAGCCTGTTGCGCCGTATCGCCGAGCCCTTCGATGGTCCGGCGGAGCAGAGCGTCGAACCGGAATTGGTCGTGCGGGAATCCACCGCCGCCCGGCGCCCGTGATCGCCGCCTTTACCCTGGCCGGCATCGCCACCACCATGCTGGGCCCCTTGATGCCGCGGTTCCAGGCGCGGTGGCACATTGGCGATGCGCCGGCGGGCCTGCTGTTCATGGCGCAGTTCCTCCTTTCGGTGTTGAGCGCCGCCGCCGTGGGCCCGCTTTCGCGCCGTTACGGCTATCGCCGCGTGGTGGCGTCCGGCCTTCTGCTGATCGCGGCTGGCGCCACCGGGTGCGCAGTTGCTCCATGGCCCTTGGTGCTGGCCGCCGTAGCCGCCTACGGCTGCGGTTTAGGCCTGGTGATTCCCGCAGGCAACCTGGCAACCCCCAGTGCACGGAACGTGATGCTGCTGAACCTGGCCTGGTGCGCCGGTGCCGTCCTGGCGCCCATCCTCATTGCCATCCTCGGCAAGTTCTTCCTTTGGGCTCTCGCCTCAGCCGCTCTGGCCTCCGCGGTACAGGTTCAGTACATGCAAGACTTGCCTGTCCCACGCCCCCAACCACCGCGCCGCGGCACCGCACCACTCACCGCCGCCTTCCTCTTCCTCTATGTAGGGACTGAAACCTCCATCGCGGGTTGGGTGTCGGCCTACGCCGTCCGCACTCCAGCGGCATCGAGTCTTTGGGCCGCCATCCCCACCGTCTTCTGGCTTGCGATGCTGCTGGGCCGCGCTACCGCCCCCGCACTTCTGAAACGTGTGCGCCCGCAGGTCCTCTTGCGAGCCAGCCTCCTGTGTGCCTTCGCCGGCGCCTGCCTCCTGATCGGCACCCGTTGGCAGCTCCCCGCCGGTGCGCTGAGCGGTCTCGGGTTGGCTGCCGTTTTCCCGCTTGTGGTCTCCGAGTACGCCGACACCGGCCTGGTCTTCTCCGCGGCTGGTTGCGGCGGCGCCGTCCTCCCGCCACTCGTCGGATTCATCTCACAGTCGACCGGCAGCCTGCGCCTGGCGATGTCATCCGTGCTGATCTGGCTCGCCGCGATGGCATGGCTGCAACTCCGCCTCGCGGTCCCTGACTAAGGCGAAAGGCTAGTGTAGTGCGTCATAAATAGTAACTAATATTATCTATTGGGCGTCTCCACCGCATGCCACCAGTCATGGGCCGCGCGGAAGCGAGGGCGTGCCACGCCG
>PLZX01000263.1 GCA_003152325.1 Bryobacterales bacterium | reverse complement strand
GCGCGCGCCAAGGGCGCGTAGGCCTCACTGCCGGCGCCGAGCTTCAACGCCATGGGAAGCAGGCCGATGATGGTGGCGAGCGACGTCATGAGCACGGGACGCAAGCGGACGCGGCAAGCCATCGCGACGGCGTCGCGCACGTTCATACCATCGGAGCGGAGGCGGCGCGTGAACTCCACTATCAGGATGCTGTTGGAGACGGCGATCCCTACCAGCATCACGACGCCCATCAGCGACATGACGTTGAGGGTGGTGCGGGTGAGGTACAGAGTGACGATAACCCCGGCCAACCCGGGCGGCACGGCGGTGAGGATGATAAAGGGGTCGATGAAGGACTTGAACTGGGCCACCAGAATGAGGTAGAGCAGCACCACCGCCAGGCACAGGCCGAAGGCAAAGCGGCTGAAGGAATCGCGCATGCCCTGCACCATGCCACGCAGGTTTACGTGCAGACCTTCGGGCTTTTTCGTATCGGCAATGATGCCGTCGATGGCGTTGGCGATTTTGCCGAGATCCTCATTGAGCGGGCGGACATAGACATCGGTGGTGCGGCGCAGCGCGTAGTGATCCACCTCGGTGGGCGACAGAATGCGGGTGACGTTGCTAATGGCGTCGAGGCGGGCGGATGCCGCTCCATTGGGCCCACGCAAGGGGATGGCGCGCAGATCGGCCAAGTTCTTCACCTGGCTCTCGGAATATTGCACGGTCAACATATAGTCGTTGCCGCTCTTGGGATCGATCCAGTAGCTAGGCGCGATCATGCCGTTGGACGTGAGTGCGGTGATGACGTTGTCCACCACTTCGCGCTGATCCAGCCCCAGTTCGCTGGCGCGGGTGCGGTCGATATCGAGGCGCAGCGCGGGGTAGTCGATGTCCTGCGGAGTGTAGACGTCGGCCACGCCGGGAATTTTGCGAATCCGCGCGGAAAGTTCGACCGCGAGATCGTGCGATTTCTGCATGTTGAGGCCATCCACCTGGACGTCGATGGGCGCGGGCATACCCATATTCAGCACCGCATCCACCAGGCCGCCCGACTGGAAGTAGGCTGTGAGTTCGGGAACTTCCTGGGCCAGTTTCTGCTTGAGGCGGGCCATGTAGTCGTAACTGCCGACCCTGTGACCCTCCTTCAAGCTGACCTGTATGAAGGCGGTGTGCATGGCCGAGTTGGTGGTGTAGATGGCGGAGAAATCGGGGGTGGTACCGATGTTGGAGACGATCATCCCGAGGTCCTGCGGGGAGACCACCTGGCGGATGAGATCTTCCACTTTGGCGACTTCATTCTCCGTAACGCTGAGGCGCGTGCCGGAGGGAGCCTTAAGGTTGATGACGAACTGGCCGGCGTCCGTGCGGGGGAAGAAGGAGAGGCCCAACTGGGGGAACAGCACGAGGCTCGCGGCACAGAGAAGGCCGAAGCCCGCCAGGGTGAGACCGGGAGAGCGCAGGGTGGCTCCCACCAGCACGTCGTAGACCTTGAGGAAGCTCTCAAAGCGGTTGTTGAACCAGAGATTGAAGTGGTCGCCGAGGGTCTGCTTTTTGACAACATGGTCGACGGTGACGGGCTGTTCGTTGGAAGGCGTTCCATGGTGCGCCGAAATCCGGATGAAGCGGGCGCAGAACAGGGGGACTACGGTGAGGGCCACAGCGAAGGAAGCGAACAGCGAGAGCGCCACGGCCAGGGCCAGTGCGGNNGCGGAGAACAGATACTTGCTGACGCCGTACAGGAACGTGACCGGGAAGAAGACTACCACGGTGGTGAGGGTGGCGGAGAGCACGGGCAGCGCCACTTCGCGTCCACCGAGTTCGGCGGCGACGGCGGGCGATTCCCCGAGTTCCATGTGCCGGTAGATGTTTTCGAGCACCACCACGGAGTTATCGATGAGGCGGGAAAGGGCCAGCGCCAGACCGCCCAGGACCATGCTGTTGATGGTCCCGCCGCCCAGGGAAAGGGCGATGAAAGCGGCCAGGACGGAGAGCGGAATGGAGAAGAAAACCGCCAAGGTGGCGCGCATGCTCCCCAGGAAGATGAGAATCATGATGCAAGTGAGCAGCAGCCCGATGGCGCCTTCGTGGAGCAGCGTATCGATGGCGGTCTTCACGAAAACGGACTGATCGAACACGACCTTGGTGACGAGTTGCGGGGGGACATCGACGAGATGTTGGAGAGATTCGCGGATGCCTTCGACCACAGCGATGGTATTGGTATCGCCGCCCTGCTTCATCACCGGGGTGTACACGGAGCGCTGCCCATCGATGCGCACGATGTTGGTCTGGATCTGCTGGGCGTCTTTGGCATAGCCGATGTCGGCGACGCGGACGGGCGCCTGGCCCACGGTCTTGATGGGAAGCTGGTCGATCTCCTGCACGGTGGGCAACTGGCTGTTGGTGTAGATGTTGTAATCGAGTTGGCCGAGTTGTACGTCGCCCGCGGGAAGGATGAGGTTGGCGTTGTTGACGGAGCGGACCACGTCCATGAGGCTGAGCTGGTGGGCTTCAAGCTTATAGGGGTCGGCGTAGACCATAATCTGGCGGTATTTGCCGCCGAAGGGCTGGGGTACGCTGGCTCCGGGGGAGCCGCCGATCTGGTTGCGCACCTGAAACTGCGCCAGGTCGCGGAGCGCTGTTTCGTCGAGTCCTTCACCTTTGAAGGTCACCAGACAAACGGGCAGGCTGGAGGCATCGAACTTCAGGACCACGGGAGGCAGAGTGCCGGGAGGCAAGCGGCGGAGCTGCGCCATGGCGAGGTTGGAGATGTTGGTGACGGCGGAATTGGCATTGGATCCGGGCTGGAAATAAACCTTGATGATGGAGACGCCTGTGAGAGATCGGGATTCGATATGGTCGATGCCGCTGGCGAGGGTGAAAAAGCGTTCGAAGCGGCTGGTGATATCGGTTTCGATCTGCTCGGGAGGCATCCCGGAATAGAATGTGGCGACGACCACCACGGGGATGTTCATCGCCGGGAACATATCGACTGGCATGCTGGTCAGGGTGGTAACACCGACCACGGCGATGAACAGGCAGATTACAACGATGAAGTAGGGATTTCTGATGGCGAATCCGGACATGAGGGCGCCTCGGTTACGAGCCTGCCGCCGCGGCCATGGCGGTGACCTTGGGCCGCACTTCCTGGCCGGCCTTGAGGGAAGCGCGGCCGGTAAGAACCACCATGTCGCCGTCATTCAGGCCGGAGCGGATTTCCACCCGGTTGGCGGTTTCGAGGCCCAACGCCACGTGGCGGACTTCCACGCGATTATTGGGATTGATCACCATTACCGAGCCGCTGCCGCCGGCGGCGTCCTGGTCAATGGCCATGACTGGAACTGCGATCACGGCACTGTGGCGGGCCAGGGTGAGGTTGACTTCGGCATACATGCCGGGGATCAGCACCAGGCTGGGGTTGGGCACGTCGACTTCGGTATCCATGGTGCGGGTCTGGTAAGCCACCTTGTCGGAGAAGCGGGCCACTTTGCCGGGGAACGCGCGGTTCAGGGTGGGGACGCGCACCTCCACCTGTTGACCGATGTGGACGGTGGGGACGACGGATTCGGGAACGGGAAGGATGAGACGGAGCAGCCCGTTCTCGGAGAGGCGGACCACCGGCATGGCCTGGGTCTGCGAGGCGGTGCCGGCCTGGATCATGGAACCCTTGTCGGCATAGCGCTTGGTTACTACGCCGGTGAAAGGAGCGGTGACGCGTTGATAGTCGATCATGGTCTGAACTCTGGCGGTGGAAGACTGGTCGACATCCACCTGTTGTCCGGCGGCGGCGAGCGAGGAGTTGGCGGCGGCGAGCTGGGCTTCGGCGACCAGGTCTTTGCTTTGGGCGTCGTCGATTTCCTGTTGGGCAATCAGACCGGGTTTTTTCAGCGATGCCTGGAGCAGCCGGTTATAGGAAAGGTGCGCGATATCGTGGGCCGATTTAGCCCGAGCGATCTCATCCTGAGCGCGCGCCACTTCGGATTGGCTGTGCCTCACACCGGCTTGGGACTTTCTGAGGTCATCGGCCATTTCGGGGACTTCCAGGGTGGCCAGGAGGTCGCCCTCCTTCACGCGGTCGCCCACATCCACGCGGATCTCCTTGACGTAACCGGAGACCTTAGCCATCACGTCGACTTCCTGATACGGCTTGAACTCGGCGGTGAGGATGAGATCGCGCGAGAGGTCCGCGGTGGCGGCTTTAGCGACGGCGACAGTGGGGATTTCAGAGGCGGTCGCGGCGCTGGCCTCCGCGTCTTTGTTGCGGCCACAGGAAGAGAGCAGAAGCGAACCGAATCCAGCGAGCAGCAAGGGAAAGATCGGAACGATCGATGTGCGCATTCAGTTTCCTCGATCCGTGGTCTGGATAGCTTGCAGGAGTCGTTCGGTGGAAAAATCCGGGGACTGGCAAACGTCGATGATGCGCTCCTCCTGGAGGCGGATGCGGGCGGCCACCTCAGGGAGTTGCGCCGCGATTTGGTGTGGGATGGACACCACGCCGTGACAATCGGCGAAGAGCAAGTCGCCGGGGCGGATTTCGAGTCCGTAGATCCGGACAGGTTGACCGTAGTCCACAATGTGGGTGTAGGCGTGCGACACGGCGGCAGAGCGGGCGAACATGGGGAACTGCATGCGGGTGACGGCGGGGATATCGCGAACCGTTCCATTGGTGATGACGCCTTCACACTGCAGGGCCTTGAGCACGGCGGCATGCACTTCTCCGACGACGGAGCCGAGGCCGGATTCCGCATGGAGATCCTGGATGACGGCAATGCGCGGCGCGGGCAGGCTTTGGATTCCGACCCACCAATCGGTGCGATCCAGGTAGGAGTTTCCCGTCATCGGCGGGTCGGAGGAGCGGATTCGGGAGGTGGCGGCATAGCCCAGCAAGCGCGGAAAACCGCCGGTGACACACTGCAAACCGGGTCTGGTATAGCCCTCATTGCGAAGCCGGACACCGAATTTTTCGATGGCGTTGGCGATGATGCAGGTATCGAACTGCAGGATAGCTTCCAAGACTTGCGATGGCAGCGCGGGCACGTGGTTCCCAGTCAATGGCTCCCCCAATTACGAGGATAAGAAAGGGAGACCGGCCGCGGGAATACCCGATTGAGAGTATATTCGCCGAAACCGGGCGGTATGGGTTACACTCGTTCCTGTTCAGTGTCGGTGAAAAGAGGAATCCCATGCCAAGCGCACTTGCCAGACGTACAATTTTGCCCGCTGCGCTCCTGTTGACGGGCCTGCTGGGCGCGACGCCAGCGCACGCGCAGTTGTCGCAAAACATGCAGGACTGGATGCGCCGCATTAATTCCGGCGAATTCAGCGCCGGCGGTGGCCGCGGCGCGGGCCGCGGGGGACGCGGCGGTGGCGCCGGCCGCTGGATGGATGGCGGAAAGGCCTACGCCATCAGCGAACCGGCGAGCGGCGGCGGCATGGAGAGCGTGCGCATCGATACGGCTACCGGAGCGCGGCAGGTGTTGCCGGCGGAGCCGCCCAATACTCCGCCCGGCGGCGGCAGGGCGACGGCCGCCGGCACGTCCGCCGACGGGTCCAAACTGCTGTTCAGCACCAACGGGCGCACGGTGATGATCCGCAAGACCGCCAGCGACTATTGGGTGCTGGATAAATCCGACAACTCCTGGCATAAGCTCGGCGGCAAGTCGACCGCCGGACTGATGTTTGCCAAGTTCTCACCGGACGGTAAGAGCGTGGCCTATTTGGGTGATCTGGGTCAGGCTGAGGGCGCATCGCCGAAGTGGAACCTCTATGTGGAAGAGGTGCGCACCGGGACAGTCAAACAACTTACCACGGACGCCAGCGACGACATCATCGACGGCACTTCCGACTGGAACAACAACGAAGAGTTCGGCCTGGCCGATTGCTTCCTGTGGAGTCCCGACGGCAAGAAGATAGCCTACTACCAGTTCGACCAGAGCGGCGTGCCCGAGTTCGCCCTGATCAACTACACCGATCAACTGTACCCGGTAATTACGAAATACAAATACCCCAAGCCGGGCCAGACGAATTCGGCTGTGCGGGTGGGCGTGATCGGCTCTGGCGGCGGGCGGACGGTGTGGCTCAAAACTCCGGGCGATCCGCGCAACACGTACATCCCGCACATGGAGTGGCTGGAGGACAACCAGGTGATCCTTCAACACATGAACCGGCTACAGAATACCAATACGGTGTACATCGCCAATCCGGATACGGGCGACTTGCGGCAGATGTTCCAGGACAAGAACAGCAGTTGGGTGGAAGTGAACCGCAATCTCAAGTGGATCGAAAACGGCAAGCGCCTGCTGTTCACCAGCGAGCGCGACGGCTGGCGGCATTTGTATGCCATCACCCGCGACGGCGACGCGCGCCTGGTGACTAGCGCGCCCTTCGACATGGTCTCCATCGCGGCGGTGGACGAGCCGGGCGGCTGGCTGTATTACATTGCGTCGCCGGACAATGCGACTCAGCGGTATCTCTATCGCTCCCTTCTGGACGGGTCGAAAACAGAACGCGTGACTCCCCAAGACCAGCCGGGGACACACACTTACAACCTTTCGCCGGACTGCCACTGGGCCTTCCACAGCGTGTCGACCTTCGATTCGCCGGGGCAATCCGACTTAGTCAGCCTGCCGGACCACAAAGTGGTGCGCGTGCTCAACGACAACGCGGCGGAGAAGGCCAAGGTGGGGCCGATCATTGCCGGACGCACCGAGATGGTGCACATCCCGGTGGGCCACGACACGACTATCGATGGCTGGCTGATCAAGCCGAGCCATTTCGATCCCACCAAGAAGTACCCGATCATCATCAACGTCTATGGTGAGCCGGCTGCTTCCACCGTGAACGACAGTTGGGGCGGCGGCCACCTGCTGATGCTCGGCCTGGCCGACGACGGCTATCTGATCGCCAGCTTCGATAACAGCGGTACCCCGGCGCCCAAGGGGACTCACTGGCGAAAAGTGATCTACGGTTCGGTAGGCGTGTTGGCGTCGGACGAACAGGCTGCCGCGTTGCGCGGCCTGGCCGCCACGCATTCCTATGTGGATCTCACGCGCGTCGGCGTGTACGGCTGGAGCGGCGGCGGATCCATGACGCTCAACCTGATGTTCCGGTATCCCGACTTGTACTCGGTGGGTGTAGCGGGCGCGCCGGTGGCCGACCAGACGCTCTACGATTCCATCTACCAGGAACGTTACATGGGTCTGCCCGCCGATAACGCCAAGGGCTATCATGACGGCTCACCCATCAGCTTCGCCGAGGGGTTGAAGGGCAAGCTGCTGATCATCCACGGCACGGGCGACGACAACGTCCATTTCCAGGGAACGCAACGGCTGCTCAATCGGCTGATCGGACTCAACAAGCAATTCCATTTCATGGAGTATCCAAACCGCCGTCATGGCGTGCAAGGTTCAGACCCGCTGCACCTGGATACTCTCCGCTATAGCTTCTTCGAGGAGTATCTGCCACCCGGGCCGAAGTAGAACGGGCGTCGGCGAATTGTGAGAAAGCTTACAGAATGAAAGATCTGCCCGGCTGCTCGCGGTGAATTTGGCCCGCAAACTACTCGTGCTGACTTAAGATGAAACTAACTATGAGATACCTACTCGGTCTACTTGCGTTGTCGCTCATGTTCTCAGTGGCCGCTTACCCGCAACGAGGAGGCGCCAAGCAGGGCAATGCAGCCCGTCCTCAAGTTGGCGGCGGCCATATTCCGGCTCATGGCCCTTCTCCGGTGAGGGCTTCGAACCCCGGTAAAGGTCGGGCGGCTCAACCCGAACACCAAACGTTCTCCGACAAGGCGGGACATCCGGAAGCTCCGCACGTCCACGTCAGCGGCGATAAATGGATCGGGCACTCTTCGGGTCCCAATGACGCGAGGTTCCACCTCGACCATCCCTTCGAACACGGCCGTTTCACTGCCGGATTCGGACCCGGCCACACGTGGCGCCTGGCAGGCGGCAATCGAGACCGTTTCTGGTTTGGCGGTTTCTACTTCGGCGTTTCACCCGTTGATTTCGGCTACGCCGGCGATTGGCTGTGGGATTCCGACCAAGTCGTGATCTACGAAGACCCCGATCACCCGGGCTGGTATCTTGCCTACAATGTCCGGCTGGGCACTTACGTTCACGTGCAGTATCTGGGCAACAATTAGTCAGGCCGTAGCCACATAGGGCTACTCGATCGACCGCAACTCCGCGGGCTCTTCCCGCATTAAACATATTCAAGGAAGAGCCTCGTATGTCGAGTCTGAAAAGTGTGCTTGGTTGTGCGCCGGTGCTGCTGGCGGGTCTTGCAATTCTGCCGCAGGCGCAGGCCGGCCCGCCGCCGCCCGGCGCAATCAACTATGTGGAAGGCCACGTTACTGTAGACGGGCAAGCAGCCGTAGCCGGTGAGATCGCGATGGTCGGTCCCGGCCAAATACTTGAGACGCTACAGGGGCACGCGGAGATTCTGCTGACGGCGGGAGCCTTCCTGCGCGTGGCGGAAAACAGCACCATCAAAATGGATGCGGCGTCACCGAAGAGCGTGCGCGTGGAATTGGTGCACGGCGAAGCCTTGGTCGAAGTAGTGCAGGTGGACAGCCTCTATTCGCTCGATATCGTGGACAAGGGCGCCGACGCCCGGCTCGAAAGAGATGGCATTTACGTCTTCAACGCCGAGCAGCCGGCCATCGCTGTATATGCCGGCAAAGTGCGCGTCGAAGACGACCACCACGTGATCTCCATGGGAAAGGGAGGAGAACTGGAGCTGGCCGGAGATGGCGCGCTGAAGCCGCGGAAACTCAACCGCACGGAGACCAATCCGGTCTACTCCTGGAGCCGCGGTCGCGCGGATTACGACGCCCAGGCCAGCGAGTGGGCGGTCGAGAGCCTGATGGCTCTTAACGGCGCTTCCAAATACGCCACAGGCTGGTATTGGAACCCATGGTTCAAGTCATGGGCATTTGTGCCGGCACGTCCCTACCAGGTGAGCCCGTTCGGCTATGGCTACTACGCCCCCAACGCCTCGCACTACATGGCGCCCGTCTTCGGCGACTTCCGGTAGCTTAGGCAAAGCTCACTTCACGGTGAGCTCGAAATCCAACTCAATCACCAGGGCGTCAGCCGTGACGCGCATTGACGGAACCTGGAAGCGCCGCAGTTCGCGCTTGTAGCCGGGCTGGGCGCCGGTATCTTCGAGCAGTTTCTGCGCCACGCCCGCCAACGGATACTTGAAATCGCGCGCCAGGGACGAACCCAAAGCAGTGCAGACGCGCCGGATGTAATACCCGGTTTTGCCTTCGCTCACCGCGGTCAGATTCTCAAGCACCAGGTTGCCGTCGCGATATTGCGGCGTCGCGGTGATCACGACGGTGAAGGCATCGCCCAATCCCACGCACTGGCCTAGCATATTGAGCGCGCTACGTCCGGTGAACCGCGCGCGGATGCGCAGGCGGCCGCTCTCGCCCTGAATCTGGGGCTTCTCGAGGTAGGCGAAATTGCACTTGTTGTTCTTGTCGCCATGCACATAGCGGCGGCCGTCCTGCGTGAAGACCTGTTCGGCCAGCATGCGCTCCAGCGCGCCGAACTGAAGATGGAGTTCCACGGCGCGCGCGGGCTGGCTGCACCAGGCGGCGCAGAGAAGGATGGCCAGCCGTTTAACGTACCGCATCGTCCGGCTCTGCAAACAAGGCAAACTCGCTGAGCACCGGGCTGGCGGAAGCTTGCGTCACTCGCAACCGCAGGCGAATCGCTTCGACGGGTTTTTCCAGGCGGATGAGGCGCCGCGGTCCAATGCTCGTGGCTGTTGCCAGCGGTTCCCAGGTTCCCGGGTTCCAGCGATCCACGGCGACGCTGTCGATGCGCTGTCCCAGGCGGATGTCCTCGCGCAGACGAATCACACGGAAGGTGACGGGCTGTGCGAAATCGAAGATTACTTCGGCCGCGAGAACGTTGCCGCCAACGTTGGAGGGCGTCACCTTGGCCTTGGCCGCCAGATCGCGCGCAAAAGTGGCGCGCCGGTAATCGCCGAATGCGCGCAGCACCGCGATGTCCTCAGTCTGAAGCAATCCGTCGCGGTTCGGCGGGATGTTGAGCAGCAGATTGGCGCCGCGCCCGACCGACTTGTAGTAGAGGTCGGTGAGTTGCGCGAGCGTCTTCACACGCGCATTTTCGTTCTGGTGCCAGAACCAGCCGGGCCGGATGGACACGTCGCACTCGGCGGGCATCCAATGTGTGCCGTGGCGGTGGCCGGTGGGCGATTCGCGCTCGCGGACATCGCCGGGCGATGCGGGGCCGCCGCTTGCGCCCACCGGATCGTAGGTGGCCCAGCAGGGATCTCCGGCGATGCCGCGCTCATTCCCGACCCAGCGGACGTCGGGCCCTACGTCGCTGAAAATGGCAGCGCCGGGCTGGAGTTTTCGCACCAGGGCCCAGGTGTTGGGCCAGTCATAGTAGGTCCGCTTGTCGATAGTGCGTTTGTCGCGGGCGCCGCCGTAATAGCCGTCGCCGCCGTTGGCGCCGTCGTGCCAGACCTCAAAAATCGGGCCGTAGCCGGTCAACAGTTCGGTGAGCTGGCGGCGGTAGATCCCGATGTACGCCGGCGACCCGTAGTTCGGGTTATTGCGGTCCCAAGGCGAAACGTAGACGCCGAACAACAGTTTGCGCCGCGCCGCCGCCGCGAAAAGATCGCGCACGACGTCGCCCTTCCCCCGCCGCCAGGAACTGTTGCGGACGGAATGATCGGTGGTCCTGGTGGGCCACAGACAAAAACCGTCGTGATGCTTGCAGGTGAGGATCACGCCGCGCATGCCGGCCGCCGCCAGCGCGTCGATAATCGCATCAGCGTCGAACTTCGCGGGCTGGAAAATATTGGGGTCCTCGTCGCCGTAGCCCCATTCCTTGTCGGTGAAAGTATTCACGGTGAAATGCAGAAAGGCCGTGGTTTCCAGGCCGTGCCAGCGCAATTGGCGCTTGGTGGGCAGTGCTCCGTAGGGCACGGGCGCCGCAGACACCCCAAGCGCCGGCCACGCGGCCAGCATTCCAGGTGCCGCGGCCAGAATGGTGCGCCTGCTGATCATGGCCTGGCGGCTACTTGCGGCCCTTGGCCTTGGCTTTCGGTTTGCCTTTCGGCTTGGCTTTGGGCTTAGGCTTTGCAGCCTGCGTCACGGGCTCAGGCTCGGCTTCAGGCTCGGGCTCGGCTTCGGGCTCCATCTCGACGAACGGCTCGGCCTCGAGGTCTACTTCAGCTTCCACTTCAAGCTCGGCCTCCGCCACTTCGTCAGGAAGTTCGGGCACCAGATCCACCGCGGCATCCGGACTGACCTTCTTCAACACCTCGGTAAACAGCGCAGCCTTGCGCAGGTCCACCTTGGGCGGAGGCGCTTGTTCATGGCGGTAATCGTGATCGCTGTGGCAGGTTCGGCAACGGACTTTCGCGGGAGCCGCGTTGATCACCGAAACCACCGCGTGGTTCATGATCCGTTTGCACCGCACGCAATAATCGTCGAGATCGTCACCCAACCGGATATCGCGCAACATAAGGGTCTCCTAACTGACGGTGGATTCGGCTCCCTCAGGGACCGGCTGCGGTTCAACCTGCTGCTTGAGCTCCGGGATGACCCACTGCGCCGGCTCAAACCCGACATACTTGCAAACCCGCAATTGGCCGTCGGCCTCCAGCAGGTCGCCCACCATCATCGGCTCTTCGGAGTCGCGCAACGCCTGCCACGCGTCGTATTCGTTGCGAGCTTCCACCTGGCCACCCGGCTCATAATCGCGGGGCTTAAGGGAAGCGCAACCCGAAAGATGGGGAGCCCAGCGGAATTGCTGCCTTGGCGAATCCTTCATGCGATAGATCCGATAGAGCGGCATAGAGGTACATTGTAATCGATGTCAGCAAGGTGAGAGGGAAGCTGGAGTGCCGTTATAATTGCAGAAATGCGCCGTCAAGGAGATAGATGAAGCTTCCCGCCTGGCTGACGCGCGCTCCGGTGACCCAGGAGGTTGCGCGCATCAACCGGTTCCGCGCCGATTTCGCAAAGCTCGATGACGCCAGGCTGCGCGCCCGCTTCCAGGAATCGGGAGACCTGCTCGAAGTGATTGCAGTTGTCGCCGCGGTGGCAGCACGCGTGATCCAGCTCGAAATGTTCGACGTGCAACTCGCAGGCGCGCTCTCGCTGGCGCGCGGCCGGATCGTCGAAATGCAGACCGGCGAAGGCAAGACGCTGGCTGCGACGCCGGCTGTGGCGTGGCAGGCCCGATCCGGGGAAGGCGTCCACGTGATGACGGTCAACGACTACCTGGCGCGCCGCGATGCCCGCTGGATGGGCGGCATCTACTCTTCGCTCGGCCTCACGGTGGGCTCGGTGCAGCAGACCATGCGCGCCCCCGAGCGTCGCGCGGCGTATGCCTGCGACATCACTTACGCCACGGCCAACGAAATCGGCTTCGACTTTCTCCGCGATCAGATTGCGCTGCGGCCCGAAGATCAGGTGCACCGGCCGTTTCACGCGGCGGTCATCGACGAAGCCGATTCCATCCTGATCGACGAAGCGCGCATCCCGCTGGTGCTGGCCGGCGGGGTGGTCGACGAGGAAGTGCTGGCCCGCCAGGTGGACCCGCTTGTCCGCCGTTTCCACCGGGGCACCCACTTCACCCTGGATGAGCACGGCCGCAATATCGCCCTGGCGGACGAAGGCGTGCGGGTGGTGGAAGCAGCCCTGGGGTGTGGCAACATTTTCGCGGAACCCAACCTGGCTCTCTATAGCGCGGTCCACAACGCCATCCACGCGCATTTCCTGCTGCGGCGCGACGTGGACTACGTGGTCAAGAACTCGGCCATCGAATCGGTAGACCAGTTCAAGGGCCGCATCGCACAGGACCGCCGCTGGCCCGCCGGTCTGCACACCGCCATCGAAGCTAAGGAAAACGTGCCCTTCCGGCGGCAGGGCCGTGTGCTGGGCTCGATCGCCCTGCAAAATCTGGTCGCGATGTACCCGCAGGTTTGCGGCATGACGGGCACAGCCGCCACGCAGGCCGCGGAGTTCCGGCAGTGTTACGGCCTGGAAGTGGACGTGATACCCACCAACCGCCCCGTCATTCGCGAGGACGAGCCGGACGTGGTCTTCCCGACCAAAGCGGCCAAGGAAGAGGCCGTGGCGGAAGTCATCCGCGCCGCACACTCTTCCGGACAGCCGGTGCTGGTGGGGACCGCCAGCGTGGAAGAATCCGAGCGGCTCAGCCGCGCTTTGGTCGATATCCCACACGCCGTGCTGAACGCCCGCAATGAAGAAGAGGAAGCGGAAATTGTGGCGCGGGCCGGCGAGCGCGGCGCCGTCACCATTTCCACTAACATGGCGGGCCGCGGCGTGGATATCAAACTGGGCGATGGAGTGGCGGTGCTCGGCGGGTTATTCGTGATCGGCACGAATCGCCACGAGAGCCGCCGCATCGACCACCAGCTTCGCGGCCGCGCTGGCCGGCAGGGCGACCCGGGACGCTCCCGCTTCCTCATTTCGCTGGAAGACGACCTGCTGGTTAGCTACGGCATCGAAGACGCCAAGTACCGGCATGATGCCGAGAGCATCCAGCGGCTGATCGAAGGGCAGAACCTGGACATCCGCACATTCCTGGTGAAGTACGAAAGCATCATCGAGGGGCAGCGCAACCGCATCCAGGAGCGACGCCAAGCGGTCCTCACCTCCGATCTGCCGGAGCGCGAACGACTGGTCTCGCTGACCACGATTGATGACTTGTGGGCCGATCACCTGGCTGCGGTTTCCGAACTGCGGTCGGGCGTGCAATGGCTTTCTTACGGCGGGCGCGACCCGCTTCACGAATACTTGACGCGTGTGGATACGATGTTCCGCGAACTTGAAGACTCGCTCGAGGGCGAAACGGCCGCGCGACTCAAAGAAGCCGAAGAGCGAGGGCTCGACCCGGCTGAGCGGGGCGCCACGTGGACGTATCTCACGACCGACCGGCCGTTCGGCGAAGGGGGCGAGCGCATCTTTCGAGGCATCATGCGCAAGTTCGGGTTGAAGGGTTATTCATAGCGCTCTCTTCTGAACCCCCGTACTAAGATGGTGTTGGAGATCACTCTTGAAGAAGCTGCTGTTGTTCGTGCTGCTGGCCGCGGCCGCGGGGCTGATCGGTTGGGGTGTGCTGCGCAGGAATGCGCCGCCCACTGTCGGCTTCGCGCGCGTCCACAGTGAAACGCTGATCAGCACTCTCAACACTAACGGGAAGGCGGAACCGTTCGAATGGCGGGCGGTGCATGCCGAAACCAAGGGCATGGCGGGCCAGGTGGATGTGGCGGAAGGCCGGTCTGTCGAACAAGGCGCGGTGATGGCCACCCTCACGGATCCCTCGGCCAAGGCCTCGCTCGACGCCGCGGAAGCCAAAGTATCCGAGGCGCAAGCCAACCTGGCGTCGCTCGAAAGCGGCCCCAAGCCGGCCGAACTCACCGAAATCGATAACGGCCTGGCGCGCGCCAATGTAGATCTTCAGCAGGCCGAGCGGGAGCGCGCCACGCTCGAACGCCTAGCCACCCAACAGGCCGCCACGGGCGCGGAGGTGACGGCGGCCCGCGATAAGGTGGAACAACTGCACGTGCAGATCGCGGGCCTGGAGAAAAGGCGCCGCACGATGCCGGCCACGGCTCCCGATGTGGCCGGCGCCCGTGCCCGGCTTCAGGATGCGCAAGCCGCTCTGGAGCTAGTGAAACGGCAGGCGGCGCAAAGTGAAATCCGCGCACCCATCGGCGGCGTGGTCTATGGGCTGGCGATTCGGCCCGGCGCTTACCTCAACCCGGGCGACCTGGTCGCCAACATCGGACTGATGAACCGCCTGCGGGTGCGGGTCTACATCGATGAACCGGAACTGGGGCGCGTGGCCAAACAGCAGCCGGTCACCATCACGTGGCAGGCGCTTCCCGGCAAGCAGTGGCAAGGCGTGGTGGAGCAGATGCCGACCACCATCGAAACCCTCGGCTCGCGTCAGGTGGGGCAGGTGATCTGCATGATCGAGAATCCCGGACGTGAACTGGTTCCGGGAACGAATGTGGACGCTCTGATACGGACCGCGGTTGTCGATCGCGCTCTGGCCATTCCCAAAGAGACGCTGCACCACGACGCGGCGGGCGACTACGTCCTCTTGCTGAAGGGCGACACGCTGGAGCGGCGAACGGTGAAGACGGGCGTATCGAGCGTGACGCGGATTCAAGTCACTGATGGGCTGGCGGAAGGGGATGCCGTCGCCATGCCTTCCGATACTCCGCTCAAAGGCGGCGACCGCGTGACGCCCGCCGCGGAAGCAGGCAAGTAGCGTTTATTACTCGGCCTTTGGAATCCGCGATTCGTAGTAGGTGATCCGGGATTTCAAAGTATTGGCGAACTGAGGATTGCTCTGCCCGGCGACTTCCAGCGCCTGCCGCGCCGCCTGGGCCGCTTCCCGGAACGAATCGCTCAAGCCCCGGCTTGCGGCTTCCGGCCATTTCCGAAACAATAGCAGCTTCATGCCGCCATCCCAACCGAAGTATGCGTGGTATCGGGAACTCAACCGCTACCAGTGGTTCGTGCTGGGGGTGGCCTGCACCGGCTGGATGTTCGACAGCATGGCGCAGCAGATCTTCGGGCTGGCGCGGCGGCCGGCCATCCAGGAATTGCTGGGAGCGCACGCCACCAGCGCGGCGGTTGCCCAGCAGAGCGGCTATGCGACGTCGGTCTTCCTGGTGGGCTGGGCCACGGGAGGGATTCTCTTCGGCATCCTGGGCGACCGCCTGGGCCGTGTCAAGACGATGATGCTGGCGATCCTTTCCTACACCATCTTCACGGGGCTCAGCACGCTTGCCACGGGCGTCTGGGATTTCGACGTGTACCGCTTCCTGTGCGGTCTGGGCGTGGGCGGACAATTCGCGGTGGGCGTGGCGATCGTGGCCGAAGTTGTCCCCGAACGCGCGCGTCCTTACGCGCTCGGCACGATTCAGGCCTTTTCTCCGTTGGGCAACATACTAGCCGCGTCCATCGGAATCGGTTTGGGATTGATGGAACAATCCGGCGTCATCACGGGGGCATGGCGTTACCTTTTTTTGGCCGGCGCCATACCGGCGCCGCTGGCGATTCTGGTCTTCCTGAAGGTCAAAGAGCCCGAACAGTGGCTGAAGGCACGCGCGCAAAAAGTCAAGCTGGGGTCCTACAAGGAATTGTTTTCCGTGCCGCGCTGGCGCCGCAACGCCATCGCCGGCCTGCTGCTTTCGCTGGCGGGCGTGGTGGGGCTGTGGGGCATCGGCTATTTCAGTTACGATCTTTTCCGCCAGGTGTTGGACACTTCTTTCCGCGCGCAGGGCCTCACGGGCGCCGCGCTGGCCGGGAAGACCACCACGTGGATCGGCGTCACTTCCATGTTCCAAAACCTGGGTGGATTCTTCGGCGTCTACGCCTTCACTTATCTCACCCACTACACCGGCCGCCGGATGGCTTTCGCGGTGAGCTTCGTCGCGGCCATGTTCGCCACCGCCTACACCTTCTGGCACATCAAAGCGATCACCGACATATTCTGGATGGTGCCGATGATGGGCTTCTCGCAACTCATGTTATTCGGAGGCTATGCCATTTACCTGCCGGAGCTGTTCCCCACGCGATTGCGCTCCACGGGCACGAGCTTCTGTTACAACGTGGGACGCGGCCTGGCCGCCGCGGGTCCCATTAGTTTCGGCTACCTCACCGGCACGGTGTTCGCCTCGCATGCCGAACCTATGCGGTACGCGGGCGTCACCATGTGCCTGATCTTTCTGGTCGGCCTGGCCGCGCTGCCGCTGGCACCTGAGACTAAGGGGCAGCCGCTGCCGGAGTAGCGGCGGCCCCTGGTGACGCTGCTACACTGATTTCAGGAATGCCCGCCGCCGCCGGAATCAACATTAGTGAACTCGCCGACGACCGCGGCGTTCGCGACTGTCTGCAGTGGTTCACCCGCGAGAAGCAGTGGATCAACGAAATCCACCTGCAACTCTGCCGGGTCCCCGCCCCCACCTTCCTGGAACAGGACCGCGCCGCGTGGTTCCAGGAGCAGTTGCGTTCGTTTGGGTGGAACACGTCCATCGACCGCGCTGGCAATGTGATCGCAGCCCACGGGGAAGGCCCCTACATCGCGCTCAGCGCGCACCTCGACACGGTGATCGCACCGCGAAGCAAGGAAGACATCTACGTGGATGCCGCCGGCCGCTTCTGCGGACCGGGCGTCTCCGATAACGGCGCCGGCCTGGCCGCGCTGCTGGCGGTGGCGCGCGTCTGGAAAAGCGGCGCCCGCATTCCCGGGCTCTCCGGCAACCTGCTGCTGGTGGCCAATGTCGGCGAAGAGGGTGAAGGCAACCTTCTGGGAATGCGCCAGCTTTGTAAACAGCCGCCCCTGGGCCGCGCCATCGAAGCCTTCGTGGTAGTGGATGGCGCCAATACCGACCACATTACGACGCGCGCCCTGGGCAGCCGCCGGTTCGAAATCGCCTTCAGCGGACCCGGCGGCCATAGCTGGAGCGATTATGGTGTCGGCAACCCGCTCCATGCGCTGTGCCGAGCGGTGGCTTTCTTCGCCGAGACGCGGCTTGANNATCCGCTCCGAGAGCAACGCGAAAATGGACGAACTGGTGGACCTTCTCTCGGCCGCGGTGGATCGCGCCCGCGAGCTGGAAAACCAGCGCGCCACCGGCGGCAAGGTGACGAGTAAGCTCAAAGAGATTGGATCGCGCGCCGCCGCCGCGCTCCCGGAAGACTCCGCCATTCTGCAATACATCCGGGCCGTGGATGCGCACCTGGGCGTCCGTTCCCATCTGGATTGTTCCTCGACGGACGCCAACATTCCGCTCTCGCTGGGAATTCCGGCCATCGCCATCGGGGCGGGAGGCATCGGCGGCGGCGCTCACACCACGCAGGAATGGTTTCGCCCCGAAGGCCGCGATCTGGGTCTGAAGCGGATATTCCTGACGCTACTGCTGCTGCTGCGGGGCAGCCTGGGCGAGGGCAACGCGGGCACCGGGACCGGCGAGTGAGTCGCCGCCGGGTCGCCGAGGCCGCCTTGGCTTTGAACGCGGTGGTCTGGGGCGCCACCTTCGTCGTGGTGAAATCGGCGCTGCTCCACGTCTCCCCCATCCTTTTCCTGGCGCTGCG
>PLZX01000370.1 GCA_003152325.1 Bryobacterales bacterium | reverse complement strand
ATCCCGTCGAATCCGTTACGCCCCCTCAACCGAGCAGCGCCTGGTGGGTATCCATCTCCATCCTACCATGCCGGGCTTATAATCGATATATGCGTAGCCGGGACAAGTTTGCACTCCTCTCCGCGGCCGTTTTGCTGGCCGCCACGGCCCTCTGGGCGGCCACTCCCATGACGACTCTCAAGATCGTCGTCAAGACTCAGTCGGGGCGGCCCATCGATCGCGCCGAAATCATCATCCAGTGGAACGCCAACGCGAAACATCCGCGGTCGAGCTTCGGCAAGAATGTCAGCACGAAATTCGAGATGCGGTCGAACCAGGAGGGCGAAACCACCATGCCGCCCATCCCGCAAGGGAACATCCGGGTTCAGATCAACGCCAAGGGCTACCAGACCTTCGGCAACGTCTTCGTGGTTGACGAAGAAGAAAAGACCATTGAGATCAGACTCAACCCGCCGCAACAGCAGTACACATCGCACTGACGGCCGTGGAGGTTTGTTGACACCATGAAAATCGGAATCTTGGGTTCGGGAAACCTGGGCCGAGTGCTGGGCGCCGGTTTCCGCGAGCAGGGCCACACGGTGATGCTGGGTTCGCGCGATCCCAACAAGGCGGAAGTGCGGCAGTGGGTGGGGCAGGATTCGGGCGCCCTGGCCGGAACCTTCGAGCAGACGGCACAATTCGGCGAACTGGTGGTCTTGGCGACGCTCGGCCGTGCGGCGGAAAAAGCCATCGCGCTGGCGCGCCCGGCCAACCTGGCAGGCAAGACCGTGATCGATACCACCAACCCGATCGCCGACGCTCCACCGGTGGACGGAGTGCTGGTGTTCACGACCGGCCCCAACGAATCGCTGGGCGAACGCGTCCAGGCCGCCGCGCCCGAAGCGCGCGTGGTCAAGGCCTTCAACAGCGTGGGCGCGGCGCGCATGATTCATCCGAAATACGAGCAGGGCCCGCCCACGATGTTCCTTTGTGGCAACCATATGGCCGCCAAGCGGCAGGTGGAAGGCGTCATCCGGAGCTTCGGCTGGGAGCCCTTCGATTGCGGCAGCCTCATTGCCTCGCGCGCGCTGGAGCCGCTGTGCATGCTGTGGTGCATCCCCGGGTTCCGCCAGAACCAATGGACGCACGCCTTCAAACTCTTGACCAAGTGACCCGCGGGTGTCAGCCTGCTACGGAGGAACCGATTTGCTCTTTCGAACTCTCTCTCTTATTCTGTGCGCCTCGGCGGCGGTCTTCGCTGACCAGGTAGTGCTGAAGAACGGCGACACGCTCACCGGCACCGTCATCCTAAAAGACGGCGCCAAACTCACGCTCAAAAGCGAACTGCTGGGTGAAGTGTCGATTCCCTGGTCGGCCGTGAAGAGCCTGAAATCGGATCAGCAGCTAGTGGTCGTCCTGCCCGGCGGCGAGTCGGTGAAGGGTAAGATCTCGACCAATGGCGACAACCTGGAAGTGGCCGCGAAATCCGCGCCGCTGGCCGGCATCTCCGCGATCCGCGACGAGGCCGAACAAAAGAAGTGGGAGAAGTTGCAGCATCCCGGGCTTGGGCAGTTGTGGGCCGGCAATTTCGATCTGGGACTCGCACTGGCCCGCGGCAACGCGCGCGCGGAGACCCTGACTAACGATTTCAACGCCGCGCGCGTTACAAAGCACGACAAGATCATTCTGCACTTCAACGAGATCTACAGCACGGCGCTGGCGAACGGGATCTCGAGCACGATTGCGAGCGCGGTGCGCGGCGGCTGGGCCTACAACCGGGACGTGTCACCGCACCTCTTCGTGACCACGATCAATGAGTACGAGCACGACCGCTTCCAGAGCCTGGACTTGCGCGCGGTATTCGGCGGCGGCCTGGGCTGGAACGCCGTCAAGAAGGAAAAGACCGCGTTCAGTTTTCAGGCCGGCGGGGACTACGAACACGAAAGCTTCACCACCCTGAAGCGCAATTCAGCGGAAGTGAATTTCGGCGACGACCTACTCTTGAAAGTCTCGGGCGCGACGAGCGTCACACAGTCGTTCCGCCTGTACCCGAACCTCAGCGAAACGGGACAATATCGCATGAACTTCGATGTCACGGGCGTCACCGCAATCAAGAAGTGGCTGGGATGGCATCTGACCTTCAGCGATCGCTTCGTGAGCAATCCTCTGCCGGGGCGGCTGCGGAATGACGTGCTGCTTTCGACGGGGCTGCGGGTGAGCTTCGCGAAATAGTTATGCCAAATCGAATTTCTCCGGATGGAGTTGCTGATCGCTCTTGACGATCACGGTCCGGCCGAGGATCTCTTCGAGTTCCTGCAGGTAACTGTTCTGGTTCGATTTCAGAAGCTTGGCGACTTCGGGGTTGACGCGCAACATCACGTCCTTGCCCTCCACCGCGCGGGCGATCTTGGTGGCTTCAATCAGGATCTCGCCCACCACGGTCTGCGGGCTCTTGACATATCCCGCGCCTTCGCAAATGAGGCATGGCGTGCACAACGTGCGCTCCAGGCTCTGTTTGACGCGTTTGCGCGTGATGGCCACCAGGCCAAAATCGTTGAACTGGAGAATCTTGTTGGGAGCCCGGTCCGCGCGCA
>PLZX01000293.1 GCA_003152325.1 Bryobacterales bacterium | reverse complement strand
CGCGCCAACCGCGACCCCGGCGATATCGATAAGGAAGGTTTCTTCACCGGCCACTTCGCCGTCAATCCGTACAGCGGCGAACCGGTTCCCATTTGGGTGGCCAACTTCGTTCTGATGGGATACGGCACCGGCGCTATCATGGCCGTCCCCGCCCACGACGAACGCGATTTCGAATTCTGCCGCAAGTACTCCATCGCCGTCCGCCCCGTCATCCGTCCGGCCGATGCGCCGCTCGGAGTCGAGCCCGGTTTGAAAGAGGCGTTCCTCGATTACGGCACGCTCGAAAACAGCGGGCCCTGGAGCGGCCTCGCGAGCGCCGACGCCCGCCGCCGCATGGCCGCGCACGCCGCCGAGCGGGGTTTCGGCAAAGCCGCCATCACCTTCCGCCTCAAAGATTGGGGCATCTCCCGCCAGCGCTACTGGGGAACGCCCATCCCCGTCATCCACTGCCCGGTGTGCGGTCTGGTGCCCGTGCCTGAAGATCAGCTCCCGGTGGTCTTACCCGACCGCGCCTCGCTCACCGGCACCGGCCGCTCACCCCTCGAGAACTTGCCCGATTTCGTCAACGTCGCCTGCCCGCGCTGCGGCGGCGCGGCTCGCCGCGAGACCGATACCATGGACACTTTCATCGACAGCTCCTGGTATTTCTATCGCTACTGCGACCCTCACAACGACCAGATGCCCTTCGACCCGGCCAAGATCGCCTATTGGTTCGAAATCGATCAGTACATCGGCGGCGTCGAACACGCCAACCTGCATCTCATCTACTCGCGCTTCTTTACGAAGATGATGCGCGACATCGGCCTCATCCAGAACAGCGAGCCGGCGCGCCGCCTCTTCACCCAAGGCATGGTCATCGCCGAAGGCGTCAAGATGTCGAAGTCCAAAGGCAACGTGGTGGGCGCCGATATGCTCGCCGACAAGCTCGGCGCCGATACCGCCCGCTTGTTCGTCCTTTTTGCCGCGCCGCCCGAAAAGGAAGTCGATTGGCGCATCGAGGGCGCCGAGGGCATCTATCGTTTCCTCGGCCGCGTCTACCGCTTCACCACCCGCAACGCCGGCCTGGGCGCCGCACAGGGCGCCGCCGACCGAAAGGTGCTCCGCAAACTCCACCAGACCATTCGCAAGATCACCGAGGATTTTGAAACCCGCTGGCACTTCAACACCTGCATCGCCTCCATCATGGAGCTGGTCAACCTGCTCTATGCCGAAGAGGCCGGCATCTCCGCGGACGCCATGCCTGAAATCCTCGAAAAAATGGCTCTCATGCTGGCGCCGTTCGCTCCCTATCTGGCGCAGGAAATGTGGGAGGAGTTGGGGCACGACGGCCCCATCTTCCGGCAGTCCTGGCCGGCCTTCGATCCGGAACTCGCCAGAGAAGAGGGAGCCGAAGTGGTGGTTCAGGTCAACGGCAAACTGCGCAGCCGCATCAACGTGCCATTCGGCACGCCCCAGGATGAACTGATCGCGCGCTCGACGGCTGACGAAAAAATCAAACCCTGCCTCAACGGCAAGCAGATCGTGAAGATCGTGGTGGTGCCCGACAAGCTCGTCAACATCGTCGTTAAATAACGGCGCCGGTGTTAATTTTTGATCGGTATCGAAATCCCCGCTTGGCTGGTGAGGCCGCCGATGGTCGCCACAATCGATTGGTCGCCATTGGGAAGCGCCGGAATCAGCACGTTGAACTGGTATTCACCGACGAACGTAATCCCGGCGAACGATACCGAGGCAAGGACGCCTCCGATGCGGATCTGGAGTTGGGTAGGATCCGTCAGGGGCGCAGCGCCTGGGACAAGTAGGCCGGCCGCAACTGCGGGATTGGTAGGACCGAAGCCGGTGCCATAGATCTCGATGATTTCACCCGGCGTGGCGGGCCGTGTGGTTACGCCTGTGCCGTAGAAGCCTGCCGGCACCACGATGACACCGTCGGAGTGGCGGGCCGCCGCGTACACAGGCGGTCCCAATGGATTGCCCGGCGCCGTTAATGGGAAAAACGCTGGCGAGTAGTTCTGCAACGTGGTAGTGCCACTGGCCGTGCCCGACGAATTCTTGACCACCACGGACACCGTCCCGAGGGATGAATCCGTGGGCGCCTGCACGTTGAGTTGGGTCGGGCTGATGTAGTAAACGGCCGCCGACTTGCCGTTGATGGTCACGCTCACGCCGTCGAGCGACATCGGCAGGCCGTTGCCCAGGCCCACAAAATCCGACGCCAGCCAGATGCGCGTGGTGGACGCCAGGCCCGTTCCGATGATAGAAACCCACGAGCCGCCCTCGATGCCGGGAACGTAGCTGGCGTTGTTCTCAACGTTGGTGATGCTCATCGGCCCCGGCTGTCCGACAATGAACTCGAAGATGGTGGATTGGCCGCCGTCCGGGTTGCTGACTCTGAGGGTATAGGTACCCGTTGCGCCGAATGTGACAGTCATCTGGAACGACGTGGCGGTCACCGACTGGATTTGAGATCCGCTAATCGTCGTGGAACCGGAGCCTGGGAGACCCATGGTGACGGTCAGCCCGTTCTCAAAGCCTGTGCCGGTCACGGTAACCACCTGGTTTGCGCCCGACGCGGGTTTCGCTGGCGAAATAGAGGTGATGACGACTGGCGGCGGGGCAACCACCAGTTGCACCGTCTGGCTCTTGACGCCACCCACCGTGACTACCATCGGATAGGTACCCGCGGCCAGTCCGGCGGGGACGTTGAACACTACCTCATCGGCGCCGGGCGAGATGGTCGCGGGAGAATCGGACGGTAGCAGGCCCGCGGTTTGTACAGGGACCAAATTGCCGTTGACCGTCAGCGTCACCGTTGCCACGCACACCGCCAGCGGATCGGGACCGCGAATGCCGGCCGCTACTACCGGGTTGGTTGCGCCGAATCCGGTGCCGTAGAGCTCCAGCGTGTCCCCTGGCTGCACCGCCGTCGAAAACTGCTTGAAAATCCCCGATTGTTGGTCGTCAAAGTAGTATCCGGTGCCAGTGCCCGTCGAGTACAGCCCGGGCACCGTCGCTGCCACCGGCACGGCCACAACCGGCGACGACAGCGTCGTCCCGCTCAACGACGAAGTCACCTGGATCGTCGCGCTGCCGGTTACATTGAACGGCACCTGGAACGAAACCGCGGTCGCCGATTCGTATGCCACCGGCGCCGCCTGGCCATTGACCAGCACCTGCACTTTATTACAAGTCGTCGGTAACGGCAGAGCGTTCGCACAATTAAAGAAATTCGCGCTCCCCAAATTCGAACCCGTAATCACGGTCAGCATACCAGGCGCGATGGTCCCACCGGTCATCGACGCCGCGTTCAACACCCCAGCGCTCGTGAAGGCCGGCGACTGCGCCTGTGCCGCCAGGACGCACCCAAACAGTAGAACAGTAAGACTGGTTAAAGTATTTCGCAAGCTTTGCTCCATTCGGAAATGTTTATGGTAATTCGTTTCTTCGCGCCGCGAAACTCAGTTCCGCTTCAGCGCTACGACTGCTTCCATGTGATAGGTCTGCGGAAACAGGTCGATCATCGTCATTCGCTCCACGGCATATCCCGCGGCCACCATTCCGCCTAAGTCCCGCGCCAGCGTCGCCGGGTCACACGCCACCATCACCACTTGCTTCGGACCAAGTTCGCTCAACCGGCGCACCACAGCCTTACCCAGGCCCGCGCGCGGCGGATCCAACAGCACAAAATCGGCGGACTGTGCTGTCTCCTGCAAGAACTCTTCCACTGTACGCTGTTCCACATGTATATTGCCCAGCCCGGCGCGTTCGGCGTTGTATTGCAGGTCCCGCACCGCGCCGGAACCCGATTCCACCGACGTCACCTGTTGGAATTTCCGCGCCAGAGCCGGGGCGAAAAGTCCCACCCCTGCATACAAATCGAACGCCGTTTGGCCTTCCGCCGCTTCCAATGCCGCTTCCACCAGCCGATCCGCCAGGAAGCGGTTTACCTGGAAAAACGAGTTACGGCTGACGCGAAACCGTCCTTCGTAATCCAGCGCGCCATCCACCAGCCCCGCCATGCGCTCCCCGCACCACTCGAAAAACCGCTTCGCTACCGGCCGTTCCGTCTCCAGCACATTCAGTTGCACCTGCCGCTCATCTGTGAACAGTTCGAGCGTCCGCACCATCCGTGGCCATCGCGCGTCCCGCAGCATCCCATTCAGCGTTTCAATCGATTCGTTGATTCTGGGCGATGCGATGGGGCACGCCGCCACGCCGCACAGCCGGTGCGAGCGCGCCTGCCGGTACCCCAATTTCCCGCCGTCCACGTGCAACTGCACGCGGTTCCGATATCCCCACGGCGGGCCCGCAATCGTGGCGATCTCCACGGGCGGCTCCATCTTCCCCACGCGCCGCAATTCCTCCGCCAGGATCGCCGCCTTCGCCGCAACCTGTTGCCCGTACTCCGCGTGCTGGTAGTGGCACCCGCCGCAGCGCCCGAAGACCGGGCACGGCGCTTCCACCCGCCCCGTCGCGGGCTCCATCACCTCCAGCGTGCGCGCCCGCACCAGCCCCGGCTTCTCCCGCTCCACCTCCGCCCGGATCCGCTCGCCCGGCAGCACGTACGGCGCCAGCACCACCCGCCCATCGAGGCGCGCCAACCCATCGCCGCCGTAAACCAGCTTTTCCACCGTCACTTCAAAATTGCTTACGATAGGATTTACCCCCGTTCCCCTTACCATGAAAACACGAGTCTTCTCCGGCATGCAGCCGTCCGGCAATCTCCACATCGGGAATTACCTGGGTGCGCTCAAGAATTGGGTCCGCATCCAGCACGACTACGAATGCATCTTCTGCATCGTCGATCTGCACGCCGTCACGCTCTTCCAGGAACCCGCGCAGCTTCGCGCCAAGATTGCGGAGATCGCCGCCATCTATCTGGCCGCCGGTATCGACCCTCAGGCCTGCTCCATCATGGTACAGTCCGCCGTCCCCGCTCACACCGCGCTCGCCTGGATGCTCACCTGTGTCACCCCGGTCGGCTGGCTGGAGCGCATGACCCAATACAAGGTTAAGTCCGCCAAACAGGAATCCGTCAGCGATGGCCTGCTTCAATATCCGGTCCTCATGGCCGCCGACATCCTGCTCTATCAAGCAGGCATTGTCCCGGTCGGCGAAGACCAGGCCCAGCACCTCGAGCTCACCCGCGACATCGCCCAGCGCTTCAACTCGCTTTTCGGCGACACCTTCGTCGTCCCCGGCACCAGCCTTCCCGCCGTCGGCGCGCGCGTCATGGGCCTGGACGACCCCACCCAGAAAATGAGCAAGTCCGAAACCGCCGCCAATCACGCCGTCGCGTTGCTCGATCCCCCCGACAAAATCCGCAAGATCATCATGCGGGCTACCACCGATTCCAACCCTGCCGTCGATTTCGAAACCGCCGGCCCCGGCGTTCTCAACCTCACCGCCATCTACCAGGCTTTCTCCGGATCTTCCGACGACGAAATCAAATTGCAATTCACCGGCCTGCGCTACGGCGAGTTGAAAAAGCAGGTCGCCGACATGGTCATCGCGCATCTGGAGCCCTTCCAGCAGCGCTACCGCCAGATCATCTCCGACCCCTCCTATCTCGCCGGCATCCTGCGCGCCGGAGCCGAACGCGTCGCCCCCATCGCCAACTCGACCGTTGAGCTCGTCAAACAGCGCATGGGCCTTTACACTTGATCTCCCGCTACCTCCGCCTGCTCCGCCACAACCGCAATTACCGGCTCCTGTGGATCGCCCAGGTGGTCAGCGAACTCGGCGACTGGTTCTACTCTCTCTCCGTCTACCACCTGCTGCTCTCGCTCACCGGCGGCAAAGCCCAGGCCGTGGGGCTCGCCGTCGTCCTGCAAGTGCTTCCGCAAACCCTGGCCGCCCCTACCGCGGGCGTGCTCAACGATCGCATCAGCCGCAAGACCATCATGATCGGCGCCGATGTCGCCCGCTTCTTCATCGTGCTCGGCATGTTGCTGGTGCGCACCCCCTCGGCCGTCTGGCTGGTCTACCCGCTCCTGCTGCTCGAAACCGTGGGTGCGGCCTTCTTCGAACCCGGCCGCGGCGGCGTCATCCCGAACATCGTGCCCCAGGACGATATCCTCGCCGCCAACGCTCTCTCTTCCATCACGTGGTCGTTTTGCCTCGCCGCCGGCGCCGCGCTGGGCGGCCTGGTGGCCGTCAGCTTCGGCCGCGACACCGTCTTTCTCCTCAACGCCATCTCCTTCCTGGTGTCGGCCTGGCTTATCCGCCGCATGCGCTTCGCCGAGCCGCACGCCGCCGGCCTGCCGCCTTTGCGCGCCCGCGAACTGGCGGATTTCCGCCCCGTCCTCGAAGGCATCCGCTACATTCGCTCCGACCCACGCCTGTTCGCCACCGTCTTCGTCAAAGGCGGCATCGGCCTGCTGGGCGCCAACAACGTATTGCTCCCCCTCTTCGGCGAGCGCATTTTCCCCGTGCCCCTGGCCGGCGCCGGCCCGAACCGCGCCGCCATGCTGGGAATGAGCGCGCTGATGGGAGCGCGCGGCGCCGGCTCCCTGCTCGGCCCTCTACTCGGTAGCCGTTGGGCAGGCGGCCGCCAGACTCGTCTCCGCGCCGGCATTTTCTTTGGATTCCTGCTGGCCGCAGTGGGCTACGTCTGGCTCGGCGTCTCGACCTCTCTCGCCATCGCCGCCATCACCGTGATCCTCGCGCACGCCGGCTCGTCCACGAACTGGGTCTTCTCCACTACCCTGTTACAGACATACACGGACGACCGTTTCCGCGGCCGCGTCTTTGCCGCCGACTACGGCATCTGCATGTTCACCATCGCCGCCAGCAGCTACCTGGCCGGCTTCGCCATCGATCTGGGCCTTCCCCCGCGCACCTTCGCCATCGGCATCGGACTGGTCATGCTGCTCCCGGCTGCCGCCTGGTCCCTCGCGCTCAAAGCCACCCGGCCCTCAGAACAGCCGTAGCAACTGCTCCACGCCGGCCGCATCGGCGCGCCAATTCACCCGCACCGTTCGCCCGTCACGGCTCACCTGGATGGCCCGCAACTCCGCCGCAATCCCCGGCTGGCGCGCTTCCGCCGCGGCCGCCACCGAGGCCATCGCACGCAGTTCCTCTTCCAGCCGCCGGGCTCCCTCCGCCGTGCCGCACACGCCGGTGGCTTCCGCCTCGATGCCATCCGTCACGTGCACGGCAAGGGTCGCGTATTCGGTGGAGTGCAGCAGCCGGTTCAGATTCTGCGCGTTCCCGCTCACCGGCAGCATGGCGCTCCCTATCGCCACAATCCAGATCTCGCGGCCGCCCGCCAAGCTCTCCGCCCGGCCCACCAGCCCCGGCGCACCCGCCACGCCACGCCGGTGCTGTGCCGTTGCCGCGCGGACCGCATCCGGCGACCCGAGGATCGCAAGATCCGGCGTCAGAGGCGTGGCTCCCGGCGGCGCCTGGCCAAACGGGCCGCGGCCGATCGCAAGGTAGTCCTTGCCGTTCGAAGCGAGCAACAGGTACGTCGCGGGGCGCAACGGTTCCAGCAGGGCCGTCACCGCCGCCGGCAGTTTCCGAAACATCGGGGAAGCGCGCAGCCGCTCGCAGTCTATGCCGCCGAGGAGCACGGTATCGGCCGGGACGCACGAGGCCATCACGCCATCGATGGCTGTTGGGGCGGCGTTATGACATCCGGTGGCAAGAGCAGCGAGCGCAAGAAGAGCAGCGAGTTGGGCATGGGACATCAATCATTCTTCCCCGGGTGTGGCGGCGGCGCCGTGGAACTGGGGGCTGGCTTGCCGTCCACCGTATTGGCTTCCATCAACTCAATTCGCGTCCCGTCGGGGTCGTACAAGTTGATCTGCCGTTTCCGGTTGACTCCAGTCTGAATCGTGATCGCCCGGTCGTAGCCGGTTTTCGCTGCCCGCTGCTTCAACTCTGCGAGAGCCCGATCGGCGTCCGGTATCGTCAGGGAGGCATGGTTCTTCCCGCCACGGTCATCGGGCGCAGGGAGCTGGCCATACAGCATGAATTCGAGATAGTCCTCGCCGTCCGGCACCCGCATGTTGACCCAACTCAGCTCACGCGGAGAACTGCTGCCGCGCCAGAATTCGCGGAACCCCAGGATGCCGCCGTAAAACTTCATGGACTGATTCAGGTCGCGCACCATCACTCCGACGTGCATGATGTGCTCCGAGATGCGCGTGGATGGCATAAACTTGCCCGCTTCGCGCGCCGTCCAACTGTCCGGCCGGTATTCGACCATCTCCACGATGTGCCCGTCCGGATCCTGGATGTTGAAATTCTTGTTGCCCGTTTGCCCCTTGCTCACGCTCCCCTGGTCCGACATCACCGCCACGCCCATGGACTTCAAATACGCGTACATCCGGTCGGCATTGTCGGTATAGAAGGAAATGTGGTTGAGTTGCCCTTCGCCGCGGTCGGCTTCATTGAAGATTTCAAAATACTGGCGATCGTTGACCTTCACAAACGCGATCCGCACGCCGGGCGCGGTCTNNCTGCGCGAGGAGCGGGGCCACTACCAGGATCCCCGCCAGCAGTTTCTTCCAGCTCATTTTGGTCCGCTCACCGTAATCCTAGGTCGCCGGCACGTGGTTGGCAAGTCAATATTCCAGTCAATATTTCACCTTGCACGACGGGCGGTCCGGCTGGATGGGCTGGCGAGCTGGGTGGGGGTCTGATAGAATGGACTGGAATAACTCACCGCAGACATCGGCGCGGAGTATTCTGTCGATTCTAAGGCCACCCTAGCTCAGTTGGTAGAGCGGCTGATTCGTAATCAGCAGGTCTCCGGTTCAACCCCGGAGGGTGGCTCCACCTAAATCCTTCCCACTCAGTTGATTGCAGAAGATTTCGCAGGGCTTTCGGCCTCGGTGGATTTCGGAGTGTGCCCAGTTTTGTGCCCACCCCTAGCCTCTTCGGCCTTTTCCATCGCCGCCCGAACATCATCGTCATTCATGTGAACGTAACGCATAGTGGTGCTCAGGTCGGCATGGCCCGCCAGCTTCATGAGCGTGAACGGGTCCATCGTCTTCGCCCATCGCGTTAGGCAGGTGTGCCGAAGGTCGTAGATGACGAATGGAGAGACGCCGCTCGCCGCTAGCGCCGCTCGATGCTGCTTTTTCAGGGTGGAAGACTCCATGTGACCGCTCTTTGTCGTAGAAGGGAAGACCCATTCGCTCGCGGTGGTGGCCTTCCGCATCTCCAGGATTGCTAGCACCCGGGCGGAAGCCGGTACGCGCCGCCGCGATGCTTTACGCTTGCCTATAAAGACCTCACGCCACCGTCTGTTCTCCCACTTGAGCCGGTGGCATTCTTCAGGTCTCAGTCCGCAGTCGAGCAGCACCGTCACCACGTCTCGAAGCAAGAACGGGTCCGTCGGCTTGATGGGTTGCTCACCCCGGGCCGTGGCCCGGACTCCTTCAAGTGCTCGATCATATGCTCGTTGAGTTCCCTCGCCAATGGCCGCCGCTGTTTTCAAGTACCGCCTTTCCTCCTCCGAGGTGAGCACGCGCTCGCGTTGGTTCTCTCCGGGCAGCATCCGCACCTTGGGCAATATCGTCGTTACCCTTTCCCACTCTTGCGCCAGGTGGAACACGCGCCGAAGGGTTGCTAGGTCCCGATTGATGGTAGACACCTCCTTGCCACTGTCGCGTCGCTTCCCCACGAATTCAGCCATGTGTTCCGCCGTAATTTTATCCAACGGAAGGCCCGCCAACTTGGGGTAGGCTTTCAGATTGGCGACGCTGTTTTCATAGAACCGGACCGTATTGGGCTTCGGTGCTTTCGTGGTGCGGACGAAGGGCAGGAAGTCCTGCTCCATGAAGTTCTCAAGCGTCGGAATCGGTTTCTTGTCCCGAATTCCCACTTCGCCTTTCGCCAGTGAGGTCCTGTGCGCCGCCTCCATCTGTTCCGCAACCCGCTTGTTCGATTGCTTGGTGCTTTCGCGGACCGGTTCCCCGTTCCAGTTGAATTTGTACCACCAGATTTTGCCGCGCTTGTAGACGGCCATCACTTACCGCCTTTCTTCGGCTTCTTGGCCGTGCCCCTCGAACGCCCGCCCAGCTTGCCATTCTCGCGGGCAAATTTTCGGAAGCCGTTCCAGCCCGAACCGATGTAGCCGCGCTTCATATGAGCGTCTGCCGAGCCAAGATGTGAGCTGCCTTATTTGAGCCTGTCGCGAAGTAATATCCTAAACGGATTTGGTTGTCTGGTCAACACAAGTTAGTAAGTAACGTGCACTGGCACTTAGGTCTGACACTTAGGTCTTGACAACCGGTCCGTTACATGCGATATAGCTATGTATCTCAACTGTGCCTAACTAGTGAATAGGCAAAAGCAACACGGGAGACGACCTATTATGATGTCGCTGACAACATGATGGCCTCAAAAACGGCGTTTTCCCAACTCGTTCGGCACGGAAAGCTGTAAATTGCAAAAACAAAAAGGATTGAAAAATGGCTCTATCATTGGGTGTTCGAATAGGCAGTAAGATCGCGGTCGGTGACCATGAGGTCCAGGTAAAGATCCTGGTACAACCGAGTCTGATTGTAGTGTCCGTGGATGGCGGCCGGGACATAGTCGTGTCCGATCAGGAGCAAATAGAGATCCTGCTAGACGTGGCCGTGTTTTCTGGCGTTGGCGCGAAAGGAACCGGGGGAGGCAACCGGTTGGCATTCGTAGCTCCTCGGGAAATTCTCATTCGGCGGCTTCAATAAACGAGGATGCTATGGATTTGAGTGAGCAAGTGTTGAGGGTTTTGCGGTTTGAGAAAATCTCGGTCGAAGAACTCGCGAAGATGTTGGAGCGGGCGTGCATCACGAGTCTACGGGGCTTTAACCGGCGCTATTACCACTGGATTTTCAAGATCCAAGGTGACACGTTGGTCGAGATCCAGCGTGCCGACCTCTTGGAAGTAGGGAAGGCGGGGAAGGGCAAGACTCGGATGATGGAAGAGCACGATCCCTGTACCGGTCGCGGGTGTCACGGCTGTGGTTGGGTCGGTCAGATCGGGCGGTGGATCGCCGATAAAAAGCTTCCTACTCATGCCCCATCGTATTTTAGAACTAAACCGGATGCGCGACCAGGCTGATGCATCAATGGATCGGGAGGTATCGGGATTTGTCAATAATGCGCTTGGTGCAGTTTGATTGCAACCGTGTATGAGAAATTGGCGTAGAGCCCCCGTTTTTGGCGTAGAGCCCGAGGCTCTTGATCAGAAACGGGGGCAGACCGTGATCCCAAGTTGATAAAACAATCTTGGGAGAAACGTTTTGATCAACTCAGAGATCCTTTTAGGCCTGCCCGGCTACCAGATTACCGGGATTGAGTGGAAATGTGGGGAGGTG
>PLZX01000102.1 GCA_003152325.1 Bryobacterales bacterium | reverse complement strand
CGATATTGCCGGCAAAATACCTCCTCATCAGCCACCGTCGTCCGCGACACGGCCCAAAGCGAGATTTGTGCGCGGATCGGCACGGATAGCCGTTGTTGTTGGTGGGGCCTTGCGGCCCCAGGGAAAACTTAACGTTTGGAGAACTGGAACCGTTTACGGGCGCCCTTTTGACCGTACTTCTTCCGTTCGTGCGCGCGCGGGTCGCGGGTCAGGAAGCCGAGCTTCTTGAGCTTGGACCGCAGTTCCGCATTGAACTCCACCAATGCCCGGGATATGCCCAGACGGCAAGCACCCGCCTGGCCGGCCACACCGCCGCCATCGGCCAGAATCAGCAGATCGAACTTATCCATGGCCTCGGTGGCCGCCAGCGGCTGCCGTACCACGGCGCGCGAACTTTCCGTCGGGAAATAATTCTCGAACGCGCGTCCATTGACCTTGATCTCGCCCTTGCCGGGCCGCAAAATCACCCGGGCGACCGACCTCTTCCGCCGGCCCGTACCCAAATATTGAACAATCGTCGCTGCCACTAAACTTGTACCTCTGCTATCTCAGGGCCAACGCGGACGGTTTCTGCGCCGCGTGCGGGTGTTTATCACCCGCGTAGACCTTCAGTTTTCGATACATCTGTTTGCCGAGCTTGGTCTTCGGCAGCATGCCGAAGANNCCGCCGGGATATCCGGTGAAATGGCGATACATTTTGTCTTCTTCTTTTCGGCCGCTAACTTTCACTTTGTCGGCGTTGATCACGATGACGTGATCGCCGGTATCCAGAAACGGCGTGTAGCTGGGCTTGGTCTTGCCCATTAGGATCATGGCCGCCTTGCTGGCGATCTTGCCTAAAATCGCCTCTTGGGCGTCAATTACATGCCACTGCCGGATAATGCCGTCCTTGGATGGGAACTCGGTACTCATTGACACACGTCTCCAACTGTTTCTCGAACTGCAAAACATTAAGCTTACAGAGATTAGGGGTTCATTGTCAAATCGGGTTACAGGGCTTACGCGGCGGTGGTGTGAGCGATCCGCACCATGGCTTCCAGGCTTTGATCCACGTCGGCTTCGGTAGTGGCCCAGGACGAGACGCTGATGCGCATGGCAGAGCGGCCCTGCCATACGGTGCCGCCGCACCAACAGGTGCCATCTTCCTGTATAGCGGCGATCACGCGCCCGGTCATTTCCGGCGTGCCGAATGAAACCAGTACCTGGTTCAGCACTACCTCGTTGAGAATCTCGAAGCCAGCCGCCGCGAGTCCCGCCGCAAATCGCTGGGCGCAACGGCAGTTGCGCTCGATCAACTCGGCCAGGCCGCTTCGGCCCAGGGACTTGAGCGCAGCCCAGACTTCGACGCCGCGGGCGCGGCGGGAGAGTTCGGGAACATACTGCGAGGGCTCACGGTGAGCTCCTTGAGGGAGATAAGCGGCCGTCAGGCTCATGGCGCCTCGCAGGTCCTCGGCGTTGCGCACGAAGGCCAGGCCGCAGTCATAGGGAACGTTCAGCCACTTATGGGCGTCGGTGGCCCAGGAATCCGCGTCGTTGACGCCGGTGGTGAGGTGGGCGTAGTGGGGGCTGGCTGCGGCCCACAGCCCGAAAGCTCCGTCCACGTGTACCCAGGCGCCGGCGGCGCGAGCGCGGGCGCAGATTTCGGGAGCTGGATCGAAGGCGCCGGTGTTGACGTTGCCGGCTTGCATGCACAAGATGCTGGGCGCGTGCAGTTGCGGAAGCTGGTCGCCGCGCATGCGGCCCTGGCTATCCACCGGCACGCGGACCACGCGCTCACGACCGAGGCCGAGCATGCCCAGCGACTTGATCAGCGAGGGATGCGCTTCCTCTCCGACCACCACCTGGATTTCCGGGGCGCCGAACAGGCCGCGGGCTTCCGCATCCCATCCGGTGCGTGCCAGCACGGCATGGCGCGCGGCGGCTAGCGCGGTGAAATTGGCGACCGTCGCGCCCGTGACAAAAGCGGCGCCGCAACCGGCGGGCAGCCCCAAGGCGTCGAGCAGCCAGCGCAGGGAGACCTCTTCCAGAACCGTGGCGGTGGGCGTGGCGGTGAACAGGCCGGCGTTCTGGTCCCAGGCGGATGCCAGCCAGTTGGCGCCGAGCGCCGCGGGAAGAGAACCGCCGATCACAAATCCAAAGAAACGCGGTCCGGCGATGCCCATGGTGCCCGGCGAGCCAAGCTCATCGAGCGTGCGGACCACTTCCTCGGCATCGGTGGGCGCGGGAGGGAACGGCTCGAGAAATCCGTCCAGGCCGCGAACCGCCTCGGCAGAAGGGCTGACGTGGCGGTCCTGTATTTCGTCCAGATATCGCGCGGCTCGTTGCGCGACCGATAGCAACAGTTCTCGCATAAATCCCAGAGTAGCGGAAGAGCGGTGGGAGACACCATCCGCTTATTGCGGTCAGTTCCGGCGGAGGAGCCGTGCGGTACGATCGAAACATCTCGACCAACTGGAAAGACAACCTGCGGGTGGTCATGGTATCGACGCGCAACCCGCTCAACATCGGCGCCGCGGCGCGGGCCATGGCCAACTTCGGCTTCGCGCGTCTGCGCGTGGTCAGCCCCTACGACGTGGCTTTCCGCGAAGCGCGCTCCGCCGTGGGAGCCGCCCCGCTTTTACAGGAGGCGGAGGACTGTGCGGCTCTCACGGAGTCCATCGCCGATTGTCGGCTTGTGGTGGGTACCACTTCGATTGGACATCGCGGGTTGCAGCATCCCATGCGGCGGCTGGAATACGGCGCGCGTCTCATCAAACGCGGCCTCGCAAAGGCGCCCGTGGCCCTTCTGTTCGGCTCCGAAAAATTTGGACTCTCCAACGAAGACCTCAGCCATTGCCACTGGCTGATGCGCATTCCGACTGTCGATGCCGATCTTTCCATGAACCTAGGCCAAGCCGTTGCACTCTGTCTTTATGAGCTGGCTCGCGATCCCAAGGCGGTGAAGGCCAGACCCGGAAAGATTGCGCGCGCGGAGGCGGGGGAGGTCGAACAGATCACTGTGATGTTGATGGACGCGCTGCGGCAGAGCGGCTACGTGAACCCTAAGACGGCGGCCTCCACGGAAGAGAAAGTGCGGCGGCTGGTGCGACGGCTGGACATCGCGGGGCGCGACGTCCCGGTGCTCCTTGGGATGCTGCGGCAGATTCTGTGGAAAGTGGGCGAAGAGCGAACTTCCCAGGCGTGACGCGCACACGCCTGGGCGAGTTGCCGGTACGGACCGGGATTCAGCCTGTTGGCTCCGTCTTCCGCTACTTCGTTTTTTTCAGAATCGGCATCGGGGCGCCCGGTGGCGGGGCCAGTGACCCGTCGCTTTGGATTGTAAAGACACCGCCTCCGGCTTGCCCCTGGCAGGTCACTGCGACTTGGTTTCCGTCCACCTTATAGGTGCACGGACCGGAATTACCCATGAACGTGATGGTTGCCTCACCGCCTGACTTCAGTTCCAGTGTGAAGCCGCTGGCTGGATCCGTGTAGGTGCCAGTCACGCTCTTGCCGCACGCGGCGAGAGCGCAACACAGGCAGAACAAAATCGCCGTTAGTGCTGCGTAACGTAGCTTATGGATGCACATTGAACTCTCCTCCAAGCCGGATTTCCTGGCTTGCTCTCCGATAGACATTGGGTACGAGTATACATAGCCTGAAAAGGAAGAGAAAGCGGCGGGGCTTTCCGCACGATCAAGGACTGGAAGTTACAGGCTAAATCCCGCCGCCGCGGCCACGGCCGCCCCGGCCCGGCTTGGTGTCGGGTGCCCCTCCGGCGAAAGTCAGAGTGACGTCGGCGGTGTGGTCTTGCTCGTTGATTTTTGATTCGGCCTTGGTCTTGCCGAGATTGTCGAAGAGGCCTTCGTCGCGGACACGAGTGAGGAAAAGGTCCGGGTAATCCGGATTGAACGGCTTGCCCGGCTTCATGGTCCAGATGCGGTTGATCTCCGCTTCCGAGTCCAGATCCAACCCCACGATGGTGAGTTTGCGCATGGAAAACTGCGGCCCCGCGGCTGCCAGAACCGTCACGTTGACCGTGTGCTTATCCTCTTCCACCTGGCGCGAGATGGTGACCGCCGCTTGCATATAGCCGGCATGGCGCAGCGCCTTGCGGATGCGCTCGAGGCCTTCGTTCACCCGGTCGAAATTGGCCAGGTCGCCGGTCTTGAAATCTCCGGCCTTCAGAAGTTCCTCGGGTTTGAGCGGCGTGGGGGGCTCGACCGTGACTTTCCCAAGGTTGTAGGTCTCCCCTTCGTCCACTGAGACGGTCACGTTGACGCCCTGCACGTCTTTGGCAGGCTCGGTCTTGATTTTGGGGAAAGAGACGCGCACACGGCCGCGCGCTTCATACACCGGCCGCACCGCCGTATTGAGCAACTCGCGGAAGCGGTCTTCGGTGTAGGGCGTGCCGACCGCCACGCTCATAATGGCTTCCTTCAGAACTTCCTGCGTAACCACGCGGTTTCCTTCGAACGAGACCAGCGCCACCGCCGGCAGAGCTCGAGCCGGATAGAAGACGATGGCGAATTCGCCGGGCCGGTCGGGCATCACCGTGCCCACGATCTTCTCCTGGATCCCCTTGGCCGCCAGGTATTCCTCCACCCACTTGGTGTAGCGCTGGAAGACCGGCTGCGTGGCCGGCAGGATGCCCTTCGCGAACAACGGGTCTTTGGCTTTCAGCGCGGCCACCAGGTCCTTCTCCGAAACGTGTAGCTCCTCGAAGCGCACCGGGTACACCTGTTCGATTTCGGTTACTTGAAAGGAGGCTTCGTAACCCCCGCCGGCGCCCGCCACGAATTTGTAGCTGACCGTTTCAAAGGCTCCTGAGGCCGTCAGGCGGTCGCGTGCGGCTTCAAATTCAGACCGGCCCGCCACCTGGCCAATCTTCAGGCCGGCGATGGCCAGCACCTGCTCGCGTGTAAAATTGTGAGTCCCTTCCACCGCCAGGCTCGAAATGGGCCACCTCGCCGGCGCCGCGGCGGGTGTGGACTTCTTCTGCGGCGGTGGATGCGTCTGAGCGAATCCCGGCCCCGGTGCCAGCATCAGAATAAGGAGCAGCCACTTCATATTCTTAATGGTAGACGCACCGGCACTGCCTCCGGTGACATGGGAGAATGATAAAAGTGCCCTACGACCTGATTGTGATTGGAAGTGGTCCCGGCGGCTACTCCGCAGCCATCCGCGCCGGCCAGTACGGATTGAAAACCGCTCTCGTCGAGAAGCAACCCAGACTCGGCGGCACCTGCTTGCTGGTGGGATGCATCCCCACTAAGTCTCTGCTCCAGACGGCCGACGTCTGGCAACGTTTCGTGCATGCGGACGTGGAAGGAATCATCTGCGAGAATCCGCGCCTGGACTATCCCAAGGTGAAGGACCGCAAGGACGGCATCGTCACCAAGCATTCCAAGGGCGTGGAAATGCTGCTGAAGCGCGCCAAAGTGGAGCGCATTTCGGGCTACGCTACGCTCAAGGGCGGCGGCAAGGTGGAGGTGAAGAACGACGCCGGCGTGCAGGGCCTGGAGGCGAAGAACATCATCATCGCCACCGGATCGGAAGCCCGTATGATGCCGGGGCTGGAGGCCGACCCCGAATTCATCCTCACCAACGTCGAGATCCTCAATCTCACTACTGTTCCCAAGAGCCTGATCATTATCGGCGCCGGCGCAGTGGGCGTGGAGTTCGCGTCCATCTTCAACCGCTTCGGCACGGAGGTGACGGTGGTGGAGATGCTGCCGCGCATCGTGCCGGTGGAAGACGAAGACATTTCCAAGGAACTGGAGCGCAACTTTCGCAAGCAGAAAATTCGCGTCGAGACCGGCGCGCGCGCCGAGAACATTCGCAAGACCGGCAAGGGCGTGGCGCTCAAATTGGTCACCAAGGACGGCAAGGAGGAAGATCTCCAGGCCGAAAAGTTGTTGGTAGCGGTGGGGCGGAAGCCGAATACCGAAAAGATCGGGCTTGAAAACACGAAGGTCCAGCTGGATCGCGGATTCATCCAGGTGGACGCGCACCAACAGACCGCCGAGGCTGGCGTCTACGCCATCGGCGATGTGGTGGCCGGCACGCCGCAACTGGCGCACGTCGCCACGCGCGAAGGCATGATCGCGGTGGCGCATATGGCCGGCAAGGCGGCCGTCCCAATCAACAAGAATCGCATCCCCGGCTGCACCTACACCGAGCCCGGCATCGGCAGCGTGGGGATGACGGAGGCGCAGGCTCGCGCACAGGGGTACAAGGTGAAGATCGGGCGCTTCCCGTTCGCCGGCGATAGCCGCGCCACTATTCTTGGACATCACGAGGGCTTCATTAAGGTAGTGGCCGACGAGAAGTACGGTGAGATCCTGGGCGTCCACATCATCGGGCCGGAAGGTTTCGAACTGATTGCGGAAGCGGTCGCCGCCATGGAAGCCGAAGCCACGGTAGACGTGATGATGCAAACCATCCACGCGCATCCTACGCTCTACGAAGCCATGGGCGAGGCCTTCAACGCCGTATACGGTCTTTCTATCAATGCGTAAGTGCTGCGTACGCGAACTCGGGCGCATCGATTACGGCCAGGCGCTGGAACTGCAGCAGCAGCTTGCCTCGCAGCGCAAAGAGGGCGTGGTGGGGGATCACCTGCTGCTGCTGGAACACCCGCACGTGATCACGCTGGGTCGCAACGGCCACATGGAGAACCTGCTGGCTTCGGACGAGATTCTGGGGCGCGCGGGAATCTCTTTTTATCCAACCGATCGCGGCGGCGACGTGACGTATCACGGCCCGGGGCAACTGGTGGGCTACCCGATTCTGGACCTACGGGATTGGAAGCGCGACGTGGGCGCCTACGTGCGCGCCGTCGAGCAGTCGCTCATCGACACGCTGGCCGAGTTTGCGATTGAGGCCGGCCGCATTCCCAAGCTGACTGGGGTTTGGGTGGGGAACCGCAAAATCGCCGCCATCGGCGTGCACCTCAGCCGATGGGTGACGTCGCACGGTTTCGCACTGAACGTGAATACGGATTTGAGCTATTTTCAATACATTGTCCCCTGCGGGCTGGCCAAGCCTGTGACTTCCATGGCGCAACTGGGCGTGCGCGCCTCGCTGGCGGACGTTTCGCAAGTCTTCGCCGCCCATTTCGGCCGTGTTTTTGATTGTGAGATGCTGTTCGAGGCGCCCGTCCTGGCAGCCGCGGAAAGAGAGAAATGAAATGACCGACGTAGTGATGCCCCAGATGGGCGAGAGCATTGTCGAAGGCACGCTGACCAAGTGGCTCAAGAAGCCCGGCGACCGTGTGGAGCGCGACGAGCCGTTGTTCGAGATTTCGACCGATAAGGTGGATACCGAGATCCCTTCGCCTGCGGCCGGCACGTTGTCGGAGGTGCTGGTGGAAGAGGGCGCGACGGTAGGCATCAACACCGTAGTGGCGCGCATTTCGGAAGAAGGTGGAGCGGACGCGGCCAAGCCCGCAGCTCCTCCCGAGAAGGCTCCCGCCGAGAAGGCGCCTGCCTTGAAGGCTCCGGAAGCGCCGGCCGCCGTTGCAGCCGCGCCAGCTGCAGCGCCGGCACCGCCGCCAGCGGAGCCTGAAGCGAAGCCGGCGGAAGAGCCTGCTGCCGAACCCGCAGCCGAAGTGTCCGGTCCGCTTTCTCCGCTGGTGCGAAAAATGGCGCGCGAGAACAACATCGACCTCAGCCGCGTTAAAGGCACCGGAGCCGGCGGCCGCATTACCAAGCAGGATGTGGAGGCCTACATGGCGCAGGGCGCGCCCGCCGCACCGGCAGCCGCTGCGGCTGTTGCCGCCAAGCCCGCCGCGGCGCCGGCGACGCCAGCCTTCGCGCCCGGGGCTAAAACGAAAATCGAACCGCTCAGCACCATGCGGATCAAAATCGCCGAGCACATGCTGCTCTCCAAGCGCACCTCCGCGCATGTCACCACCATCCATCGCGTGGATATGACGAAGGTGGCGAAGCTGCGCGAGCGCTTCAAAGGCCAGTTCCAGGCCAACCACGGTTTCTCGCTCACCTACCTGCCGTTTATCACCGCCGCCGCGGCCGTNNCTGGATAACGGCTTGATCGTGCCCGTCATCCGCGGCGCCGACGAAAAGAACGTACTCGGCTTGCAGCGCTCCATCGTGGATCTGGCGACGCGTGCCCGCTCGCGCCAACTCAAGCCCGACGAGGTATTGGGCGGCACCTTCTCCATCACCAATTTCGGCAGTTTCGGGAGTCTGGTCGGCACACCCATCATCAACCAGCCGCAGGTCGCCATCCTGGGCGTGGGCACGGTGGACAAGACTCCGGTGGTGATCGACGATGCCATCGCCATCCGCTCCATTTGCCACCTGTCGCTGAGCTTTGACCACCGCTTGGTCGACGGCGCGCTGGCCGACCAGTTCATGACCAAAGTGAAGCAGGTGCTGGAAGGCTGGGCGGAGGAAGTGCTGTAGAGAAAACGCCTCTTATGGCGACAGCAAAAGTACGGGATGTGCTGAAGATGTTGACGCGAGACGGATGGTGGTTGGAACGGCAAGAGGGTAGCCACCGGCAGTATCGGCATAGCACCAAGCCGGGAACGGTCACCGTTCCCGGCCATTCCAGCGATACACTGGGACATGGCTTGGTAGCCAGCGTCCTGCGCCAGGCTGGTTTGACTCTGGAGGATCTAAAGTGAAGTACCTTGTGATTTTCGAGCAAACGGATACTGGTTACGGCGCGTACGCTCCGGACCTCCCTGGTTGTGTTGCGACGGGCCGGACGCGCGAAGAGTGTGCCCGGCACATGAAAGAGGCCATCGATCTTCACATCGAATCTCTTCGAAAACACGGAGAAGCCGTTCCGACACCCTCCAGCACGGAAGCAGCTTTCATCGAGGCGGCGTAGCAATGCTGGGGCTAAAGTTCGAATGTTGTTTTTGCGGCCTTGGTGTCGAAAGCGTTGCCCCGGACGTAGTGTCGTTCGTCAATACAACCTGCTTTGACGGTCCACTTGAAAATCAGCACGATCAGCAAATGTACTGTCATGCGAAGTGCTTGCTCGCTCGACTCCATCCGTCCGTCAAGTCCTACGCCTACTTCCTTGATGTCGATCCCCACTCCACGCCCGGGCTCTTTCGTTAGCACTGCGGTACGATGGGACCGCGTAATCCCATGCGACGCACTCTCTTCGTGATTTGCTTGACGGGCGTGGCGTGTCTTTCCGCCGCTCCTCATCCCCTCGCACCGCTCACCGCCGACGAAATCCGCGCGGCCGCGAAGCTGTTGCGAAGCTCTGACCGTTTTCCCGCCGGCGCAGGCTTCAGCCTCATCGCGCTCGATGAACCACCCAAGGCAATGGTGCTGGCGAAGTCGGCCGTTCCACGGCGCGCGTTTGCCGTGATCTACGACCGCAAAGCCAACCAAACCTGGGAGGCGATTGCCAACCTCTCTACCAGCGCCATCGATTCCTGGAAGCTGATCCCGGGAGCGCAGCCAGCCATCAACTCCGAGGATTCCGATCTGGCGGATGAAATTGTGCGCACCGACCCTCGCTGGGCGCAGGCCATGCGCCAACGCGGCATCCGCGACGCCGAAAACGTCCTCACCATGGCATGGAGCGCCGGCTATTACGGGCAGCCCGGCACCGACTCCGGACGCATGGTGTCCGTGGTGCCTTATTATGCCGGCGCGGGCGCCAATCTGTACGCGCATCCCGTCGAAGGTGTGGTGGCGCACGTCAATCTCACCACCGGCAAGGTGATCGACTTTCTCGATATCGATCGCCACGTCCCCGTCTCGCGCGAGAATGCCGAACTGGGCCCGCGACCTGGTGCGCCGCCGCTCGCTCCGCTGGTCGTCACCCAACCTGACGGACCAGGCTTCCAGATTGAAGACGGCGAAGTGCACTGGCAGAAGTGGCGCTTCCGCTATGCCCTGCATGCGCGCGAAGGTTTGGTGGTTTACACCGCCGGCTATGAAGATGGCGGGCGCGTGCGGCCGGTGCTATATCGGGGGTCGCTCTCGGAAATGGTGGTGCCTTACGGCGATCCGTCGGGCGCCTGGTATTTCCGCAACAGTTTTGACGCCGGCGAATTGGGTCTCGGCGCCATGGCCAGTTCCTTGCGCCCCGGGGTGGATTGCCCCGCCAACTGCCGCGTCTTCGATGCCGTGGTGGCGAGCAGTTCCGGAGAGCCGAACGTCATTCCCGGCGCCGTGGCAATCTATGAACGCGATGGCGGCGTGGCATGGAAGCACGAGAACAACACCCGGCGCGAGCGCGAGTTGGTGCTTTCCTACTTCAGCCAGCCGGGAAATTACGAGTACGGCTTCGACTGGGTTTTTCACCAGAATGGCACAATCGAAGTGCGCGTCTACCTCACCGGCATTATGGCCGCGAAGGGGGTGGCCGATGGCTCCGACCAGCACAGCCACATGGTGGCCAAGAACCTGGCCGCGCCGCACCATCAGCATTTTTTCACCTTCCGGCTCGACATGGACGTGGATGGCACGCCCAACCGCGTTGTGGAAATGAACAGCGTTCCCATGCCGGCGGGCAAGCAGAATCCGTACGGCGGCGGATTCCTGATGCAGGAGACCACCCTGCGTACGGAGCGCGAAGCCGCGCGAAGCCTGAACATGGCGAGCAGCCGCCGATGGATCGTGGAAAGCACCTCGGCCAAGAATGCGCTGGGCCATCCCACAGGCTATGCGCTATTACCCGGCGAAAATTCCGTGCCGTTCGCCCAACCCGATTCGTGGGTGCGCAAGCGCGCCGGCTTCCTCAACGCGCATGTCTGGGTGACGCCCTATAATGCCGCCGAGCGCTACGCAGCGGGCGATTATCCCAACCAGTCGAAAGGCGGAGACGGCTTGGTGAAGTGGACCGCCGCCAACCGTCCCGTCGACAACCAGGACATCGTGCTCTGGTACACCATGGGAATCACGCACAATCCGCGCCCCGAGGATTGGCCGGTGATGCCGGTGTATGAGGCCGGTTTCAAGCTGGTGCCGTGGGGCTTCTTCGCGAGTAATCCAGTGATGGACTTGCCGCCGGGGCGCTAGATCCGGCCCGCCAGGACCAGCCAGCCGAGCAGAGCGGCGAATTTTTGATCCTGCTGCCATGGGGGTCCGATGAGCTTTCCCAGGCCGGTCAAGCTCCGCTGCACGTCGCCGAAAGCGGCCACGCTGGTTTGCATGATCTCCTTCTCCCTGACGCCGCCGCATCGCAACCCGCAAGCCTCGCAGGCATGCATCATGGCGGCCCGAAAAAACTCGCCCTCCGCGGTATGGATCGCCGGGTGAGATCGTAACGTTGCCTCGAGGGTCGCCGCAGGCCGGCCGGAACCGAGCAGGATGCCGCAGCCCGCAACTCGGTAGCCGCGCAGCTCGTCTATGGCCGCTTGTAAGGCGTGACGCGCGAGAGCCTGCGCGGAATCGGCACAGTCGCTGAGAAACTCTTCCGCCGCGCTCAGCTCAAGCTCGCGAGCCTGGTGATAGGGCTGAAAGGGACCGCGAACCGGCTGGTCCGCGATTTCAATGCGCCGCCGGAGCAGCACCGTCGGATGATCAAGCGAGCCCGCGACGGCAACCAGCGCCGCCCACCCGGAGTGGGCGCGAAAGCCGATCGCCGCCGGAGTCAGGCGTCCCATGGGAAGCCGATTATACCAAGGACCTGGACAGAGCGGCCCAGACGCGTCCGGTCTAGATTTCCCATCGGCGTGGAAGCGAAGGATCGTTGTGGATTTCGGAGGAGAGCCCACGCCGGCCCTTTGCCGCAAAGACACATCTTGTGTTAATTTTCGCTCGGCACTTTCTCGGCGTGGTCAATCACGAACACGTCGATCATCGTTTTCTTCGGCTCTAACCTAAGTCCAAGCTGTTTCTCTAGAGCCGCGAAGATAGTAAGCCCACCGGCGTTGTCGGTAGCGCCAATCGCTCCGCCGCCCACCAGGCTGTCCAAGGTGAACGTGACGGTGAAATCGTACTTTGCTGTCAGACCTGTGGAGTCGGTGACTGGCCGGGCCACATTGTTCGTCAAGAAATTCGTCAGCGTTGCCATGGTCACATCGCCGGCCACGATTCGGCCCAGTCCGTTGGCGCGCAGCATCCGCAGACCACGGATATCGGTTGGCATCGGAAAACCGTCGGCGTCTTTAGGCAGTTTGTTCTCCGGCACGAATGGCGTCGGCGGCGCGTCCGCGGGTTGAGGCAGCGACTCCTTCATCTTCAGACCGCTTTTCGCCACTACCAGGTCAAACACCGGTATTTCCTTTTTTTCGTAGTGAAAGGTCAGCTTGAAACGCTCGGCCAGCAGGTTGCGCAACATCAGCTTGATCTGATCGGGGGTGGTGTCGGGTGGAATCTTCGCGCTGACGTTGAATTCGGCTTTATCAGCGTAGTACCCTGGCCCGATCTGGTACGACTTCAAGCCATACGCCTGGAAAGCCATGAGGGAGACGGTAGCGTTGAGGCAGGTGTAAAGGCTCGGGTTCATCGATCCCGGACCGGTCCCGCGCCAGCAGCCGGTGGCACGTCCGCCCGGCACCGTGGGCGGCGGCGCAGGTTTGACAGACGCCACTTCAAAAGTCAGCGGCGGATCGACCGCTTGGCCGTATGTTGCGCCGCAAGCAAAAAGTGCCAGCACCGTCAACATGATCGTTGAAGCCATTGTCAGAACCTCTCAGCACTCGGAGATGTGACGGGCTGCCAATTCAATCCGTGCAGGGATCTCAGCAACTAATCGTTGAAAAGATAAAGTGCCAGCAGGCCGACGGGGGCGTCGGCCGCGGACCAGGGGGTCCGCCCTCATGAACCGGCAAAAATGTCGCAACCAATACAACCGCAGCCACTTGAGCCTAATTTCGGAGTCCAGCCCCCTCCCCACCGCCTCCGCTCGCCCTGCCAATTTCCCCCGTTCCCATTGGAAAGTCGCCGTTCAATGGATATCTATTTCTTTCAATCGGTTAAACGGGCACTATGGCCTCAATCTGGGAAGGTTGTACAACTATGAGCACTCAGCCCTTTGAACCGAAAGCCATGCCCCCGGCCAATCTCGTGCAGATCGGCTCTCCCGTCGAGAACGTGATTCAACAACGACTTGCGGAGGAACGCACGCGTCTGGAACAGGAGGCCGGCCTCCCTAAACGTGACCTCCATCACTTTAAGCGACCGGTCGAGAAGCCGTTCACTCGCGACCAGCGCTCGACCACCACCTTGCTGTTCGGCGGCCTCACGTGGAAACACGAAAAGCTGGTGCATGGCGCCCTCGAAGGTCTCGGCTACAAAGCCCGGGCCGTGCCTACGCCTAACGTGAGGGCTTTCCAGGCCGGCAAAGAGTACGGCA
>PLZX01000021.1 GCA_003152325.1 Bryobacterales bacterium | reverse complement strand
CCGCACGCCATCCCCTCCAGCGCCACCAGCCCGAACGATTCCAGCTCGCTCGGCATCAGCAGCACGTGCGCCAGCGGGATCAGCCGCTCCACGTGGTTCTGCTTCCCCAGGAACGTCACGTGCTTGTCCACCTTCAGTTCCCGCGCCAGGTGCTCGGCCGGCCCGCGGTCCGGACCGTCGCCCGCCATCAGCAGGTGTGCCGGCGTGCTCTTGCGCACCTCCGCCAGAATCCGCACGCAATCGAGCGGCCTCTTTACCGCCCGGAAATTCGAGAGGTGCAGCAGTAGCTTTTCGCCCGCCGGCGCATAGTGCACCGCCCCGGCTTTTTCGTCGTCCGGCTTATAGCGATCGCAGTTAACGAAGTTCTTGATCACGCGAATCTCGTTCGCGACGCCGAACACTTCCACCGTCTGCTCTCTCAGGTAATCGCTCACCGCCGAAATTCCGTTCGAACGCTCAATCGAAAACTTCGTGATTGGAAAATAGGAAGGGTCCGCTCCCACCAGGGTGATGTCCGTCCCGTGCAGAGTGGTGATGAACGGCAGCCGCCGCGTGGGCGCCAGCATCTGCTGCGCCAGCATCGCCGAGATGGAATGCGGAACCGCGTAGTGCACGTGCAGCACGTCCAGGTCATAAGACTCCGCCACCTCCGCCATCCGCGATGCCAGCGCCAGGCAATACGGCGGGTATTGGAACAGCGGGTAAGTGGAAACCTCCACCTCGTGATAATGAATGCGCGGCATGCCCGCATCCAGCCGGATCGGGTTCGCGTAACTGATGAAGTGGACTTCGTGGCCGCGGGTGGCCAGCTCGAGGCCGAGTTCGGTGGCCACAATCCCGCTGCCGCCGTAGGTGGGATAACAGGTAATTCCGACGTTCACTTTTCGAGCGTAGCACTAACCGGGCGCAGCACCCCAAAACCAATCTGCCCGTGAATGTTTTCGTCCGGCCGCGCCACGTCGCCGCCGCCAAACCAGACCAGTACGCGGTCTCCGTCCACCACTACGCTCGCGTCACAGATCACTTTCGCGTCCCATGCCTGCGCACCGCCGAACTCCGCCGCCAGGCGCGTCCACCGGACCCCATCCAAGCTCCGCGCGAGCCTCATCCGCCGCACCTCCCCTGCCTCGCGCGCCGTATACAGCATCCAGTAGAATCCGTGCGATTGCCACACCGCCGGCTCGCCCACGTTGTCGTCCGCGTCCAACACCGGATTGCTCCGCAGCTTCTCCCACTGCACTCCATCGCGCGATCGCGCCACTCCGATCTTCTGCCGCGCTCCGCGGTCCTGCCCCAAATAGTAAAGGTAGAAATATGGTTCCGCGCGAATCACGTATGGGTCCGCTACCCCGCGTTCGTCCCAACTTCCCCACGGCCCCGGTTCCAGCACTGCCTGTCCGCGCAGGCCGATCCGCAGCCGCTCGCGCGCTCCGGCCTCATACCAATACCAGATCTGACCGCCGGAAAACAACGCCGATCCATTCGCCGCGACATAAGGGCCTTCCCACGTCGCCGGATNNCGGGTGTGCCAAGTCTTACCGTCGAACATCGAGTAGTAGTTGGTGAATCCGTTGCCCGCGCGAAATACCGAGGGATTGAGCAAATCGTTGGCGCCCCCGCGCTCCATCACTGGTGCCGGCCGCTCCTCAAAGGCAAACGTGGTTTTTGGATCGCCCCCCGGCACCGCCGGCAGCACAAAATCCGCATACCGCCCGCATCCCGTCAGCAGCAGCAAGGCGCCGCAGACCGCCCCAGCCGCCGTCATTGCAGCGGAATCCGGAACTTGATGCCCGATCCCCGTCCCGGCCGCGACTCCAGCAGCAGCTCCGCGTTCAATGACCGCGCCCGCCGCTTCAGGCTCGCCGGGCCCAGCCGCAGCAGTTCCAGTTCTTCCAGCGAATACGTGCCGGCGAAGCTGAAACCGTGCCCGTTGTCGTCCACCGAAATCTCGAGGCCCCGGTCGGTCTTTTCCACTTCCACCGCCACGCGCGTGGCCGCGGCGTGCTTCTGNNGTCATCTCCTGCGGCAACCCCACCGGCTTGTTCGTGCCCAGGAACGTCACCGGGATACCGCTCTCTTTCTGGAATCCCTCCGCCGTCCGGCGCGCCGTGGCGATCAGGTTGGCGCCGTCCACATCGACCGGGCGCATGCTGTGGACGAACGCGCGCAGATCCCTCACCTGCGATTGTGCCAGGGATTGCAGTTGCTTCAGATCCTGCACGCCCGCCTCGAAATCGCGATCCAGCAGTTTGCGCAGAATCTCCAGGCGCATCTGCAGACTGATGAAGCTCTGCAACGGCCCGTCGTGGAAATCCGAAGCGATCCGCTGCCGCTCTTCCTCGCTGGCCTTCTCCGCCGCCTTTTGCGCCTCGTCCAGTTTCGCCGCCAGTTCTTCGGCCCGCTGGCTCAGCCTGCGCTTGCTGACTGCGAAACCGCACGCCAGCACGCCCGCCAGCACCACCGCCGGAAGATGAATTTGTTGTTGGGGCAGGACCGCGCAGAAAACCGTGCTGCCCGCCGTGATCACTCCCACCTCCACCGGCCCGTAGAACACCAGCGCTTCCGTCAGCAGGTAGAGGAAAAACACCGACTCCAGCCACAACAGCCGCGGGCTCCCGTAATAAGCCACAATCAGGAAGTAGACCGTGTCTGCAAACAGCGCCAGCAGGCCCAGCATCCCGCTGCGCGCTTTGCCGCGCAACTCCGCCAGGATGCTCGCCACCAGGAACACTCCCAGTAGCGCTACAAACAGCAGGTTCCGCTGTGTATCAACGCTTGCTAAGATCAGCGCGATCGCTGCCAGCAGGACGCGAGCCCTTGACAGGTACCGCGGCCATTGGAATTCCGCAGGAAACATCAGTCGGTCACTTCCGGTACAAGTAGAGCGTGTGGCTGCGCCCTTCGCCGTCGTCGGCGACGTTCTCCACCTTGTCTGGCGTCCAGTTCTTGAATTCGAAATCGTGCGCCACCACGCGGGCGCCTTTCTTCAACTGCTGATCGAGCATCGGCTGAACTTTGTCGATAAAGCCCGGNNGCCGCCATGATCACAATGCGCCCGTCGCCCGACCCGAGATCGTACATCTTCTCCCCAGCCTTCAGGCTGCCGAGTTGCAGCATCTTTTCGACGATGGTCTCCGGCGTCGGGTAGTATGGCGCCAGTTTTTCGGCACCGCCCGTCTGTGCCAGGGCCGCCCCCCGTAAAAGCATCACGAGCAAACTCAGTTTGAGCATTACCCTTAATTTTGAATTTACCACTTTGCAGCCTTTTCCACTGAATTGTTCAAAACCCTGTGGAAAAGCCATCGTTGAAGGGCTTAATCGTACGTCCGTAACGGGTTTGTCACGCTCTGCACCGCAATTCAGCAAATGGCTCTACACCCAGACTTTCTTGAGCGGCTCGCCTCGTTTGCACATTTCGCACTGCGCCTTATCGGGATAGTAACTGGCGCGGTCCAACTTCGCCAGGTAGTACAGCGGCAGCGATCCGAAGTTGAGCGTTTTGGGCGTGGGCTGGTAGATAATCACCGCCAGACCCACCACCACCGCTCCGCGCGATTCCAAAAGCTGCTTCAGTTCGGCCAGTTTCTGTCCGGTGCGGAGGATGTCGTCGACGATCACCACCTGCTCGCCTTTCTCCGGCTCCAGGAATTGGCGGAAGTGCAGTGGTTCGTCGTCGTGGTCGCGTTCGGCCCAGTAGACCTGCCGGCAGCGCAGCGATTCGCACACGCCATAGGCCACCGGCAACCCGCCGGTCATCGGCGTGACGATCGAAAGGTCCCTCACCCCAGCCCGGATTTCCGGGTTGGCGCGCAGGAGGCGGCTCAATCCCACCGAGAGCATCCGCTGATGCTGGTAGTAGCGCAGGGCCAGCGGCACCTGGAGATACTCGTTGGAATGCATCCCCGTGGGGTATTCGTAATGGCCGTCGCGCAGCGCTCCCGTCTCTCGCAACACGGCGACGACCTCGTCTTGGGTCGGAATCAGGTGCATAATCTACTTATCAATGTACTGCATCCACCGGCCGCGCGGCAGTGCCGTGTCATCAAGGTCAATGCTGTATGGTGATCAACGTCCCCGGCTGGGTGGTCACGCCGTTGTACGTTGCCGTGATGGGCTGGTCCCCATCCGGGATCGAGAGCGGCACCACCACGTTGAACTGGAACTCGCCCACCGCCGTCAGGCCGGCAAACTGCACGGCCGCCGCGGTGCCGCCGATCTTGACCACCGGCAGCGGCGATAGGATTCCCGATTGCGTCACCGATCCACTCACCACGGGCACCGACGTTGGCCCGAAGCCGTTCGCGTACAGCACCACCGTCTCGCCCGGTTTCGCCGGAGTCGTCGAACCGGGATATAGCGTCGTCGGACCGATCAAGGCTCCACTGACGTGAGTCGCAGCCACATAACCGCCTGGAAAAATGAAGAACGATGGTGAAATCGTCTGCGTCGGCGCCGCATACGTCGCGACCGCTCCGTTGTTGTTCACCTGCACCTGCGTCGTGCCGCTCACCGCATCCGGCGGAGTGAGTATGTTCACCTGCGTGGGACTGATGTAGTACACGTAGGCGCTCTTTCCGTTTACCGTCGCGCTGACACCGTCGAGCTGAGTCGGCATCTGGCTCTTCACAAAATCCGAGGCCAGCCAGATGCGCGTATCTCCTGCCGGAGCAAGGTTCGCTCCTTTGATCTCCACCCAGGTATTCGGCGCAATGGCAGCCGATTCCCCTTCAGCGTTCGCTGTCAGCCCGATCACCGGCGCACTTTGGCCCGCGTTCTGAATGGTGGTCTTCATAATCACTGGGACATACGGGTTCCAGGTGGACAGCGTGTAATAGAAGGTGGAAGTGCCGTGCGCCGCGTCGCCGGTAGTGAAGCGTGAGATGAAGTACGGTCCGTAAGCGCCGCCCTCGATGTCCTCACGGCCGGGGTCGCCTGCCTGATCGCAAGCCGGACTGCTGGCCGTAACGGCGCGGTGAATGAAGTGGCAAAGTCCCCGGTCCCGCTGGCTGTTGAAGATGGTCTGCGGAGCGCCCCAGGATCCCCAGGGCTGTTGCGCGAACCGCATGTAGATCCCACTCGGGTTTGCCGGTGTCTTGTCGGTGCAGTTATAGAGCATCACCCAGCGCTGGACGAACGTGTTGTAGTCGACGCCCAGCTCGCCGGTGCAGCTGTTGGGTGCGGGGGGCGTGCCGTCGACATCCTGGAACAACTGAATCGCGTCTGATTCGGCGGCGGACCAGTTGGGCGTGACGCCGTCCTTGGCCAGTCCGGTGAAGTATTGCATGCCGCCCGGCTGGGCCATGCTCGAGGCCAGCTTGCGCGCCAGGAAAACGGAGCTATTGCGGTAGCCCGTGCCGCCTTGGGATCCCCAGAAATAGAGGTAGCCGTCAGTCCCGCTGCCGATGGCGACGTTGATGAACTTGGCGCCATTGCAGAGGGAGCACGGCGGGGCGGAGAAATCATACAGATAGTGGTAGGTGTTGCCGTCGTCATCGGAGACGGCCAGCACGGAGCGCGTGGAAAAGCCCGCTTCGCCGGGCGCGCCGGTGACCTTATTGTCGTCCGTCGCAAAGATGGCAAACATCCTTCCGCCTACGTCGATGCCCGCGATGGGTATCTCGAAACTTCTGAGCGTGATGGCCGGCTGGCCTTGCGCGTTCAGCACTACGGGGTTCTGGTAGGCGCCGATCGAGTCGCGCACGAAATCGAGTTTGAGGCACTGCTCGATGTTGGCGCCGGACGTGAACGCGATGGCGTCATTGTCCGCGGGTGTTCGGGGCGGATTGCTCTGGGCGTTGGGCTTGCCGTTGAAGGCGGCGGTGGGCTGGGTGTCGCCGAACAGGAACCACAGTTTACCGTTGTGCAGGAACGAGGATCCCAGGTCGTTTTCAGACAATCCGTAATTCGTTTCCGTCTGGCTAACGGTCGGCTGCCCGGTCTGATGATCCAGTTCGCCGATGAGCTGGCAAACTTTTTGCGATGACCCCGGCACCCAGACCGGGTCGGTCGACTGTGCCTTTATGCCGATGGGGAACAGTACTGCGACAGATGCCAGAACTACCCTGATCCCCCTCCGTAAACAGTTCGCCTTCTGAGAACCCATTAGAAGAATTGTACAGAGTATCCGCTCTCCTCGGGCCCTCAACATTACCAGTCACGGAGGAGCGTTCTATTTAACCAGCCGCTGCCGCAGCGCTTTCGCTACCGCTTCCGATTTGGAATGCACTTGCAGCTTCCTGTATATATTCTGCATGTGGAAGTTGATGGTGCTGAAGCTCACACCCAGCTCGGCCGCGGCGCTTTGATAATTGTGGCCTTCCACCAACAGTCGCAGCAGGCGCAGCTCATGCGGTGTCAGGTCGTACTCCACGCGCTCGGGAGGGCGAATCTCGCGGAACAGCCCCAACACCCGCCGCGCCACCTCCGGCGACATCGGCGCGCCGCCTCGCAACACCTCCCCCAGGCACTCCAGCAGCTTGTTGGGAGCGGTCTTCTTGAGCAGGTAGCCATTCGCTCCGGCGCACAAAGCCTCAAAGATCCGCTCATCGTCCTCGTAAACCGTGAGCATCAGCAGCGCCACCCCGGGATACTTTTCGCGCAGCCGCGAGAGGCCGTCGATGCCCGACATGCCGGGCAGCCCGATGTCCACCAGGGCGACATCCGGAACCTCGCTCCAGGTGTGCGCCAGCGCATCCTCCATCGACCGGAACGAAAGATTGCAGCCGTACCCGCTCGTGCCGTTGATGAGCGTGCCCAGACCGTCGCGAATGCGGCGGTCGTCTTCGATGATCGCCACCTTGATCGGTCCTCCGGTCTCCTGCGGCTTCGTTGATGCGTTGATTCCCAAGCTACCAGCCTACTTGAAACGCCCGGTCATTCTGCCCCTCAATAGTGCTAGGGTTCTGGCAGGCTCCAGCCGCAAGGTCATGTGCAGCGTGGTCCCCTGGCCCAGCACGGACTGCCATTCTACCTCGGCGCCCAAGGCCGCGGCCCGCTTTCGGATGTTGGCCAGTCCGTGGCCGTCGCTCTCGGCGCTTATATCGAAACCCCTGCCGTTGTCGCTCAAGCGCAGAACCAGGCCATCTCCGGCGCGATCGAGTTCCACTTCCACCCGGCTCGCGCCCGAATGCCGCGCGATATTGTGGATTCCCTCTTTGAAGATCAGGTAGATCTGCCGCCGGACATTCGCTCCGATCCGCAAGTCGTGATCGGCCACCGACGAGCGAAACTCGAGCGAGACGCCTTGCGCGCCCAGCAGGTCGGTCGCGAAACGCCGCATGCGGTACACCAGGTTGCTGAGCCGGTCGTGGTCGGGATTGATGGCCCACACGATGTCACTCATGGAATCGACCAGCTCGCGCGAGATTCCCGCGATCTCCGAAAGCGGTGTCCCATTCCGCGCCTCCTTCCCCGCTCCCCGCTGCGCCACCTCACTCAGAATCGCGATCTGCGAGAGACTGGCACCGATATCGTCATGCAGGTCCGTGGCGATGCGCGTCCTCACGTTGGCCACCGCCAGCAACTGCGCCAGCCGGTACCGGTACAGCGCATACATGAGCAGCGCCGTCACGGTCCCGCAGGCCAGCAGGAACCACCACGAGCGCCACACCGGCGGCAGAATGGTGAATATGACGCTCGCGGGTTGCCGGCTGGAGCCGCCGTTGCCCGCCACCGCGCGAACCAGGAAACGGTAACTCCCCGCGGCGAGCCTGGCGTAGATGACGGTGCGCTGATCGGTGGGCGCGCTCCAATCGCGATCCGCGCCTTCCAACATATATTGATAACGCAGGGTCTCGCCCGGCAAAAAACCGAGGCCCACGTAGTCGACGCGCAGCGGCCTTTGCGGCAATCGCAATCCGGAGACGGCGGACTGTCCCAGGTCGGAGATGGCCTGCGCCACGCCGCCCACGCTCAGACCCGTCACCAGCACCGGGGGCGGAGACTGCGGGCGGTCGACGGTAGGAACAAGCTGCGAGAGGCCCAACGGCGTGCTGAACCACAAGCTCCCTTGGCGGTCGCGAAATGCCAGATCGAGAGCGCCCGGAGCAACGCCATCCGCGGTGGTGTAACGCTGGATGCGGCCCAGGCTCCCGGGTTGCGGCTCGAACCGGTCGATGCCGCGCCCAGTGGCGGCGTAGATGCGTCCCCAGCGGTCCTCGCTCAGCCCGCTGACATCGCTGCTCGAGAGTCCTTGTGCGGTGTGGCAGACTACCAGGTGCGGCCGCTCTCCGGTGGGATCGTCGATCCGGATCAGGCCTCGCGAGGTCCCGATCCAGAGCCGCCCCGCGGAATCGACGAAAAGCGACCGCGGAACGCCGGAGACGCCATCGCGGTCTCCGAATACGGTGAACCGGCCTTGGCGGTAACGCGCCACTCCGCCGTGGTAGAGGCTTACCCAGATATCGCCCCCGCGGTCCTCGGCAATGGCGGTCGGAACCGGCTTCGCAGTCAGGCCGTCTGCCTCGGAGAAGGCGCGCACGCGCCCGGTGCTCCGCTCCCAAACTGCCAAGCCATCTTCGTTCCCCAGACCGATGGTCCCAATCCAGATGTTGTTGCGCGAGTCCGCAAACACCGTGAAGATATCGTCGCCGGGGAGCCCATCGCTCTTCGTGTAGATGGCCTTCGGGCGCGCGCCCGCCAGCCGTGTGACGCCATCTGCCGCGGCAAATCGAAAGAGTCCCTGACCGGTCGGGATCCACCATTCCCCGGCCTTGTCCTGGACCAGGGCCTGTCCGCGGCCCCATCCAAAATACGTGATCTGGCTGGGCCAGGCGGGCCGAAGGGGAACGAACCTGCGGCCGTCGAACTTACCAATTCGCAGGCCATCCTTCGCCGCGTATAGGATGCACATTTCGCCCAGCCGGCTTTCCATAAGCGACGACACCCAGGGCGCTCCGTCGGTTTCCGTGTAGGTGGTGAACCCGTTGCGAGCCATCTTCATCGCGCCCGAGCCGAACGTGCCGATCCAGAGATTCCCATCGCGATCTTCGGCCAGGGCGCCCACGGCCCTGGCGCTCAACCCCTGCGCCGCCGTGTACCCCTGGAACTCGCGCCCGTCCACCGGCTGCGAGGGAGTCCATTCGGCGAGTCCCTCGACGGTGCCCACCCACAACTTTCCATCCGACGTCTCGAGCAGAGATTCGATCCGCGCTCCGGGCAGGCCGTCCTTCGTCGAGTACACGCGCGTGACCTTTGAGGTCGCGTCCAGATGCACCAAGCCAATCCGGGTCCCTACCCACAATCCGCCGTCATGGTCTTCCCGTAGCGCCATGATGGAGGTGTTCGGCAGACCGTCCGCAATGGTATATGCCCGCGTGGTCCCGTCCGGACTGCGGCGGTAAAGTCCATTCAGCGTGCCGACCCATAGCGCCCCTCGGTGGTCAATCGCCAGCGTTGTGATGAACGGATAGACCATCGGCAGGTCGATGTGGCGAAAGGCGATGTCGTCTGGGCCCAGATAAAAGACGCCTTCGCCGGTGGAAGCGCCGCACCAGATCCCGCCCGAGCCGTCTTCCAGAGGTGTTGGCTTGCCCTCGCCACCGAGCGGATAGCGATGGAATCGGGCTGCCCCGGCGCCCTTCGGGTCGAAGCGCGCCAGCCCTTCGGTGGTGGAGATCCAGTAGTCGCCCGCGCGTGTCTCGAGGAAGCCGGTCACCAGATTGCCGGGCAGCCCCTGCTCGGTATGGTAATTGGTGAACTGGTATCCGTCGAAGCGCGAGAGTCCTTCGGCCGTGCAGAACCAGAGAAAGCCGCGCGAGTCCTGAACGATGCAGAGAATGTGATCCCGGGCCAAGCCATCGGCCGTGGTGTAGGTCTTGATGGGCAGGCGCTTCGCGTGAAGGAGCGCAGCCACCAAAAGCAACGCAGCTAGCCAGACCGGGAGGCGCCTCACTCGCGATCTATTCTAATACGTTCTTTCAGTTCGCTCCGTGGCCCGTCAGGACGCGCGGAATGGTGCGCAACAGGATCTTCCAATCGAGCGCCAGGGACCAGTTGTCGATGTACTGCATATCCATCTTCATCCAGGTCTCGAAATCCACCTGGTCGCGCCCGGAAATCGCCCACAGGCAGGTCAGGCCCGGCCGCATCCGCAGCCGCCTCCGCTGCCACCGCTGATATTGATCCACCTCGCTCTGCACGGCCGGCCGCGGACCCACCAGCGACATATCGCCCCGCAGCACGTTCCACAACTGCGGCCATTCGTCGATCGAGAACTTGCGCAGGTACCGCCCCAGCGCCGTCAGCCGTGGATCGTGCGGAATCTTGAACACCACCTCGTCGCGCGTGTTCAGGTGCGCGAGGCCCAGCTTCAGATCCTCCGCGTTTTCCACCATGGAGCGGAACTTGTAGAACAGGAACCGGCGCCCATTCAGCCCGCACCGCACCTGCCGGAAGACCGCCGGCCCCGGCGACGTCAGCCGGATCACCAGCGCAATCAGCGCCATCAGCGGCGCCAGCACCAGCAGGCCCGCCGCCGCGATCACCACGTCTGTCGAGCGCTTCACCAGCAGCCGGATTTCATCGTAGGGCGCCGCCGAAAACGTCAGCAGCGGAATGGTTCCGAACCGGTCGAGGGAAACCGTGCTGTTGACGTGCGGAAAAAAATCCACCGCCACGCGCGTTCGCACTCCCTCTTCATCGCACAACAAAAAAATTTCTTCCAGATCGGCCAGGCTTTCGCTTCCCACCGCGAAGACCACTTCATCCACTACGTGCTGCCGCAGAATCGACGGCAGTTCTGCAATCGGCCGCACCGGATGCACCGCGCCCAGTGCGATCTCTCCCGCCGCTGCGCCCGCCTGTTCGTTCAAAAACCCGCGCAGCCGTATACCATACACGGCCGATTCCTCCAGTAGCCGTCCCATCCGCAGTGCTCGTTCGCCCGTCCCCACCACCATGACGTAGTGCGGCGCCGCAAACTCCCGCCGGATGACGCCCACCACGCGTCCCGCCGTCAGCCGGAACAGCAGCAGCAGGATCCACGCATACGTCGAAAACAGCATCAGGAACGGGCGGCTGAGTTCCATGCGCAACAAATACTCGAAGACCACCACGCAGACCGCGCCGTAAAGGCATTGCCGGAAGGAATCCCGCAGGATGATGCGCGGATGTCCGGAATCGAGCTTCTCGTACACCTCCAGCCACAGCCCGATCACAACCCATGCAACCAGAGAGAAGCCGAGCACGAGCGCTTTCTGCTGGACGGTGAGAAAGAATTGATGTTGGAGGGGCAGCCAGGAGCGCGTCTGGTAAGCCGCCTCAAACGCTGTCGTAGCCAGGATGAGATCCGATAGCCCAAACAAAACACGGGCTTTACGCTGGCGAGAGAACATCCGAGTTCAGGATAGCATGGGTGAACCCGGGGGTCGGCTTTGCGGAAAGGCGGCTATAGTTCTCCGCGGAATCCGCCGATATGGATATCTGAAGGTGCCTGTGCCGCTGCGGAACAGGCTGGTGAAACCAATGAACCGAAAACCCCTGCGGGCAGTGCGTGTCCGCCATCTCGCACTGCCTGCGATCCTGCTTCTCCAGGGCGTAAATCTCGCATACGCGGCTACTCCGGATCTCTCTTTTTCTCCTGCGACCATCGACTTCAAGTACACGATGGGCAATCCGTTGCCCGCCGCGCAAACCCTGCAGATCAAGAGCACCGGAGCTGCGTTGGCCTTCACGATTCCGCAGATTGCGTCGCCCTGGGTGAGCCTGTCGGCCTATTCCGGCACGACGCCGGCGAATATCAAGGTCTATGTCAATCCTACGTCCCTGCCATCGGGGGCGCAGCAAGCCACCATTACGGTGAATGCGCCGCAGGGCGCTACCACCACGCAGACGTACATCGTCACGCTGGAAGTGAGTGACCCGCCGCCGACGCTGGTGCCCAACACCACGACCATGGCATTTGTATACGCCACCGATCAGCCAGCCTTTCCGGCCGCTCAGGCTCTGGTGCTCACCAGTACGGGAGCGGCAATTTCGGCCGCCATCGCGGTTTCGGGCGGCACGTGGCTCTCGGCGCAGTACAGCGGCAGCATTTCGATTGTGGGGATTCCCTCCGCGATCAACGTGAATGTGAACCCGACGGGGCTCGCCCCGGGCAGTTACTCGGGAAGCATCAAATTCACGCCGTCCAATACCGCCATCGCCGCCGTTACCGTGGCGGTCACTTTGAGCGTCAACGCGGGAACGCCTGTCGTAACCGGCCTGTGGCCACCCGGCGCCCTGGTCAATTCACCGAATATGGTAGTTACGGTCAGCGGGTCGAGTTTCTTCAGCACCTCCACGGCGGCCATTGGATCGGTGAAGCTGCCGACGCCCAATGTGCTTAGCTCGACTGCCATGTTGGTCACCATTCCAGCCACCCAGATGACCGCCGCCGGCAACCTGCCCATCACCATCACCACGCTTACGGCAGCAGCGTCCTCCGCCACCACGGCAGCTTCCACATTTAAAGTCTATCTGCCGGGGCCGCAGGTGCTGGCCGTCACCGATGCCGCCAGCTACGTGGTGGGCAACGTCGCTCCCGGTGAGATCATCACAATTTACGGGTTGGGCCTGGGGCCTTCCAGCCTCGTCCCCCTGACGGTGCAAGACCCGCTGGCGACCAGCCTGCCGACTAGCGGAACGGCCCAGACGTCGGTCACTATCGATGGTGCCGCCGCACCCTTGCTTTACACCAGCGTCAACGAGGTCAGTTGCATCGTGCCCTTCACCGTGGCGGCGAAGAGCGGCAGCCAGGTGAACCTGGCCGTCACCTACAACTCGATCGCTGTGGCCAGTCCGACCAAGGTCAACGTAGTGAACGCCAATCCCGGCCTGTTCACGATGGACGCCTCGGGGACCGGCCAGGGCGCCATTCTGAATTTCAACCCGGTGACCAGCGATTACTCCATCAACAGCGCTACCAACCCGGCCATCAAAGGCGCCACCATTGCCGTGCTCTACCTGACGGGCTACGGCCTGACCAATTGCGTCGATATCCCGGCGAGCGGCTCCTTTGCAGGCAGTCCTTGCAAGGCCGGCGCTACCGTGCTCAACCTCATCAGCGGGAACATTTCGCCGAAACTGGCGGTGGCCGTTACCATCGACGGACAGGCGGCGCCCGGCGCGGTCGCGCAGGCGCCTCTCGGGTCCGTGCCCGGTCTCATGCAAGTGAACGTGCCGGTGCCCGCGGGTGTCAAGTCTGGAAATGTATTGGTGTCGGTGACGCTGGGAACCGGCGCCGCCGCGGTGACTACTCAGGCAAAAGTCACGATGGCCATCAAGTAGTCCGCTCGCTCTTACCGGCGGCGATCTTCTTTTCGAGAGCGCGCATCAGCCGCGATTCCACATCGATCGGCAGCGGGTGCGGATCCATCCCTTTGTAAACCCGGATGGTCTTCCGCGTCGTGTCGGCAATCACCCAACAATTCGGGCACTCGGTGATATGGCGCTCCAGCTTGGCCAGCACTTCCTTGTCGACGTTTTCGTCCAGGTAGTCGCTCAGTTCCTTCAGGAAGTCTTTACATGTAAGCAAAGGCGTCGTCCCCCTTGCGTTTGAAGTAGCGGGTCAATTTTTCACGCAACTGCAAGCGGGCCCGCAGCAGCCTGCTCTTCACCGCCGGTATGGAGAGGCCCAGCGCATCCGCGGTCTCTTCGGTGGACAACTCTTCAATGTCGCGCAGCACGAATACCGACCGGTAAGGCGGTTCCAGACTATCGACGGCCGTATCCAAAATCCCGCCGAGTTCTTCCCGCGAGAAGCGCTGCTCCGGGTTCTCATCCCAGGCCGCCACCTCGCGCACGATGGTGTCTTCGCCGGTGTCGATGGTCTCATCGAGCGACACCGATTTGTCGGTCTTCCGGCGGCGCAGTTTCATCAGCGCCTGGTTGACCGCGATGCGCACGATCCAGGTATAAAATTTGGAATTTCCCTGGAATTGGTCGAGGTGCTCGTACGCCTTCATGAAGGTTTCCTGCAGCACGTCTTCGGCGTCCTCGCGATTTTGCGTGACGTGCTGGGCCAGGCGGAAGATCTTCGCTTCGTACCGCCGCACCAGTTCCCCGAACGCCACGGTATCGCCTTGGCGGGACTGCGCCACGAGGGTCGATTCATCAACCCCGGCTTGGCTTGAAACGGGCATGGCCACCGTCACCATCATATCGCAAGCCCATTCCGTGACGCCTGTCCCAACGTGTTACGCTGAAATTTCCCTATGAGCGACATTGAAATTACCCTGCCCGACGGCAGCAAGCGGTCGGTTGAAACGGGTATCCGTCCCATCGATATTGCCAAGTCGATCAGCCCGCGCCTCGCGGACGCCGCCATCGTCGCCCGCCTCGACGGCGAGTTGTACGATCTCACACGTCCCATCGAAGCCGACGCCGCCTTGCAGATCCTTACCAACAAAGATCCCGAGGCACTCCAGGTCTACCGCCACTCCACCGCGCACCTGCTGGCGGCCGCCGTGCTCGAACTGTATCCCGAGACCAAGCTCGGAATCGGGCCGCCCATCGACAACGGGTTCTACTACGATTTCGACCGGGCCACACCCTTCACGCCCGACGACCTCGAAAAGATTGAAAAGAAAATGTGGGAGATTCAGAAGCGCCATCTTCCCTACGAGCGCGTCTACACCAAAAAGGAAGACGGCCTCAAGAAATACGGCGACGCCTGGATGAAATGCGAGCTCATCAGCGAGCGCGCAGGCGAAGTTTTCAGCGAGTACACCCTCGGCCCCCACTTCATCGACTTCTGCCGCGGCCCGCACGTGCCCGACACCTCCAAGCTAAAGGCCTTCAAACTGCTCTCCATCGCCGGCGCCTACTGGAAAGGCGACGAGCACAACAAGCAGTTACAGCGCATTTACGGCACGGCTTTCTTCAGCCAGAAAGACCTGGAAGAGTACCTCAAGCAGGTCGAAGAGGCCAAGAAGCGCGATCATCGCAAGCTCGGCAAGGAGCTCGACCTGTTCAGCATCCAGGAACTGGCCGGCCCCGGACTGATTTTCTTCCACCCCAAGGGCGGCATCATCCGCAAGCAGCTCGAAGACTGGATGCGCGACGAGTACCTGAAGCGCGGCTACTCGCTGGTTTACACGCCGCACGTGGCGCGATTCGATCTCTGGAAGACCTCCGGCCACGCCGGATTTTACGCGCAGAACATGTTCTCGCGCATGGAGCTGGACGACGCCGAATACCAGCTCAAGCCGATGAACTGCCCCTTCCACATTCTGATTTACGCCGACAAGCAGCACAGCTACCGCGACCTGCCCGTGCGCCTCGGCGAGCTGGGCACGGTCTACCGCTACGAACGTTCCGGTGTGCTGAACGGCCTGTTCCGCGTCCGTGGGTTCACGCAGGACGACGCTCACATTTTTTGCACCCCCGAGCAAATCGAGAACGAGGTAGTGGCCTGCCTCCAGTTCGCCGTCGATACGCTCACCACCTACGGCTTCACCGAGTATTCCGCCGAGCTCTCCACCTGGGATGGCGGCGCGAGCGGCAAGTACGATGGCACTCCCGACCAGTGGCAGCTTGGCGAAAACGCGTTACGCAGCGCCTGCGAGCGCCTCAACATCAAGGCCAAGATCGTGCCCGACGAAGCCGCTTTCTACGGACCCAAAATCGACGTCAAGCTGGTGGACGCCATCGGCCGGCCGTGGCAGCTTTCCACCGTGCAGTTCGATTTCACGCTGCCGCGCCGCTTCAACCTTGAATACATCGGCGAAGACGGCAAGGCCCACCAGCCGCTGATGGTCCACCGGGCGCTCTACGGTTCTATCGAGCGATTCTTCGGCATCCTGATTGAGCACTACGCCGGCGCGTTCCCGGTGTGGCTCGCCCCCGTGCAGGCCATCGTGCTGCCGATCACCGACCGCCAGACCGAATACGCGCGCGGTTTGCAGAAACAACTCGACGCCGCCGGCATCCGCACCACGGTCGACGAGCGGAGCGAGAAAGTGAACTTCAAAATCCGCGAAGCGCAGTTGCAGAAGATTCCTTACATGTTGGTGGTCGGCGACCGCGAACAGGAGAGCAACCAGGTGGCCGTGCGCAACCGCAAACACGGCGACCAGGGCGTGAAGACCCTGGAAGAGTTCCTGGCCGGCATTCGCGCCCTGATTGAGTCGAAGGCCGTGGCGGAATAGTTACGTCTTCCCGGGATTCCGCGCCGCCGGCCCGCAGCTACGCGAAGGTGGGATCGTGTGCCAAGCTTACTGAATCCTGCCGTTCTTCTTTTCGATCTGCATCCATAGCTCGTTGTATTGCGGTTCGGCAAGCGGCTGCTTGAGCTGGAAGTGGAACGTTTTTTCCAGGGTCGTGATGGTGAAGTCAAACGGACCGCTGCTGCTGATGGTAGCGATGTCCTGGTAGCGCCAAGTGCGGGAATCGTCCTTGCTCGGGGTCGACCAGACAATCGCATCTGCGCCAAACGATAACGTGCCTGCGCTGCCGGTAATGCGGAGCAGGTGCTTCGCGGGAACGGAGAATTGCACAGGCCAGGAGGTTTCCGCCACCGCCGCAACGAAGCGCTGGTCCAGCCGCCCGTTCAGTAAGCTGTAAAGTTCCGGCGCTGGAAGGTGTCCCGTAAACTCGTAACTCCGGTCTGCGCCGAGTAAGTAGCGGTTATCTTCATAGGTCAGCACCGTGATGCGGTCCGGCGCTAGCGTGAGTCGCTGGATGTCCTGGAATTTCCAGCTCCAGTTCTGGGCCTTCGGGCCGGCGTAGGCGACGCCGGATTCGTCCACGGTGAGAACGCCGGCGTGCTTCTTGTACGTTACCGGGAACTGCGCCGCGTGCGCGGCGGCCGCCAGGATCAAACAGGTTGCGATTTTACGGAATGCCATTTCCATACCTCGTAGAGTGCGGGATAGACTACTAACTCCAGTAAAAACGATGTGAAGATGCCGCCGATCATGGGGGCGGCGATGCGCTTCATGACATCGGCGCCGGCGCCCACCGACCACATGATGGGGGCAAGACCGACAAACATGGTTGCGACGGTCATAAACTTCGGACGAATGCGTTTGACTGCGCCATTAATGATGGCCTCCTGCAGGTCGGCCAGCGTGTGCATGCGGCCGGCGAGACGGCGCTCTTCGAAGGCCAGGTCGAGATACAGCAGCATGAAGACTCCCGTTTCGGCATCGACACCCATCAGCGCGATGAGGCCGACCCACACGCCGATGCTCATGTTGTAGCCCAGGGCGTAGAGCAGCCAGATGGCGCCGACGGCGGAGAACGGAACCGCCATCAGGATGAGCACGGTCTTCGCAGTCGACCTGGTGTTGAGGTAGAGCAGCAGAAGAATCAGGAACAGCGTGAGAGGCAGGACAATTTTGAGGCGTTCCCGTACGCGCTCCATGGCTTCGTACTGGCCGCTCCAGGTGATCGTGTAGCCCGGTGGCAGCGGCACTTGGTCGCGTACCACGCGCTTCGCTTCCGCCACGTAGCCGCCAATGTCGCGGCCCGTCACGTCGACGTAAACGTAGCCGTTCAACATGCCGTTTTCATTGCGCAGCATGGAAGGGCCGGTAGTCATCTTGAGCGTTGCGATTTCGGCGAGCGGGATTTGCATCTTGCCATCCATAGCCGGGACCAGCGCGCGGCCCAGCCGCTCGAGCGAACTGCGGGAATCGCGGTAATAGCGCACGTTGATGGGGTAGCGCTCGCGGCCTTCGATGGCGGTGGAGACGTTGTCGCCGCCAATCGCATTCATGATCACCGTCTGTGCATCGTCGACGCTCAGGCCGTAGCGGGCGAGTTGGTCGCGCTTGAGATCGAAATCCAGGAAGTAGCCGCCGCCCACTCGTTCGGCGAAGACGCTGCGGGTGCCCGGAACCCGCGGCAGCACACGCTCGATCTCGGTCCCAATGTGTTCGATTTGCGCCAGGTCGGGGCCGAAGACCTTGACGCCGACGGGAGTACGCACGCCGGTCGTCAGCATGTCGATGCGGTTCTTGATGGGCATGGTCCAGGCGTTGGAAACGCCCGGGAAGCGCAGAGCCTGGTTCATCTCATCCACCAGCGCGTCGGTGGAGAGACGATCGGGCGTAATGCGGCCGAAGAAGCGCCTGGTCCATTGCGGCCACTTGTCGTACCAGGTTGGCACTTGACGCCACTGCGATTTCGGCTTGAGCTCGATAACGGTCTCCATCATCGAGAAAGGCGCCGGGTCTGTGGAGGTTTCGGCGCGGCCGGACTTGCCTAGCACGCGCGCCACCTCCGGGAAGCTCATGAGGATGCGGTCTTGCACCTGCATGAGCTTCTGCGCTTCGGTGACTGCGATGCCGGGAAGTGTGGACGGCATGAAGAGCAGCCCGCCTTCGTCGAGCGGCGGCATGAACTCGGAGCCCAGGCGCTGGTACACCGGCACCGTTAGCGCCACCAGCGCCACCGCACCGAGGATCACGGCCCACTTCCAGCGGAGACTCCAGGCCACCACCGGCTCATAGAGACGCATCAACACGCGGCTGATTGGATGCTTCTCCTCCGAGTGGATGGTGCCGACTAAGACGCCGTTGACGATGCGCGAGAGAAAACGCGGCTTCAGGCGGAACTTGTCTTTGCGGAAGAACAGCAGCCGCAAGGCCGGGTCGAGGGTGAGGGCCAGCACTGCCGCGACGATCATCGTGAAGTTTTTTGTATAGGCAAGTGGTTTGAAGAGGCGTCCTTCCTGCGCCTCCAGCGCGAGCACGGGAAGGAAGGAGACGGCAATCACCAGGAGTGCGAAGAAGCTGGGGCCACCGACTTCCTTGACCGCGGAGACGATGGCGTTGCGGTAATCGGCGGTGGTCCAGTCTGCGGCGGCATTCTCGAGTTTCTTGTGAGTCTGCTCTACCACGACGATGGCCGCGTCCACCATGGCGCCCACGGCGATGGCGATACCGCCCAGCGACATGATGTTCGAGCTCATCCCCATGAGGCGCATCGGCACAAAGGCGATCAACACGGTCACGGGGATCGTAAGGATGGGGATGACGGCACTGGGCACGTGCCACAGGAAGATGAGGATGATGATGCCGACCACGATCAGTTCTTCGATCAATGTGTGCTTCAGGTTATCGACAGAGGCCAGGATCAGATCGGACCGGTCGTAAGCCGTCACCACCTTGACACCCTTCGGCAGGCTGGGCTCGATTTCCCGAAGCTTGACTTTCACCCGGTCTATGACCTTAAGCGCGTTCTCATTCTGCCGGATGATGACGATACCTGAGACGACTTCGCCCTTGCCATCGAGATCGGCGATGCCGCGTCGAATATCGGGGCCCAGCGTGACCGTGCCCACGTCGCGGATGAGCACGGGGACGCCGGTGGAATTGGTCTCGAGGACGATCTGGGACAGGTCGTCGGTGGAGCGGGCGTAGCCGCGGCCGCGCACCATGTACTCGCGGCCGGTGAACTCCACCAGGCGGCCGCCGACGTCGTTGTTGCCGCCGCGCACCGCGGCCACCACCTTGGAAATCGGTATGCCGTAAGCGGCTAGCCGGTTGGGATCGACGTTNNAGAAACCAATCCTGGAGCGAGCGCAACTCCGCCAGATCGCGGCGGCCGGTCTGATCCACCAGGGCGTATTGAAAGACCCAGCCGACGCCGGTGGCGTCGGGACCGAGTTCAGTCTTCACGTCAGTGGGCAGGCGGGGCAGAATCTTCGAGAGATACTCCAGCGTGCGCGAGCGGGCCCAATAGAGATCGGTGCCGTC
>PLZX01000185.1 GCA_003152325.1 Bryobacterales bacterium | reverse complement strand
GCCGAGGACTACTCCGGATCAGTGAAGTTCACTTCCGCGGCGTTCCCAGCGATGTCTCGAGCGCGATCCGCACCAGTTGGCTTCTGGTGCGCACGCGCGTCTTCTGGAATAGTTGTTGCAGAGTTGCCTTCACGGCGCTCTCCGATACGCCGATTTGCGCGGCGATCTCTTTGTTGCTGAGTCCTTCGAAGATGCCTCGCAACACTTCCTGCTCTCGCTCCGTCAGGAACTGGCGGATGCTCTGCTCTTCGCCGAAGCGCACACCGTCGGCCATCGCGCGGATCACCCGCTGGTCCACCCACATCTCGCCCGACGCCACGATGCGGATGGCCTTCGCCAGGTTCCCCGGCGAATTGTGTTTCAGGAAGATGCCCGAAGCGCCCATTTGCAGCGCATAGGACGATTCCATGGCGCTCATCCCGGCCGTCACCATCAGGATCTTGCCCTTATAGCCGGCACTCCGCGCCGATGAAATGAACTGGCTGCCATGGTCCTCGCCCAGATCGAAGTCCAGCAGGATCACGTCCACCGCCACGCGCCGCAGCAACTCCAGAGCTTCGCCCGACGTGCCGCAGTGTCCGGACATTTCAAAGTCCGGTTCCGATTCGAGCAGCCGGCTCAGGCTTTCGCGGAACAGCACGTGATCATCGAGCAAGAGCAGTCGGATACGTTCCATATTTCTCCGTGCGGGCCGCGCCCGGCGCGGCCACCGCCAGGTCGATCACAAAACAGCAGCCTTTCACCGTGGGGTCGTGACGCAGTTCCCCCCGGAATGAGCGCACAAAAGCGCGCGAAAGATACAGCCCCAGGCCCGTGGAATCGGCCCCTTTTTGGAAGGGCTGGAACAATGTGTCTACCGCTTCGATCCCCGGCCCCGAATCCGTCACTCGGATCGATACCAGATTCTCGCCGGCCGCGATGGAGATTTCGATGCGCTTTTCGTCGGCCTCTTGCAAGGCGCGCTCGCTGTTCTTCGTCAGGTTCAGCAGCACCTGCAACAGGCTATGCCGGTCGGCCCACACCGGCGGAATCTCGCGCGGAATATCCCACCGCATTTCGACGCCGGCTTCCTGGCAATAGGGTTCCAGCACAATCCGCAAATCGTCCAGGGTTTCCGCCAGGTCGATGCCCTCCATGTGCGAAGTGCTGGCACTCTGTTTCAATTCGAGCGACGCAATCTTGTTGAGCGTTTCCACCAGCGCGCCCAGAGCTTCGAAATCCTTGCTGCCTTTGAGGGTGCCGCTCCGCACCAGGTTTTCGTAGATCACCGTGATGGCGCCACACACGTTGCGCACTTCGTGTGAGACCGCGCCCACCAGAATGCGGGACCCCGCCATCAGTTGCTCCAGGCTGGCCTCTTCGCGTTCCCGCAAATCCTCCGATGCGTCCACCACCAGCGCCGCGAGGCGTGGCCCCACGGCCGTCTGGTACGTGGAAAAGAAGACGTTCGCCAGAAAGACGTCGCCATGTTCCCGTTCGCCGCGGCACTGCATTTCGGTGCGGAAGGCCTGAGGCGTTTCTCCCAGGAACGGCACGCGCCCGAGGGCAGGCACGAAGCGACGGATGTTTTTCCCGGGTAGTTGCCCCGGCGCCACGCCGAACAGCCGGTGCGCCGCCGAGTTGGCGCGCAGGATCTGGCAGTCCGACGACATGGTCACGATCGCCGCCGGGCTGCTGCCGATCAAGAACTCCAGTTGCTCCTCGGCCTCTCTTCGCGCCGCCGATTCCCGTTCCACGCGCTCCCGGCTCTCCCGTTCCAGTTGCCGGCTGCGGCTGATTTCGAATGCGAACAGCCCGGTTCCCGCCAGCGACGTAAAAACCAGAATGTCCTGCGGTAGCGAATTGGCCACAGTGAACGGCAGCGGCGCGAAAACATCCGAAAGTGCCGTACAGGCCATTGCCGCGGCTAGAATCTGCCACCGCGGTGACACCATCCCCACCAGCAGAATCGGGAATAAATAAAGGAAGCCGAATGAGATGTTGAGGTCGACGCGCCAATCGATCAGCGCGATCGCCGCGATCAGCAGCCCCGCCCGCGCCAGTACCGCACGCCTGGTTCCGTACAGGTAGCGGTAGATCATGCTCGGGTGCCCCTCTTCGATAGTAAGAGCAATTCTCACGTGCGCCAAGACGCCCGGCCAAAAGATAGGTTGATTCTGACCAAAAGATGGGTACGGCAGCCGGTCTAAAGCCGCTACATTCAAATTCTACGTTGTTTTCGCCGGAGGTCGTCGGCCGCGAGGTCATCCCATGAAGTTATACGCCACCCTCCCCTGCTTTCTCTCCGCGCTCCTTCTGGCCGGCTGTGGCGCCAAGGGGCAGACGGATTCGGCCGGCGGCGCGCCTCCACCCACCGAAGTCGAAAAAGAAGGCGACGCTTCGCTGGTGAAGGTGGATCGACCCGAGCAGTTCCCGCTGGCCACCGCAACGCGGCGCGATTCCGTGGCGGAACTCGCAGTCACGGGTGTGGTGGCCGCCGACGTCTCCCGCAACGTCCCCGTCATTTCGCTGGCCTCCGGCCGCGTCGTCGAAATTCACGCGCGTCTCGGCGATCAGGTTTCCAAGGGCCAGCTCCTCATGCGAGTGCAGAGCGCCGACATTTCCGGAGCCTTTTCCGACTACCGCAAGGCTGTCTCCGGCGAAAAACTGGCCCACGCCCAGCTTGACCGCGCCAAGCTTCTGTTCGATCACGGCGCCGTCCCCCAGAAGGATCTCGAAGTCGCCCAGGACGCCGCCGATAAGGCCCGCGTCGATGTCGAAACCGCCTCCGAGCGCATTCACGTGCTGGATGGCGATCTTGACCATCCCACCGCCGCCGTCGATATCTTCGCGCCGGTTTCGGGCGTCGTCATCGAGCAGAACGTCACCGCGGCGTCCGGCGTGAAGACGCTCGACAATTCTCCCAACCTCTTCACCATCGCCGATCTCTCGCAGGTCTGGATTCTCTGCGATGTTTACGAAAACGATCTCGCCGGCGTCCACGAGGGCCAATACGCCGACATCCATGTGAATGCTTTTCCCAACCGCGTGTTGCGCGGCCGCATCGATAACATGGGTCCCATCCTGGACCCCAACCTTCGCACCGCCAAAGTGCGGCTCCAGGTGGATAATCCCGGCTTCCTGCGGCTCGGTATGTTCGTTACCGCCACCTTCCACGGCCAGCAGTCGCAAACCCGCGCGCTGGTTCCCGCCACTGCAATTCTCCATCTGCACGATCGCGACTGGGTCTACACGCCCGCGGCCAACAACAGCTTCCGCCGCGTCGAAGTGGTCGGCGGGCGAATGGTGCCGCCCAACCTGCAGGAAATTATTTCGGGGATCAAGCCGGGCGAGCGCGTCGTCTCCAACGCCCTGGTCCTCGAAAACACGGTGGAGCAATAGCGGGCAGCCCAATGATCCGCGCCCTGGTCGATTACGCTCTCGATAACCGCTTCCTGGTCACGCTGGCCGCTCTCCTGCTGCTGATCTGGGGTGGCATCTCGTTTCACAATCTCCCCGTTGAAGCCTATCCCGACGTGGCCAACAACTACGTCCAGGTCATCACGCAGTGGCCCGGCCGCGCCGCCGAAGAGGTGGAACAACAGGTCACCATTCCTCTCGAAATTGTTATGAACGGCATCCCGCATCTGGAGTATTTGCGGTCCACTTCGCTGTTCGGACTTTCCAGCGTGATGCTCATCTTCGACGACGAATCCACCAACGATTGGAATCGCCAGAAGGTCCTGGAGCGCATCTCCCAGGCCAGCCTCCCCAACAACCTCCAGCCGCAGATCGGCTCCGATTACAGCCCGGTCGGCCAGATCTACTGGTACACCCTCCACAGCACCAACCCCAGTTATGACCTGATGGAACTCAAGAGCTGGGAGGACTGGGTCCTCGAAAAGCAATTCAAATCCGTTCCCAACGTGGTCGATGTCGTCAGCTTCGGCGGCATCACCCGCGAGTATCAGGTCCAGGTGGATCCCGACAAGTTGATCTCCTACGGCCTCGGCATGAGCCAGGTGGAGCAGCAGTTGGCCGCCAATAATGTCAACGCCGGCGGCAGCTTTGTCGAGGCCGGTTTGCAGCAGATCAACGTCCGCGCGGTGGGCCAGTTCAAGACCGTTCACGACATCGAACAAACCGTCATCAAGTCGCAAAATGGAACCGCCATTCGAATCTCAGATATCGCCACTGTCACGCAGGGTCCCAAGATCCGCCTCGGCCAGATCGGCAAGGCCATCCACCGCGACAATGGCAAAGTGACCGATAACGGCGATGTGGTGGAAGGCATCGTCCTTCTGCGCAAAGGCGCCAACTCCGACGAAACCCTCGACGCCATTCACAAGAAGGTTGACGAGCTCAACGATCGCATCCTGCCGCCCGGCGTGAAAATCGTCCCGTTCCTCGACCGCAGCGTCCTGGTCCACCTTACTACTCACACCGTCCTGCACAACCTCACCGAGGGCATTATCCTGGTAGCCCTGATCCTTTTCATGTTTCTGGGAAATGCCCGTGGAGCGCTCATCGTGGCGCTCANNGCGCTGGATTTCGGCATGGTGGTGGAGGGCGCCGTGGTGATGGTCGAAAACATCATCCGCTACCTCGGCCGGCCGCGGCCAACAGACGCCAACGGCCTCGACACCGTGCGCAACGCCGCGCACGAAGTGCANNTTGCAGCGCGTGGAAGGCCGCCTCTTCAAACCGATGGCCTGGACCGTTTCCTTCGCTTTGCTGGGGTCGCTGATTTTCTCCATGGCCATTGCGCCGGTGCTTTCCAGTTTCGTCTTTGGAAAGAACGTGAAGGAATGGCACAACCCCGCNNGGGGCGCTGGCTGTCTCGGCCTATCTCCTCTTCAGCGGCGTCATCGGCTCCGAGTTTCTGCCGCACCTCGATGAAGGCGCCATCTGGGCGCGCGCCACCCTCGCGCCCTCCACCGGGCCCACCGAAGGGCAGCGCGTCATGGACAAGGCGCGCGTCGTGCTGGCGTCGTTCCCAGAAGTCACGCAGGTGGTTAGCCAGGTGGGCCGCCCGGACGACGGCACCGACACCACCGGCTTCTTCAACACCGAATATTTCGTCGATCTCAAACCCAAAGACCAGTGGCGCCCCGTCTTCCAGCAAAACAAGGAAGCCCTGATTTCGGCCATGAATCGCGAATTGGAGAAAATCCCCGGCGCTCTTTGGAACTTTTCGCAGCCCATTGCCGACAACATGGAAGAAGCCGTCAGCGGCGTCAAGGGCGAGCTTGCCATCAAGATTTACGGTGACGACCTGAAGACCCTGGAAGCCAAAGGCGACGAAATCGTCGGCGTCATGCGCACCGTTCCAGGCGTCGCCGATCTCGGCCTCTTCCGCGTGATCGGCCAGCCCAACCTGGAATTCCACGTCGATCGCGCCCAGGCCGCGCGCTTCGGCATCAATGTGGCCGACGTGCAGGACGCCATCGAAACCGCCGTCGGCGGCAAGGCCGTCAGCCAGATTTTGCAGGGCGAGCAGCGCTATGACCTGATGGTCCGTTACCAGGCTCCTTACCGCGATACCCGCCAGGCCATCCAGAATATCCGCCTGCTCTCGCCTTCCGGCGAGCGTGTCTCGCTCGCCCAGCTTTGCGACATTAAAGTGCTCGACGGCGCCTCCGAGATCTACCGCGAGGGCAATTCCCGCTGCGTCGCCATCAAGTACAGCATCCCGGTCCGCGATCTGGGCAGCACCGTGGAAGAAGCCATGGCCAAGGTCTCGAAGCAGGTCAAGCTGCCCACCGGCTACCGCCTGGAGTGGGCCGGCGAATACGAAAGCCAGAAGCGCTCGTCCCGCCGCCTCATGGTGGTCCTGCCCGTCACCATCCTGGTGATCTGCATGATTCTCTACACCATGTTTCAGTCTTTCAAATGGGTGTCACTGATTCTGGCCAACGTGGCCATGGCGCCCTTTGGCGGCCTGATGGCGCTGCTCCTCACCCACACCCATTTCAGCGTTTCATCCGGCGTAGGATTCCTGGCGCTCTTCGGTGTTTCGGTGCAGACCGGCGTCATCATGTTGGAATACATCAACCAGCTCCGCGCGCGCGGCCAATCCGTGCTGGACGCCGCGCTCGATGGCTCGGTGGAGCGTCTCCGCCCCATCATGATGACCATGCTGGTGGCGAGCCTGGGCCTGGTCCCCGCCGCGTTGTCGCGCGGCATCGGCTCCGATTCGCAGCGTCCGTTCGCGATTGTGATCGTCGGCGGCCTGGTGGCCGCGCTGGTGATCGGTGTCTTTCTGCTGCCGGTGCTTTATGTGTGGGTCGCGCGGGAAGGCGACAAGCTGTATTAGGGTCAAGCTGTTCACTCAGCCCGTTGAGTGGCGGCTCCGTGGCCCCCTCAGCAAGGTCAATAAAGCGCTCTGGTCAAGAGACCCGTGTCCCAGAACCGAGGCTTGGGGCCCGCGGATTCCTTCTCCGACGAAAATGCAAACGTCGGAGATGCAGGCGCTAGAATGAGCCTTATGCCAACCGTAAAGGCGAGACACGCCAAGCCAGCCACATTTCCATTCATGTCCGCGCCCCGTTCGAGGCACGTGAAGGCGAGCGCCGAGATAACTCAATTCCTGAAGTGGGTAGTTGTTTCTGCAATACATCTTGACGACGCGGTGAGGGACATTGCGAAATCGGAACGCCTGGCTGGACGCACGGATGAAAGCTTGAGAAGAGAACTGGCGGTGGGCGCTGGGGCAAGCAGGAAGCTCGGGATGTATTACCGCCTCATGACAGAAATGGCTCTGTCCCGAGCGGTGGACAGCTATCTCACATACTTGTCAGAGCTGCTCTCGTTGATCTTCCGGGCAAGCCCGGGGAGCCTTCGATCCAGCGAAGAGGTGAAACTGGATTTTGTGCTCGCTCATCCCACGCGCGCCGGTCTAATCAAAGCCATCATCGATCGAAAGGTCAATCAGCTTTCATACCAAGGAATGAGAAGCTTATCTGAGTTCCTTTCGAGGAGGTTGGGCTTTGAGCTATTCCAAGACAAACATTCTCTGGAACGTGCAGTTCTACTTGTCGAGGTCCGTAATCTTATCGTACACGCCCGTGGAATCGTCAACGATACTTTCATCCAGCGGGTTGCCAAGCCCCCAGTTCCGCGCGGCAAGCAAATGAGGTTCACGATCAACGATGTTCAAGCGCATATCGCGTTCTTGGCCGGCTCCGTGTCTGACATCGAGGGTCGGGCACACGATAAATTCGGTATTAAGCTGCCTTACAGGGTACCGAGTCGGTCGGTCGCCGCTGCGGAGTGAGCCCACCGGTGTTATGGAAAACGTGCTGGGATGCCTGCCACGCTGCGTAAACCTGATTCCCCCTACCGTTTCGCTCCCGGCGTCGCCCCCGTTATCAGCTCCACGAACATCTTGCCGAACCTCGGCATGTCCACGTCCATCTGCACCTCGACCAGCGGTAAATCCAGAGCCGGCTTGATGCGGTCGGTCCACGTGAGCGTGTCGCCATACCCCGCTCCACGGTCCAGGTTGACGTCCATGTACAGTTGCCGCTTCCCCGTGATCAGCGTCGGATCGATCCACGCCGCCGCTGCCAGTTCATCCCACAGATAACTGCGGTTGGCGTGCGAGTACTTCGCCACATACTGCGCCGCGGGAGTCTGCGCCCTGGCGATCTGGTCGAACATCTCCTGGCTCAGTTTGGTCTTCACCGAGACGTCCACCGTGGTGCAGACAAGCCGCGGCCAGTGCGCCCGCAGCACAATGTGCGCCGCCTCGGGATCGAACCAGAGATTGAATTCGTGACGCGGATCGTTGGCGTATTCCGGGTCGTCCGTGCGCGGGCTCAGGCTGCCGCCCATGAAGACCAGCCCCTTGCTCAGTTCCGCGAAGTGCGGGTCCAGGCTCAGCGCCAGCGCCAGATTGGTCATCGGGCCGCCCGCGTAAATCGTCACTTCGTGCGGGTGCTCGTGAACCATGCGCACCAGAAAATGCGCCGCGTCCTCGTTCACCGGCTTGGCCGATGGCTTGCCTTCCGCCATGGCAGGCACCTCAGCCGGATCGTGGTTGCTCTCGCGCCGCGTCCAGGCTCCTTGGTACGTCACCTTCCCATACTGTTGTTCCCACAGTTTGGTTTCCGCCTGTGTCCGCACCAGCGGGTAGACCGCGCCCGCCGCCACGGGAATATCGGCGCGGCCCACCAATTCCAGAAGCCGCAGCGTGTGTGCCACTTCCTCGTCGCGCCACTGGTCGCCGGTCACTACCGTAATGCCCAGCGTTTGCACTTCGGGCGATTGCAGCAGCACCAGGATAGACATCATGTCCGTGCCGCCGGGACCGCCCGCGTCCTGGTCGATCACGACATAGCGCTTCTCCTGCGCCGCCCCTGCGCCCGCCAGCAGAAACAAGGCGACCGCCGCCACCACAGCCTTACGGATTCGATTCATAGACCGCGTTCGCTCCGTCCAATACTGTAGCGCGGCGCGCGATAACTTACTTTCCCCTCAACCACATCCGGTACAGGTGAAATTGGACCCAAGCCAGCCCTTTCTTTCCGGCCTTCCGGAGCGTATAATCCGAATCAAGGAGAGTAGCAAGTATGGGTTCGTTCGACGTACCCGAACTACTCATCGCATTAGGCCTCGTCGGCCTGTTTGGTTTGGGTGTTCACAACTGGATGCGCCATCATTCGCATCCGCACGGATAGCCGGTAGCGCGCTCAGCGAGCGGCTGTCGGGTCCCCGGTCCGCCTCGGCATTTAAAATCAATAATATAGACTGCTGATTATAGGCCTTAGTACCCAAAAGTCCAGAATTCATGGTACGAATTGTCGAGTTTTCGGTTACACTATTTAGCGTTGATATTTGTCGTCATTGGAGGAGATGTATGAAACGTTTTGCCTCGGTGTCGCTACTGGTCCTGGCCTTGGGGTTGCTGCCGGCCTTCGCCGGAGCGCTCCTGTCGGATTCGCTAACAGTATTTAATCCAGCCGGAGCTATCTTCGCGCAAATTCAGTTATTTGAGGATGGTTCGCTCGTGTGTACCGGCGGCTGTGCCCAAACCGGGCCGGGCGATATTGGCGAAGACCCCAACTCGCTCTACTATCTGACCGACACCTCTCTTGTCGATCCGGCCCAATTCGGGAATCCCACGCAATTGCTCGAAGCAGGCGGTACCAGTTTCAGCGATATCTTCGGCGTTGCCACCTTCGACGCGGGCACAACCTTTGTCTTCGGGTTTGCGTCGGATACCGATTCGTCACCCGCACTCCTCGCTGGGAGCGCACCGATCACTCTTCCCGAGGGCAACGGCTTGTTCGATGCCACCATGTATCTCAACCCGCGTCTTTCAAAGATCGGATACACGGCCCAGTTTTTCTCCGATCCCGAAGTGCCCGAGCCCGGAACCCTTGGCATGCTGCTGGGCGGCGCCTTGTCGCTATCCGCGCTGGCGCTCCTGAAACGCGCGCGCGCATAACCTGACCGCTCAAACCGGTGGCGCAATCTGAATCGCAAAGGCGACGGATGGTGCGCCCGGGCTGACTCGAA
>PLZX01000099.1 GCA_003152325.1 Bryobacterales bacterium | reverse complement strand
GCACGTGGAAGCGCTGCTCGATGGCAGCGGCCATGGTTTGGGGGTCGGCCACTTCGAGCACCACGACGTCGCCGCCGATGCGCGCACGGAGTTCGTCCGGCGTGCCGTGCGCGACGATGGCTCCCTGGTGGAGCAGGATGAGGCGGTCGCAGCGGCCGGCTTCTTCGAGAATATGGGTGGTGAGCAGGATGGTGACGCCGTCTTTTTCGCGCAGGCTTTCGACGTGGCGGGAAAGGTCGCGGCGGGCGGCGGGGTCGAGGCCGCTGGAGGCTTCGTCCATGAGCAGCACCTGGGGACGATGGAGCAGAGCTTTGGCGATTTCGACGCGGCGGCGCAAACCGCCGGAGAGCGTCTCAACCAGATCCTTGCGGCGATCGGCGAGGCCCAGTCGCTCCATGGCGCTCTCCATGCGCTCGCGGAGATCGGCGCCGCTTAATCCGTGGAGGTGGCCCTGGGCGCGGAGGTTCTCTTCCACGGTGAGGGCTTTATCGAGGCTCTGCGTCTGGAAGACCACGCCGATGGAGCGGCGCACGGCGGCGGGGTCGCGTTCGACGTCATGGCCGGCGATGACAGCGGCGCCGGAGGCGGGCACCATCATGGTGGAGAGAATGCGGAAGAGGGTGGATTTGCCGCCGCCGTTCGGCCCGAGCAGGCCGAAGATTTCGCCCTTTTTCACTTCGAAGCTGACGTTCGAGAGCGCGACGCGGTCACCATAACGATGGGTGAGATTCTTTACTTCGATCACAGACCAGGCCTATCCAGGAGCATAAGCCCATAGATGAGCGGGAGATACAATACCGAGGTGATCAACACACCGCGCGCCCGCACGAGACTGCGCTCGAGCGCGACGCGTACACCCGAATACAAAAACCACAGGCCCAACAGCAAAGCTCCTACGACATAGATGCGGCCGGACATCCCGAGGATGCCGGGGATCAGGCTGACGGGGATGAGCGCCACACCGAAGATCACGATCTGGCGGGCGGTGGAGCGGCAATCGGGCTCGACCACCGGGAGCATGAGGATGCCGGCGCGGGCGTAGTCCTCTTTGTACATCCAGGCGATGGAGTAAAAGTGGGGGAATTGCCAAAGGAAGAGGATGGCGAAAAGCACCCAGGATTCGCGCGTGATGGCACCGGCGGCGGCGGCGAAGCCGATCATGGGCGGCATGGCGCCGGGGATGGCGCCGATGGTGGTGGACCACCAGGTGCGCTGCTTCAACGGAGTGTAGAGGAACAGATAGCTGGCCAGGGTGAAGGCGCCGATCGAGGCTGAGAGCAGGTTGACGCCGAGCCAGAGTTCGAGGAAGCCGGCGACGGAAAGCGCGGCGCCAAATGCCAGCGCGCGCGGCGCGGAGAGACGGCCGGAGGGCAGCGGGCGCGCGGACGTGCGGCGCATGTGGCGATCGGCCTCGCGTTCGTACCACTGATTGAGCGCGGCGGTGCCGGAGGCGATCAGGCCGGTGCCGAGAATAGTGTGAAGGAGCGGCCAAAGGGGGATGGCCTTGAGAAAGCCGAGCCAGTTGGGCGCGCCGGGCAATCCGAAAAAATAACCGATGCCCGTGCTCATGAGGATGAGCCAGGTAATTCGCGGTTTAGTGAGTGCTATGTAATCGCGCATCCGGCGACAGTCATCCCTCCGCGGGCCGAATTCGGCCGCGCGCGTTCATCGTGTCAGTATACCCCATCAGATGCGCGGGCAACGAGGCGAGGTTCGGCGGCGTGGGTGATTTAGGCGTAGAAGTTTACAACGCTTTCGCGGCGTTACCTCCGGGACCGATCCTCCCCAACGGCATAAGGAACCGCGATCCTAATAAACGCTCGCCCGGCAGTACGGGGCGACGGAGGCAGTTATCTCCATTTCGCTAGAAGCCTTATTTGGGTTTTGCGACCGGTGGCTGCCAGAGCTCAATCTTGTTTCCATCGAAATCATAGATCCAGGCAAAGCGACCGTAGGACTCATCCATCCGTTTGGCGTCAATCTTTACTCCCTCTTGTTTTAAGCGGTCGAGCAAAGCATCCAGATCGTCCACGATGTAGTTGACCATGAACGGCGCGGGGCTGGGATCGAAATAGTCAGTGGAGGCGGGGAAAACAGTCCAAACCGTAACGTGTTCCTTTTGAGGGTCATCGTGCTCGCGCCATGGCAGCATCACACCTCCACCTTTATCGGCGAGTCCGAGGTGTTTCGAATACCATTCGCGTGTCTGATCACGATTAGCGGATTTGAAGAAGACACCGCCGATGCCAAGGATGCGCCCGCGCTGTGTTGTGCTGACAGTCGGCTTCGACTTATCAGGTTTCGGAGATTGCACTTCCTGTCCTCCTTTGGAGACTGCCGAAATGAGCAAGAGCAAGCCGAATGCAATTGTGCTCCAGGGTTTTTCTTGCATCTGTGGATTATACAAGGAGAAAACGGTTCGCTCAAGAGCCGTGGAAGTGACCGTCTGCGCGGACAAGCTGACCCGCTACCGAGACTTCATTGCCTTCGCATCACGCGACGGCCATCCCTCCTCGGGCTAAATCCGGTCGCGCGGGCTCGTCGTGCCTGAATACCATCATCGCCAGCGCAATCGCCGCTCCGAATGCCAGGGAACCGACGGCGACGTGCGCGACGGTGGCCCAGATCATGACGGGCATGGGCTGCGGATCGCCGGCCGTGGCGGCAAGCGCGGCGTAGGCGGCGAGGCCCAGGAAAACCTGCGAGAAGGTGAGCGCGAGAAGCAGCGTGGCGGCGCGGCGCAGCGGAGCGTTCTCCATGTGGTGCATCAATACTTGAAGGCTGGCCCACATGGCGAGGGCGGTCGCAATCACGGCGCCGGCGATGTGAGGGACGGCCGTGATGGCGTTGTGGCGGACGGCGGCGCCGAGGATGGTTTGGAGGAAGAGACCAGTCGCGGCGAAGAGTGAGGGGCCGGCGCTCGCCGGGGCGGCGGGCAGGCAGGGGAAGTGGCCAACCATGATCGCCACGGTAAGCCCGAAGCAGATTTGTGCCAGGCAGGCGTGCGCGATGCTGAAGAGCTTGGGATCGATGAATCGGACTACGGCGCCGCCGAGCGCGGCTTGCGCCAGCACGGCCGATACCGCGGCCCAGCCGAGGCGGCGCACCCAGGCACGCGGTTCGCGAGCTTGCTGCCAGACGGCGAGGATCACCACCAACCCGGCAACGGCAGCGGCCGCCACGCGATGGGCAAACGCGTAGCGGATGCCGCCTTCCATGGGAGGCACGAGTTTTCCCCAGGAAAGCGGCCAATCGGAGATGGCAAGAGAAGCGTCGTTACTGGTAACGAGGGCGCCGGCCACAATCAGCAGCAGGGTACACAACGCCGTCAACACCGCCAAGCGGCGCAACGCTAGAGGGGCCATGGGCTGGAGCTGCGGTTAGCCCTTGACGGTGAAGTCGAGAGTCTTGCTGTCTTTGGCTCCGACGGTGATCTGCTGTTCCTGCGTGCCGTACTTTTCGTGCCAAACCTGGATGGTGTAATTGCCGGGCGGCAGGCCCTTCAACGAGAAGGTGCCGTCATCGCCGGTGACGGCGAAGAACGGATTTCCGACCACGCCGATGTAGGCGCGCATCCAGTTATGGATGTTGCATTTCACCGCCACGGGGACTTCCTGGCGAGGGAAGCTTTGCATCTTGTCCGGCGTGCCGGGAGGCTGAGATTCATTCCATTCCTGGTTGACCGTCGGCATCGGATGGATGTTGTGGTTGGTCGGGTCGCTGTTCTTGATGTCGATGTTCTGGCCCACCATTACTCCGATGACGTGTGGATTATACATGCAGCCGTTCTGGTCCAGGGCTACCGGTGTAGCAGGGACTTGCCAGACGGTTGTGTCCGGCAGGCCCGCTTTCACCCAGACGAAAGCGTTCTTGAGCGTGCCGTTGTCGTTGACGATGACCTCTTGGGATTTCTGAGGCGCGTCCTTGTGGGCATTCATGCAGGTGGGCACGGCGGACATGTCGAGAGTTTTCATCACGGGCTTGGTACCTTCGAAAACCACCTTGCCTGTGACGGTCGCACCGTTCGCCAAATCCGGGGTCGCGGCGCCACCGGCCGGAGCAGCGGTCTCCGCCTGTTTGGTTTGAGTTTTCTCTCCGCCGCCACAGCCCGCGAGCGCCAACGCGCTCACCACTCCAACTGCGATCCAAATCTTCTTCATGCTAAAAGAGCCTCCTTGTTGCAACCTAATCTTAACGCTTTCCTACTTACCCGAGCCCACGCTGGACCGTAGCCGGCTCAATTCTTCCGGCGTGAACTGAAACATGTAGCGCACCAGCAGATCCGCCTGGTCCTTCGTATATCCGTTGAAGCTGGCCGGCAACGGCCCGGAGAACACCCAGTGATCGCCCGGTTTCACGAAGAGGTTCGAGGGCATGGCGGTGCCGGGACTCATCATGGCCGGCGCCAGAATCCAGCGCTTGGTCCAGCCCGGTTTCAGGCGATCTTTGGCGACCGTGAAATTGGGCGCGGTGGCCCGGGCGTCATGCGCCGGGTCGCCGGTCATGTGGCACTTCAGGCAAGGCGCCCCCTCACTGGTGAAGAGTTGCCGCGCCATGGTGCGCTCCTGGTCGGTGAGCGGCTCGAGCTTGTCCGGAATGAACGGCTGCGCCTGCGAAGAGAGCGCCTCGAAGAAGCGCACAATCTTGCGCACCTCGCCGTCGGAGAAGCTGAAGGTGGGCATGCGCGCTTTTAGGTATTGCCGCACGCCGTCGCGATTGGTATCGGTTTCGCTGAGCGACGGATTGTTGAGGAAGCGCATCAGCCATTCGGGGTTGACGCGCGCGCCTTCGCCGATCAGCGTGGGTGGCTTCTGATCGCGCCAGTCGGGGTCCTGATACCTGGCCATGTCGTCGAGCACGGTGGTTTGGCCCACGTGGACCTTGTGGCAACCCATGCAGTTATACTTGCGGACCAACCACCAGCCTTCGATGACGTCCTGACGCTGATCGGACGGCGCGTAGAAATAGCGCGGCGGCACGCTGGCATCGACGGAGCCTTCCAGGAACGTGGTGACGGCGTCGATCTCCGGCTTGGAAAAGTTGAAATTGGGCATCTTCAACTTGTCCTGCTTGGCCTTCTCCTTGCCCTGGTCATAGACTGCCGGATCAGCCAGCTTGTGCTCGAAGAAGCCCTTGTGGGTCATCCAGCCTTCTTCTTCGGCCTTGTGGCCCAGCAGCGCGAAATCGAGGCGCTCGATGGGTTTCGAGCCTTCCTTGGTGAGCTCGGTTCCAATGCGCTGCTCGTCCTCCAGCCCGGCGATTTCATGGCAGCCGGCGCAACCGTAGTTGCGAATCGCCGCGAGGCCCTTGTTCTTCAGGGCTGGATCGTCCATGAAGGAGGCTTCGGCATAGGTGGCATTGGAATGCTTGCGGGTCATGAGGTAACTGGCGATGTCGCGGGCCTCGTCCTCGGTGAGGCGCAAGTTGGGCATCGGGGTCATCTGCTGGACTTGCAGCTCATGGCCGTCGTTGGGGCATTTGTCGTGCGCCAGATCGAATACGAAGGGCAGCCCGCGCTTCTGGTAATCGGCGGCGGTCAGATCCTTTTTCTCGAACGGGCAATAGGGCGCAGTACGCTGGCGGGGGTTGTGCACCCAGCGGACCAGGTAATCGTAGGTGGCCTTCTCCCCTTCGCGGCTAAGGTTCGCGGCGAACGTGCCGCCTTGTTTCTGGCCGCCCTCACCCATCGAGTGGCAAGCCATGCAGCCACGGGTTTCGAAGGCTTCCTTTCCCTTTTCGGGATCGCCGGACTTCTGGGAAGGCAGATCTCCCGGCACGCCGGATTGCCAGATAAAGGCGGCAATCGCTTGTCTTTCGTCCTTATCCAGGCGGAAGCTCGGCATCTTGGTGCCCTCCCGCCAAACGTGCGGATCTTCCAGCCAGACCGGGATCCACTCCTTGCGCAACTTCATGCGCACTTCCTTCAGGCTGGGCCCGACCTTTTTCACTTCGCGCACGAGGCTCTCAGAGCGCATGTCGAGCTGCTCGATCTGGGCGTCGATGCCGCTCGAACGCACCTTCAAATCGTTGGCGTGAGCATAGAGCTTCTGCGCCTCGGCGTTGGTGGTCTTGGGATTGTTGGCGGCCTGTTCGGCGAACCCGGCCTCGCGCGTCCACTCGGCTTTCTGCTGCTCGTCCTGGTGGATCTGCTGATTCACGGAGGCAATTTCATCGCCTTCGCGGTCGAAGCCTTCATAGCGGTGGCAACCGATGCAGCCGCGCCGCCGGAAAATCTCACGCCCGGTGTTTAAGGTGTCGGCCTGCTCCGTGACGAGTTCTTTCACGTGACACTGTTGGCAGCCGGCCTCGATGTTTTCCTTGTGATGCATGGGCCACAGCCAGTACTTGTTATAGCCGTGGGCCTTCTCCACGCTGGAAAGCGCCGCGCCGTTGCCGCCGTGGCAGGGGGTGCAGCCGAATTTCTCGGGATCGTGGATCTTGAGGAGTTCCTTATCGGGATGGCTGGTGAAGACAGCCTCGCCGCCCATGCTGGCAGCCGTCAGGCGTACCGGCTCGCGAATTCCCATGTGGCACGATTCGCAGCGGTCCACCAGGTCGACGTCCTTGATGTGAATCTGGCGGATGCGGATATCGAACTTGGCCAGGGAATTCTCCACGGAACTGAGGGTATCCAGGCTGGCATCGGAGATGCGGTCGCTGAGGTACTTGTCGCGCTGCGCCCGGAGCTCGGTGGCATGCTTCATGACATCCACGCGCTGCTGCAGCTTTAAGGCCTTCCTGGCCTTCCATTCGGCAAGCTGCTTTTCCATGTCGGGAAAGGTCATGGAACGCTTTTCGGCTTCGCCCGGCAGCGAGACCTTGTGGGCTTCCGCCTTCAACTCGACGATCTGCTTACGCAACGAGTCCTTGGTGCTCTCGCTCTTCGAGACCTCGATCTGGTAAGTGAGCGCGCCGATGTGGCTGCGGACTTCCTGGAAAGGATCGTTGAGTGCCAGAATCTTGGGAACGAGGCTGCCGTTGAGTTCTGCATCGATGGCGGAAGCTTCCGGCGTGGCGGCCTTTTCGGCTGCCAACGTGTCGCGGTCCAGCATTTTGTATTCCGGCTGGGCCTTGATTTGCTTTTCTCTATCCGCCTCGCTCAAACGGGCATTGGACAGGTAATGGTGATACAGCTTCTCAAACTTCGCCTGGTAGCCCTTCCACGGACGGATGCCGTATACCTCGTCATACAGTCCCCAGACCATCGACAGCGCCAGCACCGCCGACCAGATGACCAGGGCCTTGCTCAATGAGGAATGGACTACCGGATCCTTATCTTGATCGCTCATATGTTGAACCAGGGAGTCACCCAGATGTATTTAATGCGGAACATGAGACGCGCCAGGATCTTTACCGGCAAGGACAGCATGACAACCAGGAATACCTGCATCACCACGTACTGGAGCACGCTCATGCGGGCGTAGATCTTGCGATTGAATGCGGTCTTAGTGATGAGCTTGTGCATGCCGATGGCGGCGGCCACCATGTAGAGTCCCACGACGATCCCACCGAAGATGATTTTCGGAACGCGCGTGGTGATGCCGAAGATGTCCGGGAGGTCGCGATTGACTTCGAAGATCAGCCGGTTGTGGTCCCAGGTGGTGCCTGGCCAGAACCACATCCATCCAGGCCCGCGGATCAACGTGCCGATCACGATCATGGAGACCCATAACACGATAAAGCCGAAGATAAAAGTCAGGATGGAGAACTTACGCTGTTTGTAAGTGTAATAGCCGTTGCCGAGCGGGTTGGTATCTATATAAGGTATGACCATCAGCCCCACGATGATCAGCGAGGGCATCACCACGCCGGCCATCCACGGGTCGAAGTAGACCAACATTTCCTGCAGCCCCAGGAAGTACCAGGGCGCCTTGGACGGGTTCATGGTCAAAGTGGGATTGGACGGTTCTTCGAGGGGCGCGTTCAGCGTGATGGACCAGACCATCAGGATGACGGTGACGATGATGGCAGCCAGGAACTCGATGCGCAGCAGGTACGGCCAAACGTGCACTTCCTTGGTCCAGCCAGTCTTATAGGGCTGGGTCCTCCGGTGGTGCGTCTTAGCCATTTCGGGATTGGCCTCGAGCTCGGCGATCAGCCGGTCATTGGCGAAGGCCTGCCGCATGCCATACCAGGTGTAGAAAGGAACCAGGAAAAGTAGCAGTACAATCGGAACATTATCCGGCGTGCTGACGATGGTCCATAGCTGGTGAAGATCCATAGATGCTCCTCAAGAAACTGATTCACCGCGGAAACGCGGAGAGAATCATATCTTCTTTACGTCCTTGATTTCGCGTTCGAGCATCATCGGGGCCGGGCCCGAAATGCCGCCGTCTTTGCGCACGCGCCAGAAATGCACCACCATAAACGCGGAGGCCAGAATTGGAATCGCCACGCAGTGCCAGATGTAGGCGCGCAGCAGTGCGTTCGAATCCACAATCGAGCCGCCTAACAAACCGAAACGCACGTCGTTGAACGGGGTCATGCCGAGTTGCGGGCCGAACGGCCCGGCGTGGCCCAGCAGCGGTGTGGCGCGGGCCATGTTGGTTCCCACCGTGACCGCCCAGAATCCCAACTGATCGTCCGGCAGCAGATACCCGGTAAAGCTCAGCAGCAGGGTCAGGACGAGCAGCAGCACACCCACCACCCAGTTGAATTCCCGCGGCTTTTTATAAGAGCCAGTGAGGAAGACGCGGAACATGTGCAACTCCACCATGATGACCATCAGGTGGGCGCCCCAGCGGTGCATGTTGCGCAGCAGCTTTCCGAACGGGACGTCGCTCTCCAGATAGAGGATGTCGCGGAAGGCCACAATCTTCGACGGGTGGTAATAGAACATCAGCAGCGTGCCCGTGAAGACCAGCGTGATGTAGACATAGAACGTCATCCCGCCCATACCCCAGGTGTACTTGTAGGCCACGGCATCGCGGTTGATCTTGGCGGGATGCAGGTGCAGGAAAACGTTCGAGAGCACGCCGAGCGCGCGGCTGCGCGGTGTTTCGTCGTGCTTCACGCGCAGGACGGACTTCCAGACGTCGGTCTTCTCCGGCGCCTTGATGGTCTCTTTCAGTTCCTCAGTGGCGCGCGCCTGTACGGCCTTGGCGTTGGCCAACGCCTTGGCTATGGCGCTACTACCATTGCCCGATCCGTCGCCATTGCCGTTGGCGGGGCTGCCCGCGTCGACGGGTTTTTCTGGGTGTCCGTTGGTGTCTGCCATGATTCGAACCTCACACGTTCCGGAGGATGGCGCCCGGATCGCCGAACTGCGAAGGGTCACCCTTGGGCCACGAGTAGAGGTGGCTCAGATCGACCACAATCTGCCCTTCCGGATTCAGTTCCACGTGCGCGCGATCCATGGGACGCGGCGCCGGGCCCTCGAAGTTGATGCCCTCGGGATCGTAGCCGCTGCCATGGCACGGGCACTTGAACTTGTTCTCGCTGGGTTTCCAGTCAGGCGTACAGCCCAGGTGGGTGCAGATCGCGGAGATCACAAAGATGCCCTCGGTGTTGCGCACCACCCAAATCCGGAAGTCCTTTTGAAATTTGGTATCGACGCCGAACCCGAAATCCGACGGGTAGCCGATCAGGAATTTGGTTTTCGGCTCGTAGAGCGCGCGCGGGAAGAAGAAGCGCAGAAACATGAGGAGATTGACGCCCAGCGTGCCCAGCACAGCCGCCATCACGAAACGGCGGCGGCGGGTAATGGTTCTGGATTCGTCGGGGTCTTCGGTTTTGGAAAAAATCGATCGAAGCGCCTGCACCAGTGAAGGCTTGGGCGCAGGCTTCTGGCCAGGCGCCCCGGGAGGCTCTAACGTTGAATTCGCCATCTTGTCCCCATGGCCGGATCGAGCCAGCCGTTGTCCCTCTGAGTTCATTGCAGAACAGCCCAGAAAACGTTCACCGAATGCGGGCCGCACAGAGATCAGGCTCTTTCGAACCACACCCGATTACTGGGAATGACTAGCCCGGGAACTGGTCCTGAAGTAGCGAGCCTAAACCCTGAAGTCTATCCTCGCCTGGGCATCCGCTCTGGGTTCAACTTGTCCAGTGAATATCTTACACCCGAATGAGGGGTTTGCAAGCAACGCCCGCAAAAATGTCCGCTGTGGTCGAGGCCGTTGTGAAAATCGACGGATCGACGCGACAGCCGGAGAGAATGACGTTTGCGGGATTCGCGCCGCCCATCAGGTTGCCGAACTGCGCCCGGCTTAGACAGGCCAGGAGCCCTATCCCACTCATTTTGTGCTAAATTTTTAGCATGAGTTCCGCACGACGTCCTTCGGTTCCTCTGCTATTCAGCCTCGCGGCCATACTTTGCCTGGCGGGCTGCGCGGCAAAGAAGCCGATCACGTACCGGCTGGCTCCGCAAGGGCACGTGCTGGTTCCACCGGGAGTGGCGCAGCCCGATCTTGCGCAGGCCCGGTTAACCGCCACGGTGGTTCAGTGGCGGCCGTCCTGCGCACCGGAGGGAGCTGCCATCACGGTGCTGCCGCGCAAGAAGAAGCAGGTGCAACTCACGATCTCGCGCGAAGACCTGCTGAAGCAACCAGTCGGATGGCTTGCTGAATGGACCACCAAGGCCGAAGCGCAGGGCTGCCTGGCGCCCCACACCGGCCTGGTTCTGGCGATGCGCATCCTGGAATCGCTGCCGCTTGATCCTTCCAGGGCGTACCGCCTGTTGCATGCCGACAATATCTCAAAAGGTTATATCGACCTGGGCCCGCAAAACGAGCTGCAGGTGGTGAGCCCGGTGCTGAAGGAAGGCTTACCCTCCGATGCACCGATTCTGGAGACCACCAGCACCAGCGGTAACGACCGCAATATGACGGTTACGGTCAAGGCCTCTTCCAATCTGATCGGCTATGAAACCGCCTGGTACGCATTCCGGCTGAAACCGGATGGTACCGGTTCCACCATCACGCCACTGGGGGCCGAGCGCACCATACTCGGCAAGAAGGAGCCGGAGGACGGGCCAAAAACCAACTGGTTCCAGTTCCCGCCGCAAGCCGGCTATTACCGGATGTTCTACAAGACCGACCCGCGGGACAGCGCCATCACGGAGATCGTGGTCGGCGCCGCCACGCCTGCCGAGTTGGATCGCCTGACGCAGGCCATGAGCGCCGATAACGCCACATGCGAAAAATCCGGGACCACGATGTGCGTGGTGGTCCCCAGGCAGGTGGCGGTGAACCCGTTCCTGCATGCCACCGTGAACGGCGCCGACCTGCGGCTGAACCTGGGGAGTTCGGTGCGGCTGGCAATTCTGGCGGGTGGTGGCGAGCCGCGCCCGGCGGACGTACCGAACCTGGTGGTCTTGAAGCCTTACGCCGGCAAACTGACGCCGGTGGAATTCAGCCACGCCAGCACGGCGATCTTCGACCTGGTGCTACTGGGCGGCGAGAGCATTTCGTGGAAATGAAGCGGGACTATCGCCCGATCACCACCGATACCCCGGCCGGGCCCACTTCCAACCGGTCGATGCGATGACTCAGACCGAACGTCCGGCCCACCATGGCATTCGGGTAGAGCGGCAGCAAGACGTTCCGAATCAGAAAGTCGAGCACCTTGCCGTCGATCTCAACGCCCGACACGTTCACGCGCAAGACGTCTACTTTGGCGGTTCCCGCAGATGAGTGAATGCGCACGGTGACGCTGACGGGCCGATCTCCATCGAGCAGTTTGGACATCAGCCAACCGGGCTGGTCGCCCTGGGCGCGGCGCACTTTGCCGAAATCGACCATGGCGCTGCCGGTCACCTCGCCGCGCGGCAGCAGTTGAAGCCTGGCATTGCGAACGCCCGGCGGAACTTCGTGCTGGGCGAAGGCGTTCAGCTCAGCCGGGCTCAACTCGACGCGAGCGCCGGTTCGCAGACGGTCGGTCGAGATCAGGTCGAATTTCTGGCGCACCGACGAATAGAAATCGTAGGCCGAAGCCCCGGCCGCCAGCATGATCGCCATTCCGAGTTTCAGCGCGCTTCCATTGCCCATGCGGGTCATAGCACCCATTGCCTGCGGCTATGTCCCCAGCTTACCCCGTCGCCTGCTCCGTGAGCCAGCGGATGTCGGTGTCTGAAATCAGCGAGTTAGCTTTGGCCCGCCCGTTGCTCTATGGGTTTCGTGCCGGGCCCCGTCGCTATCGGTTTCACGATCGTATTCCTGGCAGCGGCATGGGTTGCCCTCCGCCTGATCGCCGTCTGGTGGAAATATCTAGGCTCCCGGGTGATCACGTGCCCCGAAAACCACCGTCCCGCCGGTGTTACCGTAGATAGCCGGCACGCTGCCTGGACGGGGGCGGCCCACGCACCGCACTTGCGGCTTTCCGAATGTTCCCGCTGGCCGGAGAGAGCCGGCTGCGGCCAGGAGTGCCTTTCCCAAATCGAAGCTTCGCCCGNNGCCGATGGAATTTCCGTGGAGTGGAATCAGATTTCGGCCGAGCTTCTGCCCGAGACGCTCGCGGCCGCCAAACCAATCTGCTTCGCCTGCCACATGGCTCAAACGCTGGTCCGCGAACATCCGGAGCTGGTGGTCGATCGACACCGTCCGGGGGGCCAGGTCTCTAACCCGTAATCCGTTCCGACGGAATGGAGGCTCTATCATGAGAGGGCTGCTGCTCCTGCTTGCTCTGGCGATCCAGCCGGGGTTCGCGGGAGAACCGCCTCAGGCGGCCCACGTAGCGCTCTACGTGCAGTTCGATCAGACGCCCCCGGCGGCGGTAATGGATTCGTTGCGGAGTGAACTGGACTCCATCATGGACCCGATCGGCTTGAGGTTCGAGTGGCGACCGCTGGCCGACAGCAGCCCCGAAGCCACCGCCGAACTGGCCGTGGTCACTTTTAAAGGCAGATGCGATGCCACCAGCCTGCCGCCGCATCGCACTAACCCCGGCGCGCTCGGCTGGACCCACATCAGCGACGGCATCATCCTTCCGTTTACCGATTTGGACTGCGGCGGTCTGCGCGCGTTCCTGGGAGAACAATTGCTCGCTCTGCCGCGCGGAGACCGCGACGGCGCCTTGGGGCGCGCCCTCGGCCGGGTGCTGGCGCATGAGCTCTACCACATCTTTGCCAACACCACACGGCACGCATCGGACGGCGTTGGAAAGCCCACCTATTCGGTGGAAGAGCTGCTTTCGGCCGGCTTCCGCTTCGCGAAGCGGGAAGCTCTGGCGCTGCGCCTGCGCTGAAGGCGTCCGCCGGTTCGCTATAATCCCGAGAGTGGCCTTCCCCGAGTTGGAACTCTATCGCCAGCAATTTGAAAACATCCGGCAGCAAGCCCAGGAAGTCACGGCTGGCCTCAACGAAGCGCGTTTCAACTGGCGTCCGGCCCCATCCGCCTGGTCAATTGAAGAGTGCCTCGCGCACCTCACGATGGTGGGGCAATGGGAGATACTGGCGATCGAGAAAGCGATCGAGCGGGGCCGCGAGCGACGCATCACCGGCCGTGGACCATTCGAATACGGGGCGATCGACCGCTTCATTGTCGATCAGACCGAACCACCTGCGCGCAACACGCTGCCTGCCTCCGAGCGTTTTGTCCCGCTGCACGGGCAGCCCGTGACCGCCGTCCTGCCGACGTTCCTCCACGTGCAGGACCAGCTCACTCTGCAACTGGAGCGCGCCGAGGGCCTGGACCTGCGCCGGGTGAAAGTGGCGACACCGATTTCCCGCTTCCTGAGAATGAGCCTAGGCATGATGTTCGCTCAGGTGGCTGCGCACGAGCGCCGGCACCTGGCGCAAGCGAGGCGCGTGCATCAGAAACTGCCGCCCCCCTCCTAGATATGTGCAGAGAAGCACAGTAACGTATTGTCTCTCTCAAGAAACAAGAGTATCATTTCGAAATACTAGGGCGATCGTAGCGTCCGATTCCACGCATAGATCCCCGGAGCCTCACAGGCCCTGATCACTGGAGATGTGTCCCATGAATGCTCACAGCCGCTCGACCCTACTTTCCCTGTTCTCGATCTTTCTGGTTCTTCTCTTCGCCCTTACCGGCTGCCAAAAGCCCCAGGCGAGCCTTACCGCGGGAACCGGCAGCGCCAGCCTCGACGCGCCCAACGGCCTACTCACCGCCTTAACCATTACCAACGCCGGCTCCGCCCCCGCAGAGGATGTGCAGGTCTCCTCCCTCTCCATCGCTGGCGCCACCCTCACCCTGCCCACGTCGCTTCCGTCCTCCCTCGGCTCCATCCCGCCCGACGGTACCGCCAGCCTCAACGCGAACTTCACCAGCCCCTCCGCCAAACCCGACACCGACTACCTCCTTGCCGTGGCCGGCACCTTCCATGAGCACGGACACGAGTTTAATTTCGCCCTCCAGCAGACCGTCCGCACCCCGCCCGCCTCGCCCGGCACAAGCCCATCCCTATCCGGCTCGGCTCCATCCAATCACGTCACCGGCGCGCCCTACCCGGCGCAGGAGCCCCATTTCGGCAACGAGGTCAACGATGGCGGCAAAATTCTGCGCGTTCCCACCGGTCCCGACCGGCCCCTGACCCCTTCCAAAGAGTCCGGCGTTAAGCCCGCTGTCAAGGGCTCCGGCGGAGGCGGAGGCACCGCCAGCATCAGCTTTCCCACCAACGCTCCCGTCGGCATCCAGAGCAGCGCCGTCGCCGAGCCCAGCGGAGCCTCCGGCGGCGGCGTGGTCTTCGAGACCGCCAACTGGTACGCCGCCTACTCCACCAACGGCGGATCCAGCTTCACCCAGCTCAACCCCACCACCATCTTCCCCAACGGTTCGGACGGCGGCTTCTGCTGCGACCAGATTGTTCAGTACGTACCTTCCATCGACCGCTTCATATGGGTCATGCAGTATGGTCCAACCACTCCCGCTCCCAACCCCAACCCCAAGAACTTGCCAAGCAACGGCCCCGGCCTCTATCGGATCGCCTCCGCCAGCCCGGCCGACATCAAGAGCTCCAAGGGCACCTCGTGGTCCTACTTCGACATCACGTCCGAAGTCGTCCTCGGTACCACGAACAAACCGTGGTTGGACTACCCCGATGTCACCTACGGCGACAACTTCCTCTACCTCAGCGCCGACGATGTCAACAACTTCCCCAGCCACGTGGTCGTCCGCATTTCGCTCTCCGACATCAAGGCCGGCGGCACCATCAACTTCTCCTACACCAAACCCTCCGACAGCGGGGTCGCTTGGGGCGGTCACCTCTGCCAGAACACCCGCGACCAGATCTTTTGGGCCGGCCACAACACCAACAGCAGCATCCGCGTCTTCAACTGGCCCGAGTCCAGCGGCAGCTACAGTTGGCGCGACATCTCCATCGGAAGCTGGCCCAACACCACCACCACGAATAAAATGACGTCCACAACGCCCGACAATCAGGACTGGCTTACCAAGCTCTCCGGCTTCCCCGGCAACGCTGTCCTCGGCTTGGCCCGCTCCTCCGCCGGGAGAGACACCCAACGCACCAACCAGCTCTATCTCGCCTGGACCGGGGCCATCGGCAACGGCTTCAAGCAGCCGCAGGTGCAGTGGATCGCGCTCGACATCAATAACAACTTCGCCCTCGTCTCGCAGCAGCAGGTTTGGAACTCCGGCTACGCCTACACCTACCCGGCCTTCGCGGTCAACTCCCAGAACGCCCTCGGCATGTCGCTCGAGTGGGGCGGCGGAGGCAACTACGAGAACCACGTCGCCGGCTTCTGGGGGGACTTCGTGGTCTACCAGACCACCAACAGCAACATCGGCACCCAGCGCTTCGGCGACTACGTCACCATCCGTCAGAACACCGACAATCCCGCCAAGTTCGACGCCTTCGGCTACGGGCTCAACAAGTCCACCCCGCCCGGCAGTACGGTCTCCGACGTCCACTACATCATCTTCAGCCGTTAAGTGGCCGTCTGCGTCGTGCAGCCGCGAATTCGAGTATGATGGCGGGATCATGCGCAACACTGCCGTCTGCCTGCTTTTCGCCCTGAGCGTCTGGGCCGTTCCGCCCGCACAGAAGAACGACGAAGGGTACACCGCCAAGATCCTGCAGTACACCACCGAGAAATATTTTCTGACTGAGCTGGTGGACCATCTGCCGGCTTCCGATACCGTCCCCACGCCGGAGAAAGTGCTCGGCTACCCCATCGGAACGCCCAACAAGCTGACTTACACCAAGGATATTTACCGCTACATGCGGGAGCTGGAAAAGGCGTCGAAGCGCGTCAAAGTTTTTGTGATCGGCCATTCCGAAGAGGGCCGCGAAATCCTTGTGGTGGCGATATCGGACGAGGCCAACATTGCCAGCCTGGATCACTTCAAGCAGCTCACCGCCCGCCTGGCGGACCCGCGCAAGATCACGCCGCAAGAGGCAGACGCGCTGGCTTCCGAAGCGCTGCCCTTTTACTGGGCCTCGGGCAGCATCCACTCGCCGGAAACCG
>PLZX01000090.1 GCA_003152325.1 Bryobacterales bacterium | reverse complement strand
AAGATCGACCGGCCGGACGCGCGCGTGGCGGAAGTGCTGGACGAAATCTACGACCTGTTCATCGATCTCGACGCCACCGAAGACCAGCTCGATTTTCCGGTGCTCTACACCATCTCGAAGACCGGCGTGGCCAAGAAGACCATGGAAGATCCATCCACCGATCTGCGCCCGCTGTTCGACGCTATTCTGGAGCACATTCCCGCACCGGTGGGCGACCCCGACGGCAAGCTGCAGATGCTGATCGCCAACCTGGATTACAGCGACTACCTGGGCCGCCTGGGCATCGGCCGGGTCTTCAGCGGGACGTTGAACTATGGCGATACGGTGTCCATTGCCAAGCTCGACGGCACGTTCCACACCACCAAAATTACCAAGCTGTATTCGTTCGAAGGCTTGAAGCGGGTGGACGAAAAGATCGGCCGGCCGGGCGACATGCTGGCCATTGCCGGCGTGGAAGGGATCACGATCGGTGAAACGGTGACCAACGCCGAGACGCCGGCGCCGCTGCCGCACATTCACATCGACGAGCCGACCATTTCGATGGCGTTCACTATCAACACGTCGCCGTTCGCGGGGCGCGAAGGGCAATGGGTGACGTCGCGGAACCTGCGCGATCGGCTCGACAAGGAACTGCTGACCAACGTTTCGATCAAGGTGGAGGAGTTGGGGCACGACACGTTCCTGGTGATGGGGCGCGGCGAATTGCAGCTCGCCATTTTGATCGAGATGATGCGGCGCGAGGGCCACGAACTGGCGGTGGGCAAGCCGGAGATTCTCACCAAGACAATCGACCATCAATTGAAAGAGCCGCTGGAACTGCTGGTCATCGATTGCCCCGAGAGTTTTCTGGGCGTGGTGATTGAGAAGCTGGGTTCGCGCAAGGGCAAGATGACCAAGATGGTGAACCACGGTTCCGGCCGCGTGCGGCTGGAGTTCCACGTGCCGTCGCGCGGGCTGATCGGACTGCGCAGCGAAATCCTCACCGATACGCGCGGCACCGCCATCATGAATTCGCTGTTCCACGGCTACATCGACTGGCAGGGGGACATTATCCGGCGGCCCACCGGTTCGCTGGTGGCCGACCGCCCCGGCAAAACCACCGGGCACGCCATCTTCAACCTGCAGGAGCGCGGCGAAATCTTCGTGGCGCCGGGCACGGAAGTATACGAAGGCATGATTGTAGGCGAGAACGCCCGCGATGCCGACCTGGACGTCAACATCGTCAAGGAGAAGAAGCTTACCAACATGCGCGCGTCGACGGCCGATGAGGCCATCCGGCTGGTGCCACCGCGAATTCTGAACCTGGAACAGGCCATCGAGTTCATCCGCGACGACGAACTGGTGGAAGTGACGCCGCAATCGATTCGGCTGCGGAAGAAGATCCTAAAAGAAAACCAGAGATAGTGGGGCAAGGGCTTCGCCCTTGATATCCCTGCGGGATAAGGGAGTCAGGAGCCGAGGAAGACAGAAGTCAGAATCGCCGCTAGCGTCTCTCCCGAAGCTCAGCAAGGGTTTGCCCCTGCCAGCCTAGCTGAAGATCATAAAATCTTATACTTAGACTTGAGAGGTGAAACCGTGAGGCAACAGTGCCACATCGCAATGATCTATCTCTCCTGGGTCCTCTATCTAGGGGGACTCGCCGTTGCGGCGTGGTATGGCCATTGGGCACTTGGGGCAGTCTGGCTGGTAAGCGTCCCCGCCGGTCAATGGCTGTACATTCGCAAGTTCCCGAGCCTGTCGGCCGGCATGGGGTACGGCCGAATCACCGACCAACCGGTCAGTACCGTCGCCTCAGCGCCCGTGAAGGTGACTCTCTACACCGCGCTGGGCTGCCCGTTTTGCCCGCTGATCGAGCAACGCCTGGAGAGCCTGCAAGAGGCCATGAACTTCTCTCTAGAAAGAATCGACGTGACCCTCCGGCCTGATCTTCTGGCTTCCAAGGGCATCCGGTCGGTCCCAGTAGTCGAAGTGCAAGGTCGATTTCTTTTCGGTTTGGTGAGTACGAAAGAGCTCGCTGGTTGGGTAGCCGGAACCGCTGCCATTCCATGAGTGGCATTCAGATCCGAGGGCGGGAATCAGTACCTGACGAGGTCTTCGAAATCCACGTTGCCGCCGGATAGGACTACGCCCACGGAGCGGATGCCTTGGGGGAGCTTGTGGAACAGGACGGCAGCGGCGGGGACGGCGCCACTCGGTTCCACCAGAATCTTCAGGCGCAGGAGGAGGAATTTGACGGTGGCGCGGATCTCGTCGTCGGTGACTAGCACGATCTGCTCGGCGAGGCTTTGAATCACCGGGAAGGTCAGGTTGCCGGGGCGGGGCGAGCGCAGGCCATCGGCGATGGTGTCGGGATGGGCGACGGTGACCTGGTGGCCAGCTTGCATGGAGAGGAACGTGTCGTTAGCGCCTTCGGGTTCGGCGCCGAAGACGCGGATGGCCCGATGGAGATCCTTGGCGATGGTGGCGCAGCCGGATAGCAGGCCGCCACCGCCGACCGGGGTTATGAGCGCGTCCAGGTGGCCGGTCTCCTGAAGCAGTTCCAGAGCGGCAGTGCCCTGGCCGGCCATGATCATCGGGTGGTCGAAGGGCGGGACGACGGTGGCGCCGGATTCCTTGATGAGGGCGTCGGCGATAGCTTCGCGGTTTTCGGTGTGGCGGTTGTAAGTGACGATGGTGGCGCCGTAGCTGCGCGTGGATTCCATCTTGAGCCGCGGGGCATCTTCGGGCATGACAATGGTGGCGTGTGCGCCGACGTGGCGGGAGGCGATGGCGGTGGCCTGCGCGTGGTTGCCCGAGGAATAGGTGACGATGCCGCGGGCGAGGGCCTCGGGCGGGAGCGAAAGGATGAGGTTGGAAGCGCCGCGGATTTTGAAGGCGCCGCCGCGCTGGAGGTTCTCGCACTTGAAGAAGACCCGGACGCCGGCCTGGGCGTCAAAGCCGGCCGAAGTCATGACGGGGGTCCGGCGGGCCAGGGGGCGGATGCGCGCGGCGGCAGCGCGGACGTCGTCGGGGTGGATCGCTAGGGGCATGAACTTTGAGGATAACAGGACGGCTCCTTTCGTCAACTATCCGAATCGTATTACACTCGTGAGGTCCAGGAGGTTGCCGCTGTGCCTATTTCGCGCGTGTGGATTCGCCGTTTGACGTTGTCCGGACTCTTGCTGGCTGGGCTGGCGCCATTGGCGCCGGGCCAATCAATCGATGCCCGGCTTTATTCCGAGATGCACTGGCGCTCCATCGGACCGCCGCGGGCGGGACGCGCGCGGGCGCTCTCCGGGGTGGCGAGCCAGCCCAACGTGTTTTACATCGGCTTCGACAACGGCGGCGTGTGGCGGTCGACCGACTTCGGTTCCACGTGGACGCCGTTGTTCGACAACCAGCCGACCGGCTCGATTGGGGCGATCGCGGTGGCGCCGTCGGACCCCAACATTATTTATGTGGGCGCCGGCGCGGGAATTATCCGGCCGGATCTGGCGGTGGGCGACGGCATGTACAAATCCACCGACGCTGGCAAGACATGGACGCACCTGGCGCTGCGCGATTCGCAGATGATCGCCAATATCGCCGTGGACCCCGCGAACCCAAACCGGCTGTTTGTGGCGGCGCTGGGACATCCGTACGGTCCCAATCCGGAACGCGGCATTTTCCGCTCGACGGATGGCGGCGCGCATTTCGACCGGGTGCTTTACAACGACGAGTACACGAGCGGCAACGACGTGGTGATCGATCCCAAAGATCCGAACACGGTGTACGCGTGCTTGTGGCAACAGCAACAGGGATTCACCGAGAACG
>PLZX01000316.1 GCA_003152325.1 Bryobacterales bacterium | reverse complement strand
CTCCGGCCACCGCCGTGCCTATCGCGGCTGGCGCGACGGAAACCAAGCGGTAAGCTACGAAGGCGCTCATGCTGCTTCCCGGACCGCTGAAGAACATCATGCGCGGCTCCCGCGGCGGCCAACCCGCCGGCACGGCGGGCGGCGGGGTCTCACAGCAGCCTGGCGGCGCCCAAAAGTTCACCACCATCACGCGGCCCAGTCGCGGGATCGAAGAATTTTTCAACTGCATCCGCGACCAGAGCGGCCTCAACATCCTCGATCTCGGCAGCGCCAGCCAGCAGAACGTGAGTTTCATCACCAATCTCGGCCACCGGCTGTACGCCGAAGATTTCCTGCAGCTGCTCAACGAGAGCTTCGGCTCGAACGACCTGGCGGCTCAGGCCAACTCCGGCAGCATCGACTACTTCCTGCACCAGGCGCTGGACTACCCCGAAGGCCATTTCGATGGCGTCCTGGTCTGGGACGCGCTGGAGTACCTGGCGCCCGCGCTGCTGGCGGCGGTGGTAGAGCGGCTCCTGAAAATCGTGCGGCCCAAGGGCTACATGCTGGCGTTCTTCCACTCTGACGACAAGGTGGAGTCGGTGCCGTTCTACACCTTCCGCATACTGGACATGAACAGCCTGCAGGTGGCCCAGACCAGCACGCGCAAGCCGGCGCAATTGTTCAACAACCGCAGCCTGGAGAAACTTTTCGGCCGGGCCGAATCGGTGAAGTTTTTCCTGACGCGCGACCGCCTGCGCGAAGTCATCGTCAAAGTGTAGGCCACGCCACCCACTTTTCGACCGTTCGACCTCGCAACAGCTCTCCTCTTCGCTGTGTCTTGCGAGCCTCTATAGCCCTACTCGTACTTCAACGCGACGACCGGCGAGATGCGCGAGGCCCGCCAGCCCGGAGCCAGCGCCGCCAGCAGCGCGACCAGCGCCAGCACCGCCGCGGCCAGAGCAAGAATCGCCGGGTCGGCGCCTTTGACGCCGAACAGTTGGGATTCGACCAAGCGGCTCAGTCCCAGCGCGGCGGCCAGGCCGATCGCGATCCCGAGCGCGGCCATGCGGCCGGCTTCCCACAGGATCAGGCGCAGCACGGCCGCCGGCCGCGCGCCCAGCGCCATCCGGACGCCGATCTCGGAAGTGCGGCGCGCCACTGAGTAAGCCACCACGCCGTACAGGCCGATGGCCGCGAGCAGAGTGGCCAACAGTCCGAAGGCGCCCGAGAGCAGGGCGATGAGCCGCTCGGTATAAATGGATTCCCCGATCCAGACGTCCATCGGCTTCACTGCGCCCATGGGCACGTTGGGGTCGGCGGCACGCAACACCTGGCGAGTCTCCGCGGCGACACGGTTCTCGTCCCCGGCGGTGCGGACATAGAACTGCAGCCGGTCTGGCTTGTCCCACTGCGAGTAGGGGTAATACCACGTCTCTTTGGCCGGATTGCGAACGTCCACGCGGCTGTCCGCCACCACGCCCACAATTTCGATATCCAGCACGGGATGGTTGCTGCCACCGTTCATCATGTGGCGGCCCACCGGATCGCGCCCGGCAAAATACTTCTTGGCGAAGGCCTCATTGACCAGCGCGACTTTGGGCGCGCCGGCTTCGTCGCGGTCCATGAACTCCCGGCCGCCACGCAGAGGGATGCCCACGGCGCGGAAGAAGCCCGCGCTCGAGCCGACACTCGAGGATCCCACGTACTCGTCCGGCCCGGGCTGGTAGCCCTCAACGGTGAGATTGCCTCCGCGGTTTCCGCCGGAAAATGGTCCGTTCTCGGCCGCGCCCACGCCGGTAACTCCCGGAATGGCGGCCAGCCTGGCCTGATAATCGCGGTAGAAGGCCGTCGCCGCGGCGGCCTGCGGACGGCTGGTGGAGGCGTTCACGCCGAACATGAGAAGCCGCTGGGTGCGGAAGCCGAGGTTCACGCGAGTGAGGTTCATCAAACTGCCGGTGAACAGGCCCGCGCCCACCACCAGCAGCAGAGAGAGCGCCACTTGCGCCACCACCAGCGCCTGGCGCAAGCGCGCCTTGCCGCCGGTCACGTTGAGGGCCTGGTTTTTCAGAGTGGCCGCCAAATTCGGACTGGTGGCCTGGAGCGCGGGGATCAGCGCGAACAAGAGGCCGCTCACGACCGAGAGCGCCACCGTGAAACCGAGCAGCGGCCCGCTCAATTGCGCGCTAAGCCAGGGCCCGGCAGCATCCTCCGGCAGCAGCCGCAGCAGGGCCGCCAGGCTCCCGTGCGCCACCAGCAGGCCCAACGCGCCGCCCGCCACCGCCACCATGAGGCCCTCCACCAGCAATTGCTTGAGCAGCGATGCGCGGCTGGCGCCGATGGCCAGGCGGATGGCAATCTCCCGCTGCCGCCCGGCGGCGCGCGCCAACATCAGGTTGGCCACGTTGGCGCAGGCGATCAGCAGCACCAGCCCCACCATCGCCATCATCANNCGCATGTTCCCCATGCGGGCCAACTCTTCGGTGAGGATGGAGCGGTAGACCACGTCGGTGGCGGCCTGCGCCCGCTGCACGGTCGTCGAGGGCTTGAGCCGGGCGAACAGGTTCAACCAGTGGAACTTGCGGTTCTCCAGCACGTCCCAGGTGGGCCGCACGGCCTTCTGCATGGCGATGGGGACATACACATCGGGCGCTTGCCCGGAGAGCAGTCCGTGGAACGGCGCCGCCGCGACGCCCACCACCACCAGCGGATGGCCGTTGATGGCGATGGTCTGGTTCAGAACGGCGGGCGAGGAGGCCAGTTTGTTCGCCCAGTAGCTGTAGCCCAACACCGCTACCGGGTTGGCGCCCGGCGCTCCGTCGTCATCCGGAGTGAGCACGCGCCCCATGGCGGCGCCCACGCCCAGCGTGCGAAAGAAATTGCCGGAGACCATCTCCGCCGAGGCCTGCTCGGAGTTGCCTTGCCGCGTGAGGGTGACGCCGGCGCTCATGCGCGCGACGATGCCGCTGAAGGCCGCGTCGCGGTCGCGCAGATCGCGGTACATCGGGTAAGAGTAGACCGAAGTTCCGGGGCTGTCGCTGGTGCTGGTTCCGGGCGCATTGTAAGTGGAATGGAGCACCAGCAGGCGCTCCGGATCGGCGACCGGAAGCGAGCGGAGCGTCACCTGGTCGAGCAGCGAAAAGATGGCGGTGTTGGCTCCGATGCCGAGGGCCAGCGAAACCACGGCCACCACGGTGAACAGCGGGCTGCGCCGTAGCGTACGAAAGGAAAAGGCGATGTCTTTCCACATGGGGTGTTTATCCAGATTAGACGGGCCGCCGCCGTTATCGATAGCGTCCCAGGATCGAGTTCCAGCGCACCTTCAGCGGATCGAGAAAAGCCGCCATGCCGCGCCACATGCTGACTTTGGTGCCGGCCGCGTCGTTCCAGCGCACGGGCACTTCCGCGGTGCGGTATCCCAGCCGCCGGGCGATGAACAGCACCTCCACGTCGAACCCGAAACCGTTCAGCCGCTGGCGTTGGAAGATCTCGCGCGCGGCGGCCGTTTCGAAGAGTTTGAAGCCGCACTGGGTGTCGTGAAAGGGCAGGCCCGTGATGGCGCGGATCACCAGGTTGAAGAAGCGTCCCACGTATTCCCGCAAGAGGGGTTGGCGCACGCCGATGAGCGACCGATCGAGCGCCCGCGAACCGATGGCCGCGCGCGCCTGTTCGCGGTCCACCGCGGCGGTTAACTTGTCCAGTTCCTCGATGGGCGAGGAAAGATCGGCATCCGTAAAAAGCGCCCAGTCGCCCCGCGCTTCCAGCATTCCGTGCCGCACGGTGTAGCCTTTGCCGCGGTTGCCGGGGTTGAGCAGCACGCGGGCACCCGAGTTGCGGGCCAGTTCCACGGTAGCATCGCGCGAGCCGTCATCCACTACGACGATCTCGGCGAATTCCCACGAAGTAGCCTCCAACCAAGCCCGAACCGTCCGCAAAGTAGCGGGCAGCCGCTTCTCTTCGTTGTACGCAGGAATGATAATGGAAATGGATCTTCGCAAACGAAGACTTATAATAGCTGATTTGCCATTGAGGGAGACAATCATTTGTCGCTAGAAGACGAGCTACTCAAACAACGCCTGTCGCGGATTCGCGAGATCGAGGCCCTGGGCTACCGCGCTTACGGACAGCGGTTCGAGTTCACCCACACCGTTGCGGACATCCTGGCGGGCTATGGCTCGAAGACCGCCGAAGAACTGGTGCCGGAGGTGCGCGTCCGCGTTGCCGGGCGCCTGATGACCCTGCGCCACATGGGCAAGGCGGGCTTCGCGCATTTGCAGCAAAACGGCGAGCGATTGCAGATCTACGTAAAAAAAGACGCCGTGGGCGACCGCGATTTCCAGCTCTTCAAGCTGCTGGACATCGGCGACATCATCGGGGTGGAAGGCTATCTCTTCCGCACACGCACGGGCGAGCTGAGCATTCATGCGGAGAAACTGGAGTTCCTTTCGAAGACGCTGCTCTCCATGCCGGAGAAGTGGCACGGGCTGGAAGACGTGGAAATCCGCTATCGCCAGCGGTATCTGGATCTGATTGCCAATCCGGAAGTGCGGAAAGTCTTCGTCACACGCGCGCGCATCGTCACATCCCTGCGGCGCCAACTGGAGGCGAAGGGCTTCATCGAAGTGGAAACGCCCATGATGCAGCCGCTCTATGGCGGCGCGGCGGCGCGCCCTTTCGTGACACATCACAACACCCTGGATATCGATCTCTACCTGCGCATCGCGCCGGAATTGTATTTGAAGCGGCTGGTGGTGGGCGGCATGGAGAGGGTCTATGAGATCAACCGCAACTTCCGCAACGAGGGTCTTTCCAAAAACCACAACCCCGAGTTCACCATGCTGGAGTTCTACCAGGCCTACACGGATTTCCGGGGCCTGATGGATTTCTCGGAAGAACTGATCGGGCAAGTGGCGCTGGAAGCGACCGGCGGACACCAGGTGGAATTCGACGGCCACCAGCTCGATTTCAGCCACTTTGAGCGCTACACCATGCGCGAGGCCCTGGTGCATTTCTGGGAAGGCGACGGCAAGCCCACGGTGGAAGAGGCCAGCGATCCGGAATGGCTGCGCGGCCAATCCGGCAAAGCCACGCCCGGCGAAGCGTTGACGGATCTGTTCGAACGCCACGCGGAGCACAAGCTGATCCAGCCGACATTTGTTTACGACTACCCGGTGGAAACCTCGCCGCTCTCCAAACAGAAACCCGACGATCCAACGCAGGTGGAGCGGTTCGAAGTCTTCGCCGCGGGGATGGAAATCGGCAACGCGTTCACGGAGCTGAACGATCCGCAGGAACAGCGGCGGCGCTTCGAAATGCAGCTCGCCATGCGGGAGCGCGGCGACGAAGAAGCGCACCAGATGGACGAGGACTATGTGCGCGCGCTGGCTTACGGCATGCCGCCGGCCGGCGGGGAAGGCATCGGGATCGACCGCCTGACCATGATTCTGACGGGGTGCCGGTCCATCCGCGACGTGATCCTGTTCCCGCTGCTGCGGCCGGAAGGCCCCATCGAACTGGTGGGCCTGATGCGCGAACTCGACAAGCTGTGAACTCCGCCTTCGAGCTATTCATCGCCAGCCGCTATCTGCGGGCGCGCCGCAAGCACGCGGTGGTGTCGGTGATCACGGTCATTTCGGTGATCGGCGTGGCGGCTGGCGTGATGGCCCTGGTCATCGCGATGGCGGTGACCACCGGTATGCGTAATTCGCTGCAGCGCAGCCTGCTAGGCGCCATGGCCCACATCAATGTAGTCCCCAAGGTGCCGGGCGAAGGCATCGACGATTGGCGGAGCCTGATCGCGAAGCTCCGCCAAGCGCCGCATGTGACAGCGGCCGCGCCGGAACTCTACAGTCCGTTCATGGCATCGGGCGTGCAATCGGCCGTGGGCGTGGTGAAGGGCATCGACGTGGACTCCGAATTAGGCGTCAGCGAAACGCTGCGCCACCTGCAGGCCGGATCGCTCGACCTGGTGCGCGATCCCAAGGCCAGGCCACCGGGCATCGTGTTGGGCAAGCGGATGGCGGAGGAAAGTGGCATGCGGGTGAATAACCGAGTCCGCGTTCTCTCCCCGCAGGGCGGTGAACTCACTCCGTTCGGCAACACCCCGACCATCCGCGAGTTTCGGGTGGTAGGCATCTTCGAAAGCGGCTTCTACGATTTCGACGAACACTACGCGTACGCTTCCATCGCCGCTGTGCAGCGCATGCTGGGACTCCAGGACCAGGACGAAGTGAACGACATCGCGCTGATGGTGGACGACCTCAACCGGGCGCCGGAGATCGCCAGAGAGCTGGAGAAGTTGCTGGGCACGCACTACACCGCGAGCGCATGGCAGGAGCAGAATTCCAAGCTGTTTAATGCCCTGACCGGCGAGCGGGTGGTGACCATGATCGTGATCGGGCTGATCGAGCTGGTGGCGGCTTTGAACATTCTGATCGTGCTGGTGATGATGGTGATGGAGAAGTACCGCGACATCGCGGTGCTGATGTCGATGGGGGCGCGGCGCCAGCAGATCCGCAAGATTTTCATGCTGCAAGGGGTGCTGATTGGGGTGGTGGGCAGCGCCGTCGGACTGGCGGTGGGCTACCCAATCTGCTACCTGGCCGACAAGTACCGCTGGATTCGCATCGACGAATCGGTGTACGCCTTCTCCTACGTGCCGTTTGAAGCGCACTGGGTGCACGGCATCTGGATCGCGGCGGTGGCCATCGCGATCAGCTTTCTGGCGACGCTCTACCCCGCGAAGAACGCCACGCGGATTGCGCCGGCGGAAGTACTGCGTTACGAATGACGCCCGTTACTGGTTCAGCGTGAAGTTGACGTCCACCGTGGTTTCCACCTGCACCGGCTGGCCGTTCAGCAGGGTAGGCCGGTAGACCCACTGTTTGACGGCATCCATGGCCGGCATAATCAGCAGGGCCGGGCCGCCCAGCGAATGAATCTCCTGGATGGTGCCGTCCTTGGCGATGACGACGGCGAGATGAACGACGCCCTCGACGCCAGCGGACTTGGCTAGTTCAGGGTACACCGGCGTCACTCTCTTCAGCACCATGACCGCCTGCACGTTGCCGCCGACCTTGATGGTTTGTGGCACGGGCGGTTGAGCGCCGGGCGCGAGGATCTGGATGGACACGCCGTTGCCGTTGGCGCCTTGGAAGCGAGTGGTCAGATGTTCGTCGAAGTCTTTGGCCGCCTGGGCGACTTTCTGCAAAGTGTCGGTGGAGTAAATATCACCTTCGTGCACCGGCAGCCTGGAGAGCAGTTCGTCGCGAGCCTGCTGGGGGAGCCCGTCCACGTTGATGAACTGGATGCGCAGAGGAGTCGGTGGCGGTAGCGAGCCACCAAACGACCCGGAGCGGAAGGTGTTGCCGTCGACGGTGGACCCGGAGGACATGCCGGCATAGGGCCGAGCCTGAGCGCCGCTTGTAGCACCGCTCGACACTGTCACCAATTGGGTAGCAGCGGGCTGCGACTCTTGCGCTTTGGCCAACTCGAAGGCAATCTGGACCACTCGGGTGGTTCCGGCCGAATCGCTGGTGAAGTGCCACTGCAAGACGGATTGCAGCACGGCTTTACGCAATTCATCCGGGCCGCTCAGCACATGCGCATCGGCGACATTGCCCGTCGCGTCGATCTTGACTTCCACGGACAAGGTTCCCTGGACGCCCGCGCGGAGGGCCGCGGCGGGATACTCCACTGGCGCGCGGTGCAGCACGGAAGCGCCGCTTAACCCGACGGTGACACCAGGGGCGTCGTTGACAACTTGGGGCGCCGCGATCAGCACAGCCACGCTCGCAGTGAGGACGGAAATCAAACGTGTTTTGGACATAAGAGCTTCCCTAAGAATGAGAATAACTCTTTCTTTCAGGCGCGATTTGCGTTATTGGGCCAGCGCGAAGTTGACGTCCACCGTGGTTTCCACCTGCACCGGTTGGCCGTTCAGCAGGGTAGGCCGGTAGACCCACTGTTTGACGGCATCCATGGCCGATTGAATCAGCAGGGCCGGGCCGCCGAGCGAATGAATTTCCTGGATGGTGCCGTCCTTGGCGATAATGACGGCGAGATGAACGACGCCCTCGACGCGTGCGGACTTGGCCAGCTCCGGGTACACGGGCTGCACCTTGCTCACTACCATGACCGCCTGTACGTTGCCGCCGACCTTGATCTGTTGCGGCATGGGCTGTTGAGCGCCCGGCGCGACGATCTGGATGGCCACGCCACCGCCGTCGGCACTCTGCGTGCGGATCGACAGGTGTTCGTCGAAGTCTCTGGCCGCCTGGGCGATTGCTTGGAAGTTTTCGGAGGAATAGATTTCGCCTTCGTGCACAGGCAACTTGGATAGCAGTTCGTTGCGGGCCTGTTCGGAGAGCCCTATAACGGTGATGCTCTTGATGGGCTGCGGAGTCTGCTGCAAGCGCCGCGCTTCCGCTAGGGCTTGCGGCGCCGTCTGGAATTGGGCCGGAGGAGGAGGCGGCGGCGGAAAGCCGGCCGGTACGGAGCCGATAATGCCGCCAACGACGCCACTTGCTACGCCGCCGGAGACACCACCCACTACACCGGGGACGGCACGCACCAGGTCACTCGACGATGTCGTCGATTCCGCTTTGGGCAGCTCGAACGTAATCTGGACCACGCGGGTGGTTCCGGCCGAATCGCTGGTGAAATGCCACTGCAGGACGGATTGCAAGGCGGCCTTACGCAGCTCATCCGGTCCGCTGAGCACATGCGCGTCGGCGACATTGCCCTTCGCGTCAACTTTGACTTCCACAGACAGCGTTCCCTGGATTCGCGCGCGCAGGGCCGCGGAGGGGTACTCCACCGGCGAGCGGTGCAGCACGGAAGCGCCGCTCAACCCGACGGTGACGCCGGGGGCATCGTTCACAACTTGGGGCGCCGCCATCAGCGGGAACGTCCCGGTTACCAGCCAGCAGGCCGCGATCAACACAGCCACGCTCGCGGTGAGAGCGGAAATTAAACGCGTTTTGGACATACGAGCCTCCGTAAGAATGAGAACCAGTCTTTGTTTCAGGTGACGTTTGCGCAGGAACAGCGGGGCGGGAGCGAGGTCAAGGCCCCCACGAGCGCCGGCCATGGCGAGGAGCGCATCCATATACTCGTCGCGCTGTTGGGTGATCTCAATGGCGAGGCGGTCAACCTCCTGCTCGCGCGCCAGACCGATCTCGCCGAGCAGCCACCAGATGGCGGGGTGGAACCAGAAAGCGGCGCGCACCAGTTCTTCGACCAACATGAAAAGCCAGTCGCGGCGCCGCACGTGCAACACTTCGTGGCAGAGGATGGCGTCTTGCACGCGGGTGTCCAGGGCCGGGAAGGACTTGGGCAGCAGCACGACGGGCTTGCGCCAGCCGAACGTGACGGGGCTGGGGAGGTCGGCGGAAAGGCGCAACGAGGCCTCCACGCCCCAGGCCGGCACCGGATGGAGCGGCTGGGAGCGCCGGCGAAAACGCCGCAGTTTCCAAAAGCCCACGGCGAGCCAGAAGAGGCGAACCAGCACGCCGGCGGCCAGCACTATCAAGGCGATTTCGCTGCGGGGAATGGAGGGGCTGGACGCGTGCGCGGCCGGCCGCACAGCAGTGATGACGGTGGTGATCTGCACGGTGCCCGCGATGATGGCCGGCCTCCAGGGCTGGGCCAGTGGCAGCAGCAGACAGGCCGCCAGCAGGATGTACCAATAGACCAGCCGGGCACCCGGTTGCTTCAGACGCAGCAAAGCCGGAACAAACGCCGCCAGACCCACCAGCATCCCAATCTGCAGGCTGTACGACACCAGGTTGTTCAGGATGAGGCCGGCGCTCATGGTTTGCTCCGCAGGCGTGCGATTTCTTCCAGATCCTCACGGGAGAGGTCGTGCTCTTCGACCAGGTGAGCGAGCAGCGGCTCGGCCGAACCGTTAAAGACGCGGTTGACGAAGTCGCGGACCATGGCGCCGATAACCTGGCGTTGGGGCTGGGCCGGGCGGTAAACATAGGCGCGATCGGCCTGGGTTTTCTTGAGGTACTTTTTCGTTTCGAGGACCTTCATCATGGTCATGACAGTCGTGTAGGCCACTTTGCGCTTCTCGAGCAATGCCTCGTAGACGTCGCGGACCGTGGAGCTGTCGTGCAACCAGACGATCTTCATGATTTCGAGCTCGTGCTCGGTGAGGGTGCTGCTGCGCCTGCGCATACTAATTAATTAGTACTAAACGAAGCAGAAGTCAAGGGGAAAGTGAGGAAGGGGGGAGCCGGCCGGGGTGGGATTTCCCGGGGCCGCTTGGAGGCCGCCCCGGATTTTATCAGTGAAGTTGCTTAATAACGTTTGCGACCGAAGCCGCCGCCGCCGCCGCCGGACCGCTCCGTTTTGGGGCGGGCCTCATTGACGTTGAGGGCTCTGCCATCGAAGTCCGTGCCGTTGAGAGCCGCGATGGCCTTTTCGCCTTCGCCATCATTGCTCATCTCGACGAACCCAAATCCGCGGGGCTGACCAGTATCGCGATCGGTGGCGATGTTGACGCGCCCAACGGTGCCGTGAGTTTCAAAAAGGGAACGGACGGAGTCTTCCGTTGTTCCGAAGTTGAGATTTCCTACGTAAATATTCTTCATGTTCTTAAAGTTCCTCTTCTGACTTGAAGGCAGCTAATTGGGAAGGGGGACAAATTTAGCAGGGCTAGAAAGGTCGGCCTTGAATCGGCGGGAGCATCAAATCCAGTACTCAGTGTACCACAGATTCATCGTATGCTATAATATTAGCAAATCTCTACTACGAACCCGCCACGGACTTATCCTCTTCAGGCCTAAACAGGCTTGGAAGAAGGATCGGTCTAGAGGGAGAACAGGTGTATTAATGCTTTATGACAGCACAAAGGTTCTTTTGAGCGGCATTCTGAGGTCGCTCGAGAGCGCAGGAAAGATTGGCTGGGAAGATCAGTTAGAACTGGCCGGCGAATGTTCCTACGAAGTGCACCAGATGGCCCGTTTACTGTACAAGGGGTACAGGACTGATCCCGTGAATAGAGCGCCCGTGCTCGTGCCTGTTTCGGAAAGGGCCGCCCGAGCCATACCGCACGTGAAGTCGCTGGTGCGCGCGATCCGGCGCAAAGATCAGGTTGCAGCGGTAGAGAGCGGGAAGGCCGCCCTCGCTGAGATGTGACGATCCCTCCTAATCTGCGGG
>PLZX01000347.1 GCA_003152325.1 Bryobacterales bacterium | reverse complement strand
ACTACTTATGCCGCACTACACTAGAACCCTAGAGCTGTGCCGGTCAATCGCGCCGGTCGCAACGCCAATACAAACCGTTTTCATCGACATCTCCTTGTACGACAAAATAGAAAGGGCCGAACGCATTCTCCGCGCGTTCGGCCCTTTAGATTCAAAGTATATCATACGTGTCAAATACGGCTTGTTAGCAACAAGTGACCCGGCCTTGCAATCCCCTCACTTCCCGCCGAGACTTCGCTCCAGCAGGTCCGCGAGCCTGACCGACGCCAGGGCGAGCTGCTTGTTGATGACCGTGAGTTCCCTGTGGTAGTAGCCCTGGTCGATCACGCCCCCCCTGATCAATCCACGCCCCTTCCGCGAGCTTGTGCGATTCGTTCGCCCAACCCTCGGGCGTGCCGAGATGGCCGCCGTCAAGGTGCTGTTCTGCTATCAGGCTCTTGATCAGGGCCACGTACTGGCCCTCGGTGCGCGCGGCGTGCTGGATCAGGCCGTCGTCCCACACCGTATGGAGATTGCAGGGCGCGCTCCTGCCCTGAAATGGGCAGTTGGTGGTTCCAAAGAAACTGAGGTGGATGCCGTTGCCGCCTCTTGCTTCTCCGATCGCGTGAAACGGCTGGTGGATATCGCCGACGAAATGCACCACGAATTTCAGAGCTTCCTGCTCGCGTTCTCCAGAGCCACCGGCCAGCGCCTTAGCGAAGAAGGTGATGCGATCAACGACGCAGTTCTGGTGGTCCGTCGCGGCCCCCGCATGTTTGTCCTTCGGCAGGAAGCAATCTCGGCTGTCGTCGAAGCCGGCTGCGCTCATCGGTATATCCACGAAGTGCCAGTTGTACGTCTCGTCGCGTTCCGGGCGGACCTGATCGGCCCAACTTGCAATCGAGGCGAGGGAATGATTGCCGAGCAGCGCCCGCACAGCCTTTAGAGCTTGCGGCGTCAACCGCGACTCCGCAACCGCGGCGATGATCGCGTGGCCCTCCCGGCCCCACCCAAATGCGCTGGAGCAGGACAGGCAAGCCGTCAGCACGAGCGCTACAGCGGCGCGAGATCCACCAGTGTGTTTCATTCGAAGCTCAGTGTAACCCGCCACATTCGGAACCGTGATAGCATTCATGTTCAACGGTCGCGGTACTGGCCATGCCGCGCCAGAGAACGCGACGACAGCATGTTACCCACGTCCGACGAACAGATCCGGTTCCTGGTTCAGTTCCAACGCCTGCTCGACGAGGGTCTCTTCGTGGCGACCTACAAGTTCGTGTTACTCCTCGCACTTGCAGACTTGAGCATCGAACATGGCGATGATTCTGGCGCTGCCCTCACTGTATCGACCAATGCGATCGCGGAGAAGTTCATTCGGTACTACTGGCGACAGGCCGTGCCATATCCGGCAGCCGCAGACACCCGCGTGCTTCAACAGAACACAGGGCAACAGGCCGCCGTTCTGAATGTCGTGCGCCGGGCGAGGACGACGCTGGGCGATTCGTTGACGGCCGCGATGAACAACGATAGCGCGTGGCGGCGGCTCGTTCGGGAGGTTGCCGAGGTGGTCCGGGTCATGCCGCTCTGGAAGCTCCAGACGGTCGATTAACGCGCCCTTCACCGCAGCCTTCCCTTTCGCTTCGAGTGCGCAACGGAGTGCCCTTATCGGAGTGCCGTAGTCTCTTCCAAAGTGAAAGAATCCGATCTTCGTGATCTTTTCCATATCGGCTGGACGTGAAGGCTAACCAAGCTCCGACTCCGAGCCTAGCCCAGCGTATGTCCCCAACGAAGTGACGGTGCCGTTACTTGCAGCTTCATTTCTAGACAGTAAGAATCCGCAAGATCGCAGGCACCTTTTATTGCGGCCCGGGAGTCATAGGGATGTTCCTCAGCTATCCGGTGGCTTCCGTCCGGCAGCGTTATCGACGGCACCCATGTCCCGTCCCACGCCGCGATGATCCGCATCGCTACGCCTTCGTGCGTCGCCTCATATCCGTCTCCAGCCCGGAGCAACGCAGGATAATAGGCGACCTTTGTCCATAACGGTTGGCCGCCCTCGTCGAACGCGAAGGCTTTACCTTCGGCCATCAGATCTGGAAGGGTGATTATCACCTTTCCTCCGCCTTGCTTATCGGCCACCCAAAGATGAGCGGGCTGATAATTGCACAATCGGGTTGCAGCGACACGTTCATCCGCGGTTGCCGCGCGCAACGGTTCGTAGTCAGGCATCTTCTCCACTATAGCTCCGTACGATGCTGATAAAGTCTTGAATTGTGAAAATCGCCTGTGTAGTGTCCCCGCATGATCGACTCCCGAGAAGCTGCGCCATGCTGACGCTTCCTGATGCCGATTTGGAGCGACTGGAGAAGCACCTGCTGATTTGCCCGAGTGCCGGGAGCAGCTAGAGGAGACTGAGCGATACGTGGCAGCCATGCGGGCCGCAGACGAAGAAATCAGGACAGCGGCTGGGGCCCGTAGAGTGCGTATCGGCCCGGCCGTTGCTCGGGCACATCAAGTCGCGCAACCCTACCGATATGGCCGTTTAACGCCGTGCCGAAGTGATGGGTTGCTAACAATCAAAATAAACTCCTGATACGGCATTTCCGGCAAGTACAAGTAGCCGGCCTCCCGCCGCGCGCGGAATCCGTCTTCAGGCTGGTCTCAGCGGGCCGTCGCTGCCCGGAGTCATCGGGACATAAACAGGCCGCGGAACGTTGAGGCCACGATAGGTAACTCCGCCGCCCGGCGCGAAATCGAAAACATGGCCCGCCCAATTTCCCATGGGCATGGCTCTGTAATCATGAGTCATCAAGAATTCGCCTAAACTCATGCCCGAAGTCATGGCTCCGGGCTGCGAGGGCATGCCCGCGCGTACCGTGCAACGGAAGAGCCGCGCGGCGCGCGAGCAGAACAGAGGGCCGTTATAGCAGTCGCCGATTGTCAATAGACCGGTTTCAATCGCCAACCTGGCCACGCGGGCGTGATCCAGCTTGGCGCCCGCGGCGCGCCTCGGCTTCGTCGGGCCATGCGCCGTGAAAGAAAGTCCCCGCGCGCCCCGGCCACCTTCCAACAGCTCCTTGATATAGTCGTCCACCAGTCGCTTACGCTGCTCGTCGGTCAGTCCCGGCCAGGCTGTGCTTTCGCGCAAAAACCTAGCCGCCGCCCACCGACGCTCCTGATCGCTGAGCCGTTTAAAGGCCTCGCTGGAACCATGCGCGGTATCGGTATAATGGACCCGGCCGTCGTCCCACTCGCTCCCGCCGCTATCGCTAAGCCAGTCAGTGAGGAACTCCACATCCGCTCCGCGCTGGTTTGTGGATTTCCAATTCCGGATCAGTGCGGCAACATCGTAGCTGGCCACCTTACACGCTAGAAACTCGACAGTCCCATAGGGTTGCAACAGCTCGCGCGCCGCGGCAGCGAACGCGGGCAGGGAATTGGTATTCACCTCCGGCTGCAGAAGCAGGGCTCCCGGTATGCCATGGCAGTCGATCTCCAGGCTCTCGCCGCGATGTGGATACCTGCGCGCCTTCTCAGGTAGAGCCTCAGTCCAAGTCTGTTGGACAATCGCGAAAGGCGAAGTCCGGACGTAATCCGCAACTCTGATCTCACCTTGTCCCGGCACCTCGTGCACAATGTAGAATCGTACCGGGTCGGTCGTCGTCGTTGGGGACGATTGGTTTTTGTCCCCTGGCGCTTGGTCACTTGCAGCCTGCCCGAACCGCGGCGCGCTTTCGCTCCCTGGCGCGGGGGCCGCTCCGTTTTTTTTCAACACGAGCCCCATAAATCTGAATAGCGGATATCCTTAGTGAGCCGGGATTTCCATTTTGGCTCCCAGCTTCTTATGATACACGCAGCCTCCAACTTTTGATCCTCCTCTCCGAAGAGCAGGTTTTTACCTGGAGCCGTCTCTTGGCTCCGCCAAGCGCCAGTTGAGCCCTGCCAGGAAAATCCAAGATCGGGAAACTCTGTCTTTTCAGTGGTGGCTGCGGAACGCCTGCGGAGACGAACAAACCGGGACGGCCGGAACGTTCCCGCACGTTGCCGCCATCACTCCCGTGACACGCCGTCCACAGAATTAATCCCGCACCCTTCCCAGTTTTGCTTGATGTTCCGGTGTGCCCGAGGTAAGGTCCACATGGCTAATGAGATGGTCC
>PLZX01000204.1:29204-84466 GCA_003152325.1 Bryobacterales bacterium | reverse complement strand
AGTGCGTGCACTGCGGCGCGTGTGTGTGGAACTGCATGACGCCGCTCGCTGACGACCCCCAGCGCGGCAACATTTCCTTCCGCGCCGGCGCCGGCGGACTGCATTCGCCGGAAAATTAGGACGGGCTAGTGACAATACTGTTCCCTTGACTCATTGAGTGGCGGTGCTGCTGCCTGCCCGTTGAGATCAAGGAACGGGAGTGTTCGAGGATTTATCCGGGACTTGGGGCTCAGTGTGGACGCTTCTACGTGTCGCGCGTTATACGAGCAGTTGCCGATTGCACGAGCTGCTCAACGTAGGCTATATTCGGGTCCACGGCGCTTTCGCCATGTTGAACAGTGTTGCTCCCTTTTTTATTGTCGACGACTTGGGCGCTACGCTTGCGTTCTATCAGTCCAAGCTGGGGTTCGACGTTCTTTATAAGTGTGGTGGTGATGGAAACGGAGATGACTACCTCGCCATCATGGGACGCGACCGAGTAATGCTCATGTTCAAGGCCATCACGCCCGAGGTCCATCCACAGCCGAATCGTTCGCGTCACGAATGGGCTCGCTGGGACGCCTACATCGACACGGATGATCCCGACTCACTGTACACAGAGTTCGTAGGCAGGGAGGTTCCCGTGCATCGGGAACTGGCCAATACGAGCGATGGACTCAGGGCCTTCGAGATCACCGATAACAGCGGATATGTGCTGTGTTTTGGGCGCCCCGTTGACAAGTAGCTCCAGCGTCGTAAGATCATCAATCCGGTCACTTGCGATTGGGAGCGCGTTCGCGCTCCGGGTTTCTGTGTGCTGAGGCGGGGGACAAGGGCGGCACCGCGGCCTCTTCCAACTGTCGCAAAGCAACCGGTGCAAACAGTTACTTGGCGATGGTGATCGAGACCTCCACCTTCACAGTGGTTGGCGGCAGACACATACTGTTATTGCACGACTGGGATTGGGCGTTGACCACCAGATTCTGCGCTCCCGCCGTGGCGCCCGCCGCGACGCGCAGGGGTAGCGCGAAACCGGCGGAGCCTTCGTAGAGTTCCACTTCCATGTGGAGCGTAGGATCCTGCAGGGTCTGCGGCGCATCGGCCTTGATAGGGCCGGTCAATTGGAACGGCTGGCCTTCCGCGAGCCAGATGCGCGTCGGCACGGGACCGTCCTCAATCGGCTTCATGGAGTAGAAGTGCCAGCCCTCCTGAATGTGCGCCATCAGCTTGAGGGTAAAGCGGGCGCCGGCTTTGACGGGCCTNNGTTGCCGCGATCGATTTGAAACTTCTTCTCGCTGAACTTAAAGGAATTGCCACGGTGGCCTTTGGCTTCGTAATCGTCGAGGTGGGCCTTCAGACCGGCGCTGACCTTGTCGAGGTCCCAGGCCTGGTCGAACGAAGCCGGAGCGCCTGGCGCGAGAGCGAAACCGTCGTCATCCTTGCCGCCCATGGCGCGGACCACCATGGGGTGAAAGCGGATGCCGTTTTCGCCGCTATACTTCAGCTCCTTTTCGAGCAGCAGGATGTGAACCTTGAGGTCCTTCGAATCGCTCTTCACGCCGTCGACCGCGACGGCGACGTTGACGGAGTTGCCGTTCGCCGAAGCATTCACCGTGAGCCTGGCTTCGGCGGGCGTTTCCAGCCCTTTCTCGATGGGCGGCTGGATGTGTTCGAAGACGCCCTTGGTGCCTTCGCGGCCGGCGCCGCTGTACTTCACGGTCTCGCCATCGACGGCATACGTGGGCACGCCCGTCACGTTGTAATACTTGCTGCGCACCTGCGTGTCGGGGTTGGTCATGGGATCGGGTTGGGGAACGTGCTGGTGGTACATGACCACGGCCAGATCCTTGCGGGAGTAGCGCTCCATGGCGGCTTCAAAGGCGAGATCGGCGCCGACGCAGGGCGGGCAACCGGAGCCGGTGAAGACTTCGGCCAGGACCAGGCGGTCGCTGCGTTTCTCCGTGGCCTTATACGCTTCGACGTGAACCGGATTGGGGAAGCGCTTGTGGTACTCGGCGTCGAGCAGGGCATCGAGGCCCGCGGCCGAACCGTTGTGCATCTTGCTGTAAACCACCACCAGAGCCAGATTGGCGCTGGGCGGCGCGCGGCCGCTGAGACGCGCCGTGATCAGGTGATCGAGGGCTTTGGGATCGTCACCCAGCTTGGCGGCGATTTCGCCCAAGGCGGCAGCTACGGCCGGTTGGTTGGGGTTGGCCACGTAGGATTCGTCGAGCAACTTCTGCGCGGCCGAAGTCTTGCCCATTTTGAATTCGATGCGGCCGAGCGTAGCCAGGCGGACCGCGCGGCTCTCTTTGAAGCGTTTGACGAGTTCTTCGTCGGAAGGGGGCTTAGGAGGGTTGCCTCCACGTCCCACGGCGTTTGCTGCGCGCTTCGCGATCTGGGCCTTCTGGTCGGCGATGTAGTCGGCTTGGTTCATGGCAGCCAGACTGGTCTTCGCGTATTTTTCGGCGTCCTTCAGGAGCAGATTGTTGGAGAGGAGAGTGTCGGCAATCTGGCCGGCGAGCGATCCCTTTTCCTTTTTGTCCTTGGCCCCTTGGTAGGTTGCCTTGGCGAACTTCTGGATGCGCGCAGTCTGGTCGGGCATCTTCGACGCCATGGTAGAGAGGATGTTGGTATTGGCGCTGATGAGGGAGGTGCTATTGGGGAAGTCCTTCTTGAATTTCTCCAGAGCCTCGATCTTTTTGGCAGGCTCGGTGATGCGGTTAGCCTCCTGGAAGGCCTTCGTGTCCGGGGGTGTCTCACGGGCCGGGGCCTGCGCTGCCGGGGCCGGTTTGGCCTGGTCAGCCGGCGGCGCGGCCTTGTCAGGTTCGTTGGTCTGGGCGTTTGCCGCCGAGATGGCGAACGAAAGAAGGATTGCGGAGAGGACCGTCCGAAGTTTCATCTGCAGGACCTCCAAATTCAGATTTCCGTGGTTCGGCGGTAGGCTGGCCGGCGCACGGCGGCACAAGAATACCCGATTGTCGATATTCTACACTGGCCGAGCGATGCCATGCGAGGGCTCCGGCGGTGCCTCTGCCTCCAGGCAAGGAGGCTGCTATTATAAGAAAAAGAAGCCCCATTATACTGGGAATCTGAACACATGAGCTACCCCCTTCAAATCGTGGTCTGCGGAAGCATTGTCCCGGACCCGCTACAAACCCTGGAACCGGTAACCGGCCCCAATGGGCCCTCCCTGAAGAACGAGATGCTGCTGCCGGCGGTGCTGGACCCGTGGGCGGGACACGCGCTGTTCGAAGCGGCCCACTTGGCGGGGAAGCGGCCGGGCAGCAAAGTCTGGCTGGTCAGCCTGGGCCCGAAGGCCAAGTTGCAGCAGGTGATGATGACGGTGGCGCAAAAAGTGCCGTTCGAGCTGGTGGCGCTGGACGGGCCGGCCTCGGGCTTCTCGGACTCCTTCGAAACCGCGGCGGCGCTGGCGGCAGCCATCGAAGGCATCCCCGGCCTCGACCGCGCCAAGCTGCTGTTGTTCGGCGGCTGGGAATCGGCGTCGCGCGGGACGGGCTCCACACTCCAGATGGTGGGTGAGCGGCTGGGAATCGGGGAACAGTTCCAGGGAGTGGATGAGATCACGGTTCGGGACGACGGCACCTTCACGGTGCTGGAGCGGATCGAAGGCGGGCGGCACCAGGTGTCCGTGTGCGCGGCACCTCCGGCGGTACTGGGCTGGGCGACGGGTAACTTGCCTGAGCCGAAGAACAATCCACAAGTGGGGATGGCCAACATGCGGACCGTCATGCCGGCGCTCCAACGCGCCAAGGCGGCGCCCGTCGCGAACACCGGGCTCCGCTTCGAGTCGGTGAGCCTGCCCAAGCAGCAGCGCGAGACGCGCATCGAGAAGAATATGCCTGTGGAAGAGATGGCGCGGGAAATCGTGGCTTGGATTGGGGAGGAGTAACCATGGAATCGATACTGCTTCTGGCCCATACCGAAGGCGATGGCACACTGGCGAAGCCGGCGTTGGAGGCACTCGGGGCGGCGCTCTCGCTCGGCGGCGAACTGAGCGTGGGGTTGGTGGGCGGTGAGGTTCAGCCGGCCGCCGACCAGATTCTGGGCGCTGGCGCCAAACGCATTTTGGGCGTNNGGAAAACGGGGCGCCGGCGGTAACGCGCTGGTTCTACCGGCAGCGGATGGAAGCCGTACTCTCGCGCGAGCAGCGGCCGTGGGTGGTGCTGCTCGATCCCGGATGCTTTGCGGCCTGGAGTGGGGCGGCGGGAGTGGCCAAAGTGGAGAATGTGGCCGTGGAAGCGCCACCGACGCGCACCACCGTCACCGGCGTGCAGGCTCCCAAGGCCGACGAGCAGACCATCCGGCCCGACGCCAAATTACTGTTCGTGACCGGCGCCGGCTGGACCAAGAAACAGGCCGACGGCGCGGTTCATGGGGCCGAAGCCGAAGCTCTGATTCTGGGTTTTCTGCGCGCCACCAAGTCATCGTTAGGCGGCAGCAAGTCCCTGGTGGACGCCAGCGGCGAAGGGGAAGCGGTGTTGGGCTTCATGACGCACCTGAACCAGATCGGCCAGACCGGCTCGACGCCGCGGCATCGCAAGGGACTTTCCACGTGCTGTCACGGCGAGGAGCCGCACGTGGTGGGATGGCGCTTTGTGAACGAACGGCGCGCCATCAACCTGGACGCGAATTGCGGCTGGGCGCGCGGCAAGGCCGATGTGCTCTATGTGGCCGACGCGTTCGAAGTGATGCATCACGTGAACCGGCTGCTGGGGGCCTGAGCTACCAGACCTTGCGCCACTCCGCCTCCATTCTGGCCTGAAGCTTTTTGTCTGAATGCACAATTCAGATTTTGGTGGGGAGTTCTGCCGGTCACACAAATCTGAGAACTCTATTTTGTCTGCTTTCAGACACATGACTATTTAACGCCTCCTTGACCGTTCAGTCTCGATGCTACTTTCGAATCGGGTAGAGAGTTCCACGGCCTCGCGCCAAGCGCGGGGCCTTTTTTTGGGAGAACTCCAGGACGCCGCACACTCTGAGTGGTCGCCAGCGTCCCCCCCCGAAAAAGTTCTTGGGTAGGCTATGAAAACACCTCGATACGTAAAGATAACGGCCGTTCTCCTGGCGGGTGGCGCGTGGCGCCTCGGCGCACAGACCGCCGTTGATTTGACCAGGCAGAGCAGACTGGAGACCGGCACGCTGCTTCCGGCCCAGTGTGCAGTTGGCCAGATATTCTTCAAGTCGGACACGACTTCTCTTTCGGTTTGCTCGGGCGCCGATACTTGGAAGACGGCGAGTGTTCAGTCAGGCACGGCGGCAAACCGGCCTGTGAACTGTGTTCTTGGACAGCTTTGGCTGGCGACGGATTCCGGCGCCGTGACGTATTGCTCCACCGCAGGCAACCCGGGAGCCTGGAGTGCCTCGCTTGCAGGCCCGGCGGGGCCGCAAGGCCCGGCTGGGGCCACGGGAGCCAGCGGGAACACCGTCTTAAATGGGAGCGGAGCCCCGTCTGCGGGAACCGGCAACAACGGCGACTTCTATCTCCGAAACGATAACTCGTGCCTCTACGGACCAAGAGCGTCGGGCGCTTGGCCCGGAACGTGTACGTTGCTGGTTGGACCGGCCGGAGCTACCGGCGCGACGGGCTCTCAGGGACCGCAGGGTGTGTCCGGCACCACCGGCGTCCCTGGATCTGCTGGAGCCAACGGCAACACGGTACTTTCCGGAGCAGGATTGCCATCCTCCGGTACTGGTAACAACGGCGACTGGTATATCAATACGACAACCAGTTGCCTGTACGGGCCCAAAGCTTCCGGCACATGGTCGGGCAGTTGCACTTATCTAATTGGGCCACAAGGATCCACGGGTGCCACGGGGCCTGCTGGCCAGGGTGTCCCCACAGGTGGCACGTCGGGCCAGGTTCTCTCCAAGATTGACAGTACCGACTACCACACCCATTGGGTACTCTCGAGCNNGCCAGTAGTACGAGTCCGCAGACATTTGGGATGACGCTGACCGGCAACGTGACATCTTCGACGTTGGACACCACCAATGCCACTCCCGGCCAGCAGTTGATCTGGATTTACACCCAGGATACTAGCGGGGGACGTACCGTATCGCATCCCGCCAATCTGCTGCATGCCTGTACGGTTTCTGGAACTCCTAATGTCCGCACGATGATTACGGCCGTTTTCGATGGCTCGAATGCCTATACCGTCGACTGCACCGCCGATGATGCCGCAACGTTGATCAGCGGACCGACGCGCACTGCTCCGGCCACGCCGGCGAGTGGATTGGCGGTATGGTTCGATTCCACAGCCAACACGTTGTTGGTTAAAGACTTAAGTGGGAACGTCTACGCAGCGACGAAGACCGTAAGCGCCAGAACTGCGAATCAGTTCGTGACATACACCGACACTGGCGGTGTTGCCCATACGGCTTCAGTTGCCCTTGCGGATCTCCCGTCAGGCGTGACCCAAACAATCGCCAGCGGTACATCGGCCCTCGGTACTGGCGCTATTCCTTCAGCCGCTTGCGCTACTGTGGTGACCACCACCGCAACCGGAACGGCAATTACAGACTCCGTTATAGCCAGCTTCAATGCAGATCCAACGGCGGTCACTGGATACATTCCACTAACTACTGGCATGTTGACGATTATTGCCTACCCGACATCGAATAACGTCAATTTCAAGGTCTGCAATAACACTTCCTCTAGTGTCACACCCGGGGCAATCACACTGAACTGGAGGGTGGTGCGCTAATGAGACTTGCTGCTTTCGTCCTTTTCATAACTTCTGCCTTCGCGCAGACCATCGCGCTCCCGGGACCCGGAATGCCAGCCCAGAGCGGTCGAGCCATCATCGTCGTGCAGTCCCCGCTGTACATAACCTCGAACGCACCAGTGACATCGATTTCCAAGACGTTTTCCACTCTGCCTACGGTCGGCAGCGTCTTGGCAGTCGGCGTGACGTGGCAGTATATTGCAACCACGATAGCGGCTACGCCATGTACAGATAACCAGTCACCACCAAACACCTACACGTTACGAGAACAGATAAACGCGGGAGCCACCGGGTTTGGAGCAGCGGCAATAACAGCACCCGTCGTGACGTCATCCGGCACTTTCACGATCACCTGTTCGGCGACGACGGGGTCTTATCTCACGCTGATGTTGCATGAGGTTGGGGGAATTCCTGTTCCGGTGGTTACGGACGGGACAGATGGGAAAAACACTTTCCTGAGCGGGGCGGTGTCCCCAACCCCTTGCTACAGCAGCACGGGAATTGTAACAACCCATGGAAACGATCTGATTCTCAGTGTTTTGGGAAGCAACAGCGGGGGGAACCTCACCATTACCCCCGGAACCAGCGGAGGGCCCTATGTGCTTCCATCGAACAGTTGGTTCGGCAATGGCGGTGTGTCGGCTATTGGGGCGATGGAATATCTGATTGCCTTCTCCACCGGGAACAAGACGCCACAGATGACGGTCAGTACAGGACCTTATACGGCGTGTGCGACTGTCATCCTCAAGGGTTACTAACATGAAGAATACACTTATCCTTCTCGCCTTGTCGGCGACGCTTTCAGCGCAGACTACCGTCTACCTACGGGCCAGCGGGCCTGCCGGGACATATGTCACCGGAGAGACGGCTAGTGGGTCGCCCTTTCACCTGATTGTGAACAGCACGGCTGGACTCGCGGCCGGGGATCTGATCGCTGTATCGGGCGTTTGTGCAAATGATGGCGTGAACTACGTCAGTGTGGCGAATGGCATCCGAAAGATTGCGACGGTCAACAGCGGTACGGACCTCACCATCACCGATCAAACAGGAGGGGCGCTGACCAGTAATGGGGCTTGGTGCACAGGAGAACTCGACAGCGCGGGTGGCGTGAATGGCGGTAACGAAGTCGGGAAACTGACGGCATTTACGTTGGGAGATGCGCCGCGAGGTTGGTTCGATGGGCCTACCGGCACGACCACCCGGCAGTTTGCGTTGGGCACCGATAACGGCCTTTATCAGAGTGGTGGCACGGGTGGACTTGTATGCAACGGAACGATCTGCACCGTGACCACCACTTACTCTCATGGCGTTCAGGCCGGATATCACATCACCGTCTGGGGCACAACCAACTCCACCCTGAACAACGGGCGTGCGATGGCCGCCGATTACGTGGTCAATTCCAGCGGGCTGACCTCTACTGCTTTTACCTTCAACTCCAGCGTTTCGGCCGGGGACTACACCACCAACGCACATTGTGGCCCTGGAGCTACGCCTAACGGCACGATTCAAGGAACTGACAATTGCGTACGGATTTCGCAATTGGCTACGCAGAATAGCAACGTGTGGCCCTTGCTCTGGAACAGCAATACGGTAGGTTACATCGCGAGCAATATCTATAAGAGTCTCATCGACGACCCCGCAGGGGGTCTAGGTGGTGGAGCGGGGTCTGAAGCAGTGGTGGCGAACTATTGGACTCCAATCGCCATGCTGTCTTTGGTTGACGTCAGCCATACAGGTGCCCGTGCCGCCGTGCAGTATATGATGCTCAATGTGGAGAGGCTTGGTGGGGCCGGATTCTACGCCAATGAACAGGTAGGAGAAGGAGGAGACAGTGAGATAGGAGATTTTGGCTCCTACATATTCCGCTATTTGGCCGTTGTCTATCAAGCGGGGGCGCCCTATCTCACCCCCACCCAAAAGACCTTATTTCTATCCAAGATCTATGGTGACATCTCCGACCCGACCCCCTGCACAAAGAATCTGTACCAGAACAAAACCCTAGCAACCGGATCACTGGCAGGAGGATCGACCACCACGATCACGCTGGCGGCAGACCCAGGCCACGGCGACAACTACTATAACAACAACGTCGTGGTAGCTCAAATGACCCAGTTGATTAGTTTCAGCATAACTGGGACGTTTAGTCCGGGAGATACTGTTACGCAGGGTAGCGCTACCGGCACGTTTATCAGTCAGTCTTCATACCGACTGTTGGTGCTGCAAACTGCTGGGACATTCGCATTAGGAACCCTAACGGATTCGACTAGCGGAGCTACAGCCGTGATCCCAACCGGGTTTCCTCCAACGACCGTCAATGTGCTTGGATTGATAACTGGATATGTGGCGGCTACGAGGGTCGCTACGGTAGCGTCATGGTCGATAATCGGATGGCCGGGTTCGGCAACCGCTCCCACTGGTAGCAATACCTACACAATCTACGCCACCATCAGTCGAGTTGGCACCACCATCACTGGCTACAATACGACCTTCATAGCCGACGTGGCCTATGGGGATGTGGTCTATGGAACAAATAACTGGGTTGCTGAGCTACAGCTGCCAACGATGATAGGATCTTACGTTACCAGCAATCCTCCGGTGAGCGACACTTCTTTGACGGTGATTAATGGGGCTCATCCTGCTGTAGGAGCTACGCCAGCACTTTACTGGCTCGCCAAGCATCAGACGCTGACTACTCAATGTGGCTTCAAATGGTCGCAGAATCACTGGGCCGGGAGCTTCCAGTCTCAGCCAATCAGTTATCCGCTGACCGGCGGAAATCAATCGTCTTATGGCGGGCTGATTACAGCATCAGGCTCCAACAACGCCTCAACCTTCGATGCGGGGAGAGCTTCGTTGGACCTCGTAACCGCCGACGATGAGCCTCGCGCGATCACCGATCTCGCGCAGGTGAGCGCCCATTGGTGGGATTACGAAATGGCCTTTGCTATGACGTACACCGGAGTCGAGCACAGTGGGAGCCACTACTCATGGGCAAGATGGCTTCAGGACGTTCCCATTGTGGGGCTGGAATTCATGCGTAGCGTGGTTGGGTTTCCCAGCTTAGACCCGACCGGACCTTGGGTTACTGCCCCATCGACATTCAAAGTCTTTTCCGCCCTTCCAGACACACCATATTCTGCTCTTGGGGGACCTGCTCATACTCAGTTCGCTGGAGAGTTTGGGCAGATTGCAGGAGATGCAATCTGGCCTGGAGGACAGGCGGGGCCAAATTGGATTTCGGATTCTGGCTTGAAGTTTGCCCCATCGTCTCTATCCAGTCAATACTTGAGCAACTGGTTTACGGCTCATTCTGCCTGGGCATGGGCGCACGGGATTGTCGTAGCAGAGACGGCGCTACTCTACAATCCAAATGCTCCCAGTTCGGCATATACCGCACAGCCGCACCAATACCTGTTTGGCGGGTCGAGCGGCACCAGCTATGCAGCCTGCCAAACCTTGTTTGGGGGAACCTGTCCCTACCCTCAGACCATGCGGGGAGATGGATTCATTAGCCGAACGGGCTGGAGTTCGGCCTCGGATGCGTTCCTGTTCGTGCAGGCGAGAACGTATACCGGCGACCACGACGGGCCGCAGCCGGGAACGCTCCAGTTATACCAGAATGGATTCCTCCTGGGGAACGACACCACAGTAGTTGGCGGGTCTGACCCGGATAGCACTTCGGGATTGTACGATCCCACCAAGAATGACGTAGCCTTCGAGTTTGGGGGGACCAATACGCTCCTCCAAAATCTGGTGGGGCACGGCTCCATGATGACCACCAACATCACCCGCTGGTCATCGGCCAACAGTGGATCGTGGCCCGCAGCCTACGGCGATCAGAACTCCAACTATGCCTGCGCCATGCTGGATTTCAGCGGAGCATACACGACGGCGTACGCTGCCGCGCAGAGAACAATCTGCGACTTCAAGAAGCCTGGCACGGAGCACGTGATCGTCCAGTACGATTATGTGGACGCGACCGGTCATGCGACGGCCATTCGCAATCAGGTCCACTATACCCAGAACGGCGAGTTGGTAGCTGTCCATCCATGGAACTACTACGACGAAGGGAGCACGACTTGCCCTGGCTCTGGCGGCTGTTCTTCGCTGAATGCCAACCGCGTCATCCTGGAATCGCAGACTGGGGTTGCGGACGGTCACGGTGATCCGACGCCGCAATACAACCTCATTAGCAACTTCCTGGTGCCGAGCGGAGCACCAAACTTGTTCATTCACTATGATGGCTCGACGTATCCGGGGACCAACAGCCACACCAACCGCGTAAGCCTCTGCGCCGATGCTTCCTCGACCGGCACTTGCGGAGCGGCGGGGCAATCGAAGCTCGAAGACTTGATCGTCCACAAGATCGCTACCCGGCCGGATACCACCTTAACAACGACGGCCCTCAACCCGGATGCCAACTGGGCTGGGGCACAGATGACCGGAGCGACAGACACGAAGGTCTTTCTTGCGGCTCGGCGCGGACAACTTCAGTCAACTCTCACCACTTTCACCCCGGCCTTCAGCGGCACGGCGCAGTGGTTGATTTCCGGCTTAGCTCCCGGGACGTATACCGTGACGGTGGGCGGTAACACGGTTGTCAACGGCAAAACCGTTTCGAACGGGGACAACTCGCTGTACTTTGAGTCGCCGGCTGGGGCGGTTACGATCTCCCAAGGCGGCATGGCTTGTTCGATCAGCACGGCGACACTGCCGGCGGGCGTGGCTGGAACGCCTTACTCCACCACTCTTCTAACTGCCGGTTGTGCGGTTCCGATTTCCTGGAGCATCACAGCAGGTTCGCTGTGCAACGGGCTATCGCTCGGGGCTTCGACGGGAATCATTTCGGGTACGCCTTCCCCAGCGCAAGCCTGCAGTTTCACCGCGCAGGCAACCGACAACGGAGGGAACACCGCCAGCCAGGCGTTGAACCTGGTTGTGCTGCCAAGCGCGGGCGCCTCGTACTCCGGCGGCACGATATCTGCCGGTACCGTTCGACACTAGACGGGCCTGGGGATCGCCATCATTGATGAGCTATTATAACAGCGGGGTGTTCTGTAATGAGAAAATGGCTGGCTCATGTCTGACCTTGAGAGAACTGCCGTGAGTACCGCCGCGACCGCCGCCGCGCTGCTGGAAGAGAAGATCCGCTCCCATAGTGCGCGAGTGGGCGTGGTGGGGCTGGGATACGTCGGTCTCCCGCTGGCCGTCGAATTTGCCAAGGCCGGTTTTACCGTGACCGGAATCGACATCATTGCGGAGAAGACGCGGCGCGTCAATGCCGGCGATTCCTACGTGGGCGACATCCCCAGCTCCGTGCTGCGGCCGCTGGTGGAATCCGGAATGCTGCGCGCCACCACGGATTTTTCGGCTGTGCGCGAGCTCGACACCATCAACATCTGCGTCCCCACGCCGCTGCGCAAGACCAAAGATCCGGACATGAGTTTCATTGTCTCCTCATGCCAGGAGATCGCGAACCACTTCCACCCGGGCATGCTGGTGATTCTGGAATCGACCACCTATCCGGGCACGACCGACGAGCTGGTTTTGCCGATGCTCGAAAAATCGGGTCTCAAGGTGGGCCGCGATTTCTTCCTGTGTTTTTCGCCGGAGCGGGTGGATCCCGGCAACCCCCTGTACCAGACCGCCAACATTCCCAAGGTGGTAGGCGGCTGCACACCGGCCTGCACGGATATGGGCCGGCTGTTTTATTCGCAGGCGCTCGACCGCGTGGTGCCGGTGAGTTCCACGCAGGTGGCTGAGATGGTGAAGCTGCTCGAAAACACATTTCGGATGATCAATATCGGGCTGGCGAATGAAATGGCGCTGATGTGCGACCGCATGGGCATCGATGTCTGGGAAGTGATCGACGCGGCTGCCACCAAGCCTTTCGGCTTCATGCCGTTCTACCCGGGACCGGGGTTGGGCGGCCACTGCATCCCGGTGGATCCGTTTTATCTTTCGTGGAAGACCAAGCAAGCCGGCATGGAAGCGCGCTTCATCGAGTTGGCCGGGCAGATCAACGGCTACATGCCGCAGTTTGTGGCCGATAAGGTGCAGCAGGCTCTCAACAACGCTAGAAAGCCGGTGATGGGATCGCGCATCCACGTGATGGGCGTGGCTTACAAACGGGATATCGACGATCTGCGGGAATCGCCCGCCCTGGACGTAATGCTGCTGTTAAAGCGGCGCGGCGCCGAGATCACCTACACCGATCCGTACGTGCGGGCGCTGCACCTTGAAGGGCTCGACCTCAAATCGCAGCCCGAAGAATCGATCGCCGACGCCGATTGCGTGGTGATCGTGACCGACCACTCGGCCTTCGATTACCGGAAGATAGTGGAGCGGGCCGCGTTGATTGTGGACACCCGCAACGCCCTCAAGGGCCAGAATTCCCCAAAGATCGTCAGACTGTAGCGGGTTAGACCGGTTCTAGTTTATGTCCGGCTGGCAAACAGCCAGGGGTTGTCGATGAGGTACTGGATGGTCTTGCCCACCGCTTCGCGGATGGGATAACGCGGTTCCCAGCCGAGCGATCGCATCCGGGAGCAGTCCAGAAAAATGAAGGGGTTGTCTCCGATCCATCCGCGATCCCCGCCGGTATACTCCAGGCGGGGCTGAACACCCAGGCGTTCACAAATCCAGCCGATCGAATCGTTGACTTCACAATACTCACTGGTGCCGAGGTTGAAGATGGCGATCTTGTCTTCCACCTGGTCCATGGCGCGCAAGATCGCATCCACGCAATCCTCCACGTGTAAATACGATTTGCGCTGGCGCCCGTTGCCGAGAACGCGCAGGCGGCCGGGGTGTTCGAGGAGCTGTTTCGAGAAATCGAAAACGTGCCCGTGGGAGTAGCGTGCGCCGAGAATGGAAACGAAGCGGAAGATCAGGCCTTGCATGCCAAACCCCTCGCAATAGGCGGCGATCATGCCTTCGGCGGCCAGTTTGGAGGCTCCATAGAGCGAAGTCTGCACGGGAAAGGGGCAGTTCTCCGGCGTGGGAATCACCTGCGCCTCGCCATACACCGATCCGGTAGAGGAGAAGGCGATGCGGCGAATGTCATTGCCGCGCATGGCCTCGAGCACGTTCCACGTGGCGACAGCGTTCTGGTCGAGGTCGCGGCGAGGGTGGTCGGTTCCAAAGCGGACATCGGCGTTGGCCGCCAGATGAAAGACCATTTCGCAGCCGCGCATGGCTTGCGAGAGGCGGTCGAACTCAAGCAGGTCGCCGCGAATCAACTGGAAGGCCGGGTGGGGCGTGGCCAATTCCAGAAACCGCTCCTGCCCGGTGGACAAGTTGTCATAGCCGATCACTTCGTGGCCCAGGGAAAGCAGGCGGTCCACCAGATTGCTGCCGATAAAGCCCGCGGCGCCGGTTACAAAATACTTGGCTGGATTACCCATTGATTTTGATCACACGTAGAATGCTTGCAGTGTCCTATTGTAGGGGCCCGCGCGTTCCGCTTACAATAGGCTGTTCTGCGTAAAATGCCGGATTTCAATGCGTTAATCACGGGAGGGTCAAGGGGATTGGGGCGCGCGATCGCCCGCGAATTCCGCGAGAAGGGCGCCAACCTGGCGCTGGTGGCCCGCAATCGGGAGGCTCTCGATGCCGTGGCGGCCGAACTGCAATCGGCGGGTCGCGGGGACGTGGAAGTGATTGCGGCCGATCTAAGGGATCCGGAGGCACCGGCGGGGATTGTGGATCGCTTGCGGGAGAAGTGGGGGCACCTGGACGCCCTGGTGAACAACGCGGGAGTCGGCGGGCCCATTGGCCGGGTTTGGGAGAACGACTGGCGGGAGTGGCAGGAGACCCTCCAGGTCAACCTGCTGGCGCCGGTGGCCCTGTGCCGGCTCTGCATTCCGTGGATGAGGCGCGGCGGCAGCATCGTGAACCTCGCCGGCGGAGGCGCCACCGGACCGCGGCCCAATTTCAGTGCGTACGCCACGGCAAAGGCGGCCTTGGTGCGGTTTTCGGAGACGCTGGCGCAGGAGGTGGTGGACTTGGGCCTTCGGGTGAACGCGATCTCCCCCGGAATCATGGCGAGCGAAATGCTTGAGGCGGTGCTGCGGGCCGGCCCAGAGCAGGCCGGCGAAGACTACCAGCGCGTGCTCGAAGTGAAGCGCAACGGGGGACAGCCGCCGGAAAAAGCAGCAGCCCTGGCGTGGTATCTGGCGTCGCCGGCCAGCGCGGGGATTACGGGACGATTGATCAGTGCCATTTGGGATCCGTGGCGGGAATTGGCAAAACATGCCGATGAGTTGAAAGAGTCGGACATCTATACTTTGCGGCGGATCACTCCGGAGGACCGCGGGAAACAATGGAAATGATCAGGGCAGCCATCATCGGATGCGGGTTGATTGGGGAGAAGCGCGCTAAATCCTCGAAAGACGTCCAAATCAAAGTGTGCTGCGACGTGGACGAAGCGCGCGCGCGCAAGCTGGCGAGCCAACTGCCGGGTGCGGAAAGTTCGACCGACTGGAAAACGACGGTAGAGCGCAAGGATGTGGACCTGGTGTTTGTGGCCACGGTTCACGACATGTTGGCGGCCATCGCCGCCGGCGCTGCCGCGGCGGGCAAGCACGTGCTGATCGAGAAGCCGGCGGGGCGATGCGGAGCGGAATTGGCGGCAGTGAGGGAAGCGGCCGCGAAGACCGGCGCGCTGGTCCGCATCGGCTTCAACCACCGGTACCACCGGGCATTTCGCAAAGCGCGGGAAATTTTCGATTCGGGCGCTTTGGGAGAGATGATGTTTATCCGCGGGCGCTACGGGCACGGCGGGCGGCCCGGCTACGACAAGGAATGGCGCGCGGCGCCGGAGAAATCCGGGGGTGGGGAACTGGTGGACCAGGGGATGCACCTGGTGGACCTGGCGCGCTGGTTCCTGGGAGATTTTACCGAGGTCAAAGGCTTTACCGGAACCTATTTCTGGGAGATGCCGGTGGAGGACAACGCCTTTTTGCTGTTGCGCACGCCGAGCGGGCAGGTGGCTTCCCTGCACGCCACCTGGACGGAATGGAAAAATCTGTTTTCCTTTGAGATCTACGGGCGGAACGCCAAGCTGGAGATTTCCGGGCTGGGCGGAAGTTACGGCATGGAGCGGCTGGCCTTTTACCGGATGCTTCCGCACATGGGGCCGCCGGAAACGACCATCTGGGAATATCCCATGGCTGACGATTCGTGGCAGGAGGAAGTGGCCGAGTTTATCGCTGACATTCGTCTGAACCGGCGGCCGACCCCGGGGCTGGCGGACGCCGAAGCGGCCTGGGTAATTGTGGAAACCATCTATCGGGAGTCGCGCCGTGATCATCACCAGTAGTCCGCTACGAATATCGCTGGGAGGCGGAGGAACCGATCTGCCGTCTTACTATCGCGAACATACGGGATTTGTGATCTCGGCGGCGATCAATAAGTACGTCTATATCACTCTGCACGAAACCTTCTCCGAAGAGATCATCGTGAAGTACTCGAAGATGGAGATGGTGCAGACGCCGGAAGAAATCAAACACCCGATCGTGCGGGAGGCGCTGAAGCTGGTGGGAACCGGCGAGCATCCGCATCTGGAAATCACCAGCATGTCCGACATCCCGGCGGGAACGGGACTGGGCTCCTCGGGCAGCTTCACAACCGCATTGCTCAGGGCCCTGCACTGCCTGAACAAGAACTCGGTGCCGCCACGGGAGCTGGCGGAGCAGGCGTGCCACATCGAGCTGGAGCTGTTGGGAGAGCCCATCGGCAAGCAGGACCAATACATCGCGGCCATCGGCGGCATCACGTGTCTTACGTTCCATCCGGATGGACGCGTGGGAGTGGAACCGCTCCGCCTGGCGCCCGAGACGCTGCACACGCTCGAAGACAATCTGATTCTGTTCTTCACGGGATTTACGCGCAGCGCGTCGGCAATTCTCAAGGACCAGGATTCGCGCAGCCGCCAGAAGGACCAGGGCATGTTAGACAATCTGCATTTCATCAAGGAGATTGCCTTTGAAAGCAAAGCCGCCATGGAGGGCGGCGACCTGCGCCGGTTCGCGGAGCTGATGCACATCCATTGGGAGCATAAGAAGAAGCGCACGCAGGGGATGAGTAACACGCAGATCGATAGTTACTATGAGTTAGGGCGCTCCAATGGCGCGCTGGGCGGAAAGCTGATCGGCGCCGGGGGTGGCGGGTTCCTGATGTTCTATACCGAGGACAAGACGCGCCTCCGGCAAGTGATGACGCGAGCCGGGTTGCGCGAAGTGCGTTTCCGCTTCGATTTCGCCGGCAGCCAGGTGATTGTGCAGTCCTAGAGCCATTCCGCCATGCTGCCAGTCGCAATTCTCGCAGGTGGGTTGGCCACGCGCCTGAGGCCGGTGACGGAGAAGATTCCGAAGGCGTTGATCGAGATCAACGGGGAACCTTTCCTGGCGCATCAGCTCCGGCTGTTGGCTTCCAAGGGAGTGAAGCGCGCAACCCTGTGCGTGGGATACTTGGGCGAGATGCTCGAAGCCTATGCCGGCGATGGAAGCCGATTCGGATTGGAGCTGACCTATACGCCGGACGGACCACACCTGCGCGGAACGGCCGGCGCCGTCGCGCACGCGCGGCCATTGCTGGGAGAGAGTTTTTTTGTGCTCTATGGAGACTCCTATCTGCCGTGCGACTACGGAGCCGTGGCACGCGCGTTCGAGCGAAGCGGCCAGGCGGGGCTGATGACGGTGTTCCGCAACCAGGACCAGTGGGACTCGAGCAACGTCCGTTTTGAAGGCGGCCGCATCCTCGCCTACAATAAGAAGCTCCGCACGGCGGAGATGCGCTACATCGATTACGGGCTCGGCGTATTCCATGGCGCGGCGTTTGATGGCGTTTCCGAGACCGGCGCGCACGACCTGGCGGACCTCTACCAGGACCTGCTGGGGCGGGGGGAACTGGCGGGTCTGGAAGTGAAGGAACGTTTTTACGAAACCGGATCGTTCGCGGGTATTCAGGAGCTTTCCGATTATCTGGCGGGGAACAAGGCGGGTACCGAATGAGCTTTGCGCAGCAGTTTCTTTCCGAAGCAAAACAGGTGATCGACGGGCTGGACCTGGAACAGATTGAGCGGACGGCGGCGCTGCTTGCGGCAACGCGCGCGGCGGGCGGGCGGCTGTTCATCCTGGGCGTGGGAGGAAGCGCGGCCAATGCCTCGCACGCGGTGAACGACTTCCGCAAGATCGCCGGCATGGAAGCGTACGCGCCCACCGATAACGTCTCCGAGCTGACGGCCCGCACCAACGATGAAGGATGGGCCACGGTATTTGAGAGCTGGCTGCGCGGCAGCCGCCTGCGGAAGGAAGACGCCGTGCTGGTGTTTTCCGTGGGCGGAGGCAACCTGGAGAAGAATGTCAGCCCCAACCTGGTGAAGGCGCTCGAATACGCCCAGAGCGTGGGCGCGCGGATTCTGGGAATTGTGGGCCGCGACGGCGGGTACACGGCGCAGGTCGCGGACGCCTGTGTGATTGTGCCGACCGTCAACCCGGTGCATACCACGCCGCACGCCGAAGCCTTTCAGGCGGTGGTCTGGCACCTTTTGGTCTCGCATCCCGGCGTGAAGCAGGCGGAAACCAAATGGGAATCGGTCCGCTGAAGAGAGCCGTGTTTCTGGACCGCGACGGCGTCTTGAACGAAGCCATCCTACGGGACGGCAAACCGTATCCGCCGCAAACCGCGGGTGAGGTACGGATTGTGCCGGGCGCCGCGGAGGCGTTGCAGCGGCTGAAATCGCGGGGGCTGCCGCTGATTGTGGTGACCAACCAGCCGGACGTGGCGCGCGGCACCCAGACCGCGGAAGCCGTGAACGCGATTGGAGACCGGCTGCGCCGTGAGTTACCCTTGGATGAGATTCTGGTATGCACGCACGACGATGGCGACGGCTGCGATTGCCGCAAGCCCAAGCCGGGGATGATCCTGGAAGGGGCCGCGCGATTCGGCGCGGACCTTGCCCACAGCTTTCTGATTGGCGACCGCTGGCGGGATATCGAAGCCGGACAGGCGGCCGGCTGCCGGACGGTTTGGATCGATCGCGGATACCGCGAGCGCGGACCGGCGCGGCCGGCGGACGCGCGCGTGGCGTCGATCGGCGAAGCGGTGGAGTGGATCGTCAGACAGATCGATTTGGAAGAAGATGGAAGCCAATAGCAGGGTGAAGGTCGGCTTAGTCGGAGCCGGAAATGTCGCGGCGCACCACGCCCGGGCGTTGCGCACTCTACCATTCGTAGAAATCGTCGGCATCGCGGATCCGGATGCGGAGCGCGCGCGGAAGTTGGCGGAGCAGTTCTCGATCCCGCGCGTTTACGCGTCGCTCCAGGCGATGGCGGAGGCGCGGCCGGACGTGATCCACGTCCTGACGCCTCCGGCGACGCATGCGGCGCTGGTGCTGGAAGCGCTGGACATGGGGTGCCACGTATTGGTGGAGAAGCCCATGGCGGAGACCGCAGCCGATTGCGACCGCATGATCGAGCGGGCGCACGAAAAGGGGCTGGCGCTCTCGGTGAATCATTCGGCACGGATGGACCCCATCGTGCTGCGCGCGCTCGAATTGCTGCGCAGCGGAGCGCTGGGTGAGATCACCGGGGCAGAGTTCCTGCGCAGTTCCGACTACCCGGCGTATTCCGGCGGCCCGGCCATTCCACCGCAATTCCGCAACGGCTCCTATCCGTTCCAGGACCTGGGTGCTCACGGATTGTACTTGCTGGAGGCGTTTCTCGGCCCCATCCGCCGCGCCGAGACCAGATACTATGCGAGCGGACTGGGGGACCCCAACCTGATCTTCGACGAATGGCGCACGTTAGTCGAATGTGAGAAGGGCACCGGGCAGATGTACATTTCATGGAATGTGCGGCCCATGCAAAACGAAATTGTGGTGGAGTGCACGCGCGGCGTGATGCTGGTGGATTGCTACCTGCAGACGCTCTCGATCCGTAAGGTCTACCCGGCTCCTAAGCCAGTGCAGCGCATCCTGGGGGCGGGGCTGAATTCGCTCGCGATGCTATGGAACGTGACGGCCAACACGATCCGCTTCGCGACCAAGCGGCTGTTGCCTTCTCCCGGCATTGTGGTCTCGGTGGTGAAGTTCCACGAGGCGCTGCGGAAAAAGGAAGCGCCGCCGGTTCCGCCTGAAGAGGGGCGCCGCATCATCGCTCTATTAGAGGAAATCTCGCGGAGAGCCGATGCCGATAAGGTGCGTTTTCTGGCCGAGCGTGAACCGGTGCGCCAGCCGCGCATCCTGGTCACGGGCGCGGGCGGTTTCCTGGGGCGGGCGCTGGTGCGGCGGCTGCGGAGCGCCGGGGAGCCGGTGCGCGTGCTGTTGCGAAGGCCTCCGAAGACGCCGTTGGGCGACGATGTGCATGAGGTCTACGGCGATCTGGGCAATCCGGCGGTGGTGGACCGGGCCGTCAAGGGGATTGAGATTGTCTACCACGTGGGCGCCGCCATGAAGGGCGGACCGTTTGAGTTTCAGAGCGGCACGGTGTGGGGCACGCGCAACATGGTGGAAGCCTGCGCGCGGCACGGCGTGCGCAAGTTGGTGTATGTGAGTTCGATGGCGGTAGTCGATCACGCCGGCCACAAACATGGCGTGCCGGTTACCGAGTCTGCGCCCTATGAGCCGTACCCCGAACGGCGCGGCCTCTACTCGCAAACCAAGCTGGAAGCGGAGAAGATGGTTCTGGCGGCGACGGCTGAAAACCGCATCCACGCGGTGATTCTGCGGCCCGGCCAGATGTACGGGCCGGGCACGGACAAGGCGCCGCCCGGGGGGACGATTGCGATTGCGGGCCGTTGGCTGGTAGCCGGCTCCGGCAACAATCGCGCGCAGTTGGTTTACATCGATAACGTGGTGGACGCGCTACAACTGGCCGCGCGGGCGAATGTCCCCAACGGCGCCATCTTCCAACTGGTGGATCCCGAAGGCATCCGGCAGAAAGACTATGTCGAGTGGGTGCGGCGCAGCGGCCGGCGCGTGCGCGTAACGTACGTGCCTATTTGGTTTCTGAAGTTCGCCGGATGGGGCGTTGAGCTGCTGGGCAGAATCCTGAAGCGCTCGGTGCCGCTCACTCCGTATCGTGTGGATTCCCTCACGCCGGTGGCGCCATGCGATTGCAGCGCGGCACGCACGCAATTGGGCTGGACCTCCAAAATCGGCATCCAGGAAGGCATGGCCCGCACCTTTCCGCCGGTTCTGACAGAATAGGCACAAGGTGAGGATGCTATCGTGAAACCGCCAGTCAATCTCAAGGTCAAGCTTTTCGCCGACGGGGCCGAGAAGAAAAGCATGCTGGAGTTGTATGCCAATCCGGTGATCCGCGGCTTCACCACCAATCCGACGCTGATGCACAAGGCCGGCATCACCGACTACCAGGCGTTCGCGCGCGATATTCTGTCGGTGATCAGGGACCGCCCGATTTCCTTCGAGGTCTTTGCCGACGAGTTCGACGAGATGGAACGCCAGGCGCGGATCATCGCGACCTGGGGCTCGAACGTCTACGTCAAGATTCCGGTCACCGACACGCGGCGCGAATCGGCTTGCCCGCTGATCAAGCAGCTCTCCCACGCCGGCATCAAGGTGAACGTGACGGCCATTCTGACGCTCGACCAGGTGAGCCACGTNNTCTGGGCCAGCCCGCGCGAGTTGCTCAATGTGTTTCAGGCGGACGCCATCGGATGCCACATCATCACGGCCACACCCGACGTTCTCAAGAAGCTCTCGCTGGTAGGCAAAGATCTGGCCGACTACTCGCTGGACACGGTGAAGATGTTCGCCGACGATGCGGCGAAATCCGGGTTTACGCTGTAGGGCTCTTACTTCAACTCAACCAGCTTGCCATTCTGGAATGTGAAAATGGCGTCCATTTTCGCGAGCTCCTGGGAGGTCAGCGGGCCTTCGCGGGCCACGTGAATCTGGAGGCTGCGATCGCGGAACCAGAGTTGGGCGATGGATAGCATGTCCCAACTGTGAAGCGGGTCGTCTAGAAATGCCACGCTGCTGCCCGGGCGGACGCGCGGGTTGGAAGCCTGGAATTGCTGAATGATGTCCCAACTCTCCTGGCCCAGCGCAGACATGCGCGGTTTGGTCTCGACATTCTTGCGATCGAGGTTTAGGCGTGCCCACGCGAAGACGCCGGCCAGCACCAATAGCGCGNNCGAAGATGGCCCAACCGACCATCGGAACATAGAGACAGGCCTGGCTTTTCCCGACCAGGAACTCGATGGGAAGCGGCGTGACCAGCAGGAACCACCAGAGGAAGCGCAACTCGCGCCGGCCGGCACGGCGCCACGCCAGATAGGCCAGCAGGGCAAACAGCAGCAGGATGCCGCCCCATCCGGAGCCCCAGCCGAATAGCAGATCGCTCAGAGACATCCGTTGAAACGCGCGCATGCGCTGCAGGTTGAAGACCGGGTGATAGCCTTCGGCTTGAATCAGCGGCTCGGCTCCCCAGACTTTGCCGAAGACGTCGGCCGCGCAAAGCAAGGCCGCCAATAGAGCGGTTCGCATCGACTGATTCGGACGGTGGTAAATCCACTCGTAGACCAGCAGCATGATGGGCAGAGTTACAGCCATCTCTTTGGAATTGAGCGCGCACAGGAATAGGGCCAGCAGCACAGCATTCTGGCGCAGGTTGGGCGGGCGGGCGGCGCTGCGGATCCGCAGATAATAGACCAGCGTCGCCAGATAGAAGAAACAGCACAGGGCGTCATAGACGAAGGCCGCGTTGTAGTACAGATTGCCCAAGCCGGCGTGGTAGCAGGCCACCAGCGCAGCCAGCGCGGCCGCCAGTTCACCGCAACCGAGCAGCCGCGCAAAACGGTAAATGAGGTACACATTCGCCAATAGCAGCAGGAGCAGCGCAACCTGGTATGGCACCGGATTCAAGCCGGCGAAGTGCAGGATGGGAACGTAAAACAGGCCGCCCATGGGGCGATAGTATCCGCGCCACGGCAGGAATTGCGAGGCCGCCAGCCACCACGGTCCATCGCGGTAATAGTGGGCCATATTCCCGATGTCATCGAGGGCAAAGTGGACTCGCAGGCCGTCCCAGTTGAAGAACAGGAACCATGCCAGCAGGAACACCGCGAGCGCCGCATTGCGCCACCGAAGCCACGCCACCCGATCATCCTAACATCCGGTATCCGGGGAACCCCCAGGACGCCGCAGTTGCGGGCTGTAGAATGAAAGCGGCGCATGGGCAAACGTTGGCAGCACATTCGGGGCGCGCTGGCGCGGCGGGTCCGCTACAAGATCACGCGCGGCGGAATGCTGTTCACGGCCGCCATCCTGCTGGTGTCCCTGGCCGCCCTCGTCTCAACCAATAATCTGTTGTTCCTGATTGCCGCTGCGATGATGGCCACGCTGCTGGTCTCCGGCCTGGTAAGCCGCCTGTGCCTGGCCGCCCTGGAACTGGATTTCCTGGTGCCGGAGCACATCCCAGCGGGGCGCACGGTGCCGGGGAAGCTCTTCGTGCGGAACCAGAAGTGGCTGATGCCTTCATTCTCGATTCGCGTCGAAGGGGTTCGCGACGCAACCAGCCCGGTCCTGAAATCGGGTGTCTACTTTCCGCTGATTGCGGCCCGCGCCACGCTGGAAGAAACCGTGGAAGTGCGCTTCCCCACCCGCGGCGCATACCGGGAAAACAGTTTCGCGTTCTTCACTTCTTTCCCTTTCGGGTTCCTGGAAAAATCTGCGCGGGTGACCTTGCGCCGCGAGATGATCGTCTACCCTTCCATCGATCCTCAGCCGGGGTTCGACGACCTGCTGGCCGGCATCGCGGGGGAGATTGAAACGCATTACCGCGGCCTGGGCCGGGATTTTTACCGCATCCGCCCGTACGAAGCGCTGGAGAGCGCGCGCCACCTGGATTGGAAGGCGTCTGCCCACACCGGCGCGTTGCAGGTGCGGGAATTCGCCCGCGAGCAGGAGCAGACGGTGGAAGTCTTCCTGGACCGCGACGTTCCTCACGAGCTGGACGCCTGGTTTGAGCACGCGGTGGATTGCTGCGCCTTTCTGGCATGGCGCCTTTCCAACCAGGGCGCCGCCATTCACTTCCGCTCCAACGGCTTTCAGTTCCGCCAGCCGGAAGACGGCGATATCTACGCCATTCTGAGGTACCTGGCTTTGGTCTACCCGCAGAGCGCCAACGCGATTGAGGTGCCGCTCGATGACACGAGTTACCAGATCGTCTTCACTCCGCGGGCCCGCCGGTTTACGGAGGCCGGCTGGACGAATGCGTACGTGTTGACGCCCGACGTGCTGCCGGCTCCTGCCGGCAGTCCCGGCGGTACGCGGGCATGGGCTTGAAGCGCGCCGGCGGCCTAAGGTAGAGTTGGCCATGAACCCTTACGCTTCTTTCTTAGGCGACCAGAAGCCGCTGCCCGTGATTGCGGAAACGCCCGCACGATTGAGGACCCTGCTGGAGACGCTTGGCGACGAGGGCCTGGAGTGCTCGCCAGGTCCGGCGAAGTGGAGCGCCCGACAGATCCTTTGCCATTTGGCCGATTGCGAGATCGCGTTCGCCTTCCGGCTTCGCCAGGCACTGGCGGAAGACCACTACGTGATCCAGCCGTTCGATCAGGACGGTTGGGCTCGTAGCTATGGCGCTTACGGCGCGCGTGAGGCGTGGGGCGTATTTGCCGCCCTGCGCCAGTGGAACCTGCGGCTGATCGAATCGCTGCCGCCGTCCGCGCTATCGAAACGGCTGACCCATCCGGAACGCGGCGACATGACCTATCAGACGGTGATCGACACGATGGCCGGCCATGACCTGAACCACCTGGGGCAGTTGGAGCGGATCGTTGCGCAGGCGGCGAAGTAGGGCCGGGAGTACAATGCTAAACGTGCGTGGCTTGCGTGGAATGCTGCTGGCGTCTCTCGCGCTGGGTTTGGGGGCGCTGCTGGCGGTTCGCGCGCAGCAAGTGACGATCACGCCACGACCGAAACCGGAGCCTAAGGAAGAGGGACAGAGGACCCCCAATATACGGGTCGAATCCCGCCTGGTGCTGATCCCCGTCACGGTGAACGATCCGCTCAACCGGCCGGTGTCGGGCCTGGAAAAAGAAAACTTCCGCGTCTACGACGATAAGGTGGAGCAGACCATCACGCAGTTCGCCATGGACGACGAGCCGATCGCCGCCGGGCTGGTCTTCGATACCAGCGGAAGTATGGGCGAGAAGCTCCAGCGCTCACGCATGGCGGCGGCGGTGTTTTTCAAAATCTCCGATCCGGAAGATGAATTCTTCCTGGTGGAGTTCGACAGCCAGCCGCGACTGGTTGTGCCGCTTACGCGGGATTTCGGAAGGATTCAAGAGGAGCTCACGTTCTCGCGCTCCAAAGGGTCCACAGCCTTGCTGGACGCCATTTACCTGGCGCTGCAGGAAATGCGGAAGTCCAAGAAGAACAAGAAGACCCTGCTGCTGATTACCGACGGCGGTGACAACAACAGCCGCTATTCCGTGACGGAAGTGAAGAAACTGATCCAGGAAAGCAACACGTTGATCTATGCCATCGGCGTATTCGGCGGCGGCAACACGCCGGAAGAGGCCGGCGGCCCGGAGTTACTCGGTCATATTGCGGAATCCACCGGCGGGCGAATGTTCGTGGCCAATGCGGCGGAACTGCCGGATATCGCCAAACGAATCGGCATCGAGTTGCGTAACCGCTACATCCTGGGTTTTGCGCCCACCAGCCAGGCGCGCGATGGGAAGTACCATCACGTGCAGGTCAGAGTGATGCCGCCGCGCGGCCTTCCTCCGCTGCAGGCCCACTGGCGCACCGGCTATACCGCGCCCGATCAGTGAACCGGGCTACACGAATAGTACTTTACATTGCAAATTACTTTCTGTTATCCTAACAGCCATGAAGCTCGGCACGATCGCGGCCTACCTGTTCTGTCTGGCTGCCGGACTCTTCCTGGCAAGCTTCGAACTGCACACCGACGACACCGGCGTAGAGGTCCTCTTCATTCTCCTCTTCACCTTTGTGCTGGGATGCTGGCAGCCTCGGCACGCCTGGCAGTGGGCCCTGCTGGTGGGACCATGGGCGCCGGCCGCAGATCTATGGCAGCTCAACTTTGGAACCACGAAGCCGGCTCTCGAACACACCGGTGGGCTGCTGCTGGTCACGAGCGTCGTGATTGCGCTGGGCCTGGCGGGGAGCTATGCGGGGGCACTTTTAAGGCGGCAGGACCGTCATCCTTGATAGGATAAAGAATCACCCTTGATCGACACGATTCCAGACATCCTGGCCCGTATTGTCGCTAAGAAACGCGAGGAGCTGGCGCACTGCGCTCAGCGTCTCGACGACTGGGAACGCGCGGCTGCGTTGCGACTGGCTGCGCACCGCGATTTCCGCGCTACGCTCTGCGCGCATACGCCGGCCATCATTGCCGAGGTGAAGAAAGCTTCCCCCAGCAAGGGGCTGCTCTGCGCGGATTTCGACCCCGCCCGCATCGCCCGCCAATATCAACAGGGGGGCGCCGCGGCCCTTTCCGTGCTCACGGACAAAAGTTTTTTTCAAGGGAGCCTGGCGGATCTCGAAGCTGCAAGGGGCGCCGTCCCGTTGCCGGTGCTGCGCAAAGATTTTACGATTGCAGCCTCGCACGTAGTGGAAGCCGCGGCCCACGGCGCCGATGCGATTTTGCTGATCGCGGCCATTCTCACGGAGCGCGAAATCCGCGACTTCCGCGAACTGGCGGCGCGCTACGCGCTGGCCGCGCTGGTGGAAGTACACAACCGGCGCGAACTCGAGACCGCCATCGCGGCCGGCGCCGACATCATCGGCGTCAATAACCGCGATCTCGCCACGTTCGAAGTTACTCTGGAGACCTCACTGCGGCTGGCGGAGCACATGCCGGAGAGCGTGGTGCGCATCAGCGAAAGCGGTATCCACCACGCTCGGGATATTGCCATACTGCGGGCCGCCGGCTACACCGCGTTCCTGGTGGGAGAGCACCTCATGAAGTCCGGCGACCCAGCCGCGGCACTGCGCGCACTGGTGGAAACATGATCCTCAAGATCTGCGGCATCACCAACCAGGCGGACGCGACGGCCGCGATCGAAGGCGGCGCCACCGCACTCGGCTTCAATTTCTACCCGCACAGCCCGCGCTACATTGCGCCGGATCGCGCCGCCGGGATTTCGACCGCGCCCGGCGTGTGCCGCGTGGGCGTGTTCGTCGACGAACAGCCGGCGCGGGTGGAGGAAATCGCGCGCATCGCCCGCCTCGACGTGGCCCAGTTGCACGGCCATGAGCAGCCCGCCGGCTATCCCGCGGCGCTGGCCGTGTGGAAAGCGGTGCGTGTCACGGCTACCATCGACTTCGGACCCTATCAATCCTGCCCCGCCGAAGCGCTGCTGCTGGATGGGCCGGCCGCCGAACTCTACGGCGGCTCCGGCAAGACCTTCGACTGGCGGCTCGCCGCTCTCATCAGCAAGCCCATCGTGGTGGCGGGAGGCCTGGATGCCTCAAACGTCGCCCAAGCGGTCGCCCTGGCCCGCCCGTGGGGCGTGGATGCCTGTTCGCGCATTGAGAGCGCCCCAGGCAGGAAGGATCACAGGAAAATGCACGCATTCCTGCAGGCGGCCAAGGCGGCGTTCCACGTATGACTCCCCAGCCCGATCTCACCGGCCACTTCGGGCCATACGGCGGCCGCTATGTTCCGGAAATGTTGATGGCTCCCATTGAAGAGTTGGAAACCGCGTATCTCGCCGCGCGCGACGATCCGGCTTTCCAAGCTGAGCTCAGCGAGCTGCTCAGCACCTACGCCGGCCGCCCCACGCCGCTCTACTTCGCCCGCCGCCTGAGCGAACAACTGGGCGCGCGCCTCTGGCTCAAGCGCGAAGACCTGTTGCACACCGGCGCGCACAAGATCAATAACTGCCTGGGCCAGGCGCTGCTGGCGCGCCGCATGGGGAAGCGCCGCATCATCGCCGAAACGGGGGCGGGCCAGCATGGCGTGGCCACCGCGACGGTTTGCGCGCTACTGGGTTTCGATTGCGTGGTGTACATGGGCGAAGAGGACATGCGCCGCCAGCGCCTCAACGTCTTCCGGATGCGCATGCTGGGCGCGCGGGTGGTGGCTGTCACCAGCGGCAGCCGGACCCTCAAGGACGCCATCAGCGAGGCCATGCGCGACTGGGTGACCAATGTCGGCGACACGCATTACCTGCTGGGCTCGGTGTTGGGCGCCCATCCTTATCCCATGATGGTGCGCGATTTTCACAAGATCATCGGCGAAGAAGCACGCCGCCAGATGTTGCAGGCGGAAGGCCGCCTGCCCGACACGATCTTCGCCTGCGTGGGCGGCGGATCGAACGCCATCGGCATCTTCCACGCCTTCCTGAACGACCAGTCGGTGCAACTGGTGGGAGTGGAAGCCGGCGGCCGCGGGTCCGGGATCGGCGAGCATGCGGCCCGCTACCGCGGCGGAGCCCCGGGCGTGCTGCAAGGCGCTTACAGCTACGTCCTGCAGGACGATGACGGACAGATTGCACTCACGCACTCGGTCTCGGCGGGCCTCGATTACGCCATGATCGGGCCGGAGCATGCCTGGCTACACGATCAGAACCGCGCCGAATATACGGCCGTTTCGGACGCCGAAGCCCTGGCAGCGGCGCAACTGCTCTCGCGTACCGAAGGAATCATTCCAGCGCTCGAATCGGCGCACGCGGTCGCCGAGGCCGTCCGCCGCGCGCCCGCCGCTCACGAGAAAATACTGCTGGTGAATGTCTCCGGGCGCGGCGACAAGGACATCGACATCTACCGCGAAAATTTTCCCGCCCTCGACCAGTCATGACCCGTATAGGCCGTCTCTTCGAAACACTCGCGCGCGACCGCCGCAAAGGCCTGATCGCTTACCTGACCGTGGGCGACCCTTCGCCCGACCGGACACCGTCGCTGGTGGAAGCCATGGTGCGCGGCGGCGCCGACCTCATCGAGCTGGGCGTTCCGTTTTCCGATCCCATCGCCGACGGGCCAGTGATCCAGGCGGCTGGGGAGCGCGCCCTCAAGGCCGGCACCACGTTGCGGCGCGTGCTCGAAGTGGCGGCAGAAATTCGCGCCAAGTCCGAAGTGCCGCTGCTGCTCTTCACCTATCTCAATCCGGTGGTGCGCTACGGCCTGGAGCAGTTGGCTCGCGATGCCGCTGCCGCCGGAATCGATGGCTGCCTGCTCACGGATGCCTCCGTGGAAGAAGCGGGCGATTACGTGGCCGCCATGCACCGCCACGGCCTGGATACGGTCTTCCTGGCCGCTCCCACCAGCACCGAACGGCGCCTGAAGCTGGTGGCGCAGTACTCGACGGGTTTCGTCTACCTGGTTTCGCGTACCGGCGTCACGGGCGAGCGCGAATCGCTTTCCGCGGCCGTCACTCCGCTGATCGAAGCCGTGCGCGCCGTCACCAATCTGCCGCTCGCCGTGGGCTTCGGAATCTCAAAACCCGAGCACGTCGCCGAACTCGGACGACAGGTGGAGGCCGTGGTGGTGGGCAGCGCCATCGTCCGCCTGATCGAGCGGAACGCCGAGAATGCTTCGCTTGAAATCCAGCTTGAATCCTTTATCCGCGAATTGAAACGAGGGTTTGGAGTGCGCGCATGACCCCGGACGAAGCCCGCAGCCGGCTGGAAGAGCTCCGCATCCTGATCGACGACGTGGATCGCCGCGTGGTGGAACTGCTCAACGATCGAACGCGCGTGGTGGAGGAAATCGGCCGCGTCAAGCGCCAGGCCGCGCTGCCCATCTACGAACCCAAGCGCGAGGACCAGGTTTTCGCCAACGTCGCCCAATCCAACCAAGGGCCGATGACCCACGAGGCGCTGCGCGGCATCTTCGAACGCATCATCGACGAAATGCGTAAGATCCAGCGCATGCGCATGGTATCCGAGGGAGAGAAATAGATGTTTGTCGTGATGCAGCAGGGAGCCACCGAGGAGCAGATCGAGGCCGTCATCAACCTCATGGTGGAAGTGGGCTTCGACGTGCACAGATCCACCGGCGTCATCCACACCGTCCTCGGCGGCGTGGGCGGCAAGGAAGAATTCGACCTTGCGGTCTTCGAGGTGATGGAAGGCGTCAAGGAAGCCCACCGCATCGTGTCGGCCTATAAGCTGGCGAGCCGCAGCTTCCGTCCGGGCGGCACCATCGTCAAGATTCGCGATGTGGAAATCGGCGGGCCGCGCGTCGTCGTCATGGCCGGCCCTTGCAGCGTGGAGAGCCGCGACCAAATCAATCGCTCCGCCGAAGTGGTGGCGGCCGCCGGCGCGCGCGTCATTCGCGGCGGCGCCTTCAAGCCCCGCAGTTCCCCGTACGCGTTCCAGGGCATGGGCGAAGAAGGACTGCGCCTGCTGCGCGAGGCGGCCGACCGCAACGGATTGCTGGTGGTGAGCGAAGTGATGGACCAGACGCAGATACCGCTGGTCCAGCAGTATTCCGACATCCTCCAGGTGGGCGCGCGCAACATGCAGAACTTCAACTTGCTGCGCGAACTCGGCCGCGAGCGCTCCCCGGTGCTACTCAAGCGCGGTATTTCCGCTACTATCGAAGAGTTGCTGCTTTCGGCGGAGTATATCCTGGCGGGAGGTAATTACGACGTCATCCTCTGCGAGCGCGGCATCCGGACCTTCGAGACTTATACGCGCAACACGATGGATATCTCCGCTATTCCGGTGGTGAAGAAGCTTTCGCACCTGCCGATCATCGCCGATCCTTCGCACGGAACCGGGCGGCGCGACAAGGTGGTCCCGATGGCTCGTGCCGCGGTGGCGGCGGGCGCCGACGGCCTGCTGGTCGAGGTGCATCCCGACCCCGACCGGGCCTTGAGCGACGGCGCGCAATCGCTCCGCCCCGAACAGTTTGTGGAATTGATGCGCCAGTTGCGCATGATTGCCCCGGCCGTAGAAAGGGGAATCTAGCCTGGTGAACAGAGTCGCCATCGTCGGGACCGGCCTCATTGGCGCCTCCTTCGGGCTGGCGCTGCGCGGTGCCGGCTACCAGGGCGAGATTGTGGGCGTCAGTTCCAGGCCGGCCATCGCCGGGGCGCAGGCAGTAGGAGCGATCGATCGCGGAGCGCCGCTGGCGGAAGCGGTAGCGCAAGCCGGGCTGGTCTTCCTTTCGCAAACCATCGGCCGCATCCTGGATACGATTCGCCATCTGGACGCGCTGGTGGAACCCGGAGCGTTGGTTACCGACGCCGGCAGCACCAAGTGCGAAATCGTCGACCTGGCGCGCCAGAGCATGCGCCGCGCGCAATTTCTGGGCGGCCACCCCATGGCGGGCAAGGAGAAACGCGGGGCCGCCGCAGCCGAGGCCGATCTGTTTCGCGGCCGCACGTGGGTGCTCACACCGGATGAGCCGGGGGAACTCGAAACCCCGGCCGCGCGAGAGTTCCGAGGCTGGCTGGAGCGCATGGGCGCCCGCATAGCGGTGATGGACTGCGATGAGCACGACCGCGTGGTGGCGCTCACGTCACACTTGCCTCAACTGGCTTCCACGGCTCTGGCCGCTACGGTCGCCGGTTCGGCCCACCTGGAAGTTTCCGGCCCGGGCCTCTATGATATGACCCGTCTCGCCGCCAGCTCCTACGAGCTGTGGCGCGACATTCTGGCCACCAATACCGATCACATCGAGCGGTCGCTGGCCTTGTATATACAGATGCTGGAGCACATGCGCGAAAATCTTCGTACGCGGCAGCTCCAGGAGGAATTTCAACGCGGCGCTGTTGTCGCCGGCCGTCTGCGCGGGGCAGTCTGATACTCCGCGCCAATTTAGGATAAACTACCCATGAGGCGCTTAATCGTACCTCGACCATCGACGGACCTTTCGTCCGGGGGTGGCCCCGCGGCCTTTCAGGCGCGGCGGACCTCGCGGTCCTACGCACCAGATGCCGAACTGAAGGAATTCAAAATGGAACAGAAACTCAAGATCGCCGTGTTCATCGATTTTGATAATATCGAAATCGGCGTCAAGTCCACGCTGCACCGGGAATTCGACGTAGAAGCGGTGCTTGACGCATTAAAAGAACGGGGCGAAATTGTCACCAAGTTTGCGTATGCAAACTGGGGACGGCAGGAATCCGCCACCCGCGCGCTCTCCGAGCACGCCGTACAAATGGTGCAACGCGATCCCTCACCGCGCGGCGACAAGAATGGCGCCGACATCAACCTGGCCCTCGATGCACTCGAGATGGCCTTCACTCACGACCACATCAACGCCTACGCCATCGTCAGCGGCGACAGTGACTTCATTGCGTTGGTCAACAAACTCAAACAGTATGACAAGCGAATTTTCGTAGTCGGCGGGCGTGCTTTCACCAGCACCATTTTGCAGAAGAATTGCCACGAATTCGTGGCCTACGAATCAATCATCGACGATCCGCGGCCGCGGCAGCAGGGCGGCGGCCACCAGCAGCAACAACAACAGCAACAGCAGCAACATTCCGAAAAACCGCAGCAGCAGCAACAACAGCCACAACAACAGCAACCACAGCCTCAGCAGCAGCAGCAACAGCAGCGCCCGCCCCACAAGCGTGTCGCGCTCGATCTGGCGCAGTCCATGCCGCTAGTAGAGCGCGCGCTCGGCGTCCTGGAACGCCGCGAGGTGCGGCCGCAGCTCGGCCTGCTTAAATCCACCATGCTGCAGCTCGATTCCACGTTCAACGAGAAGGCCTATGGCGCCAGCTCCTTCACCGATTTCGTGGAGAAGTTGCAAAAGGTCGATTACGTGGAAGTCTCCGGCGGCGAAGGCCGTTACATGATCCGCCTGAAGGGCGGCGGCGCTCCCGAAAAGCCCGGCGCCAAACCCGAAGAGGCCATCCCGCTGCTGCGCGACGTCCTCGAGACGCACCGCCTGGACATCGACAACGGGGCCGTGGCCGACGAATTGGCCGAGTGGGTTCATCAGGACCAGCCCGGCTTCGACTGGCACCGCTATGGCTTCCAGGAATTCGGCGAACTGCTGAACTACGCCCAGGACAAAAGCCTGGTTCGCATTCAGGCTGACGAAGAAAAAGGCCTGATTGTCTACCTGGGCGCCGAGTTCCATCCGCCCGCTGCACCGCCCGAACCGGAACCGGCCCCGGCGATGGAGGAAGAGGAGGAAGACGAGCCACAGCCCCTGGTCCCGGGCCAGCCTACGGCCACCGGCGAAATCCCCATTCCCGCGCCGACGCCCAAGCCCCAGCGTCGCCCGCGCACCCCGCGCAAGAGTTCCGGCGGCGAGGACGGCAACAAGAAGAGACCCAGCCGCTCGCGCAAAAAGCCAGGTTAGGTCTCTAGCCGGGTAGTTTGGTGCCTTTACGAAACCTCTCCTTCACGGTCGGGGCTCCGATCGGAGCCTGGGGCGTGAGGGAGGGGTTTTGTTTTTTTGGCTGGATGGATCCTACAACAGGCCTTTCACAACCGCCGCCGCCACCGGAACCGCCGCCGCTACCTTCGCCGACAAAACCCCATTCGCCCTCACCGACGCCACGTGAACCAGCACCCAGGTGAATTTCGTCTCGCGCAGACCCGGCATCGTGTGGCGCATCAGTTCCACCGCCTGCGCCGCGGAAAGCGAATGCGCGTCGCCCTGCCGCTGGTCGAGCAGCGGCTCGTCCAGCACTGAGATCCGGCCCGGTTCGTCCCCGCATTCCACCGCGTCCACCAAAATCACGCGTTCCCGGCCGTCGATTCGCTCCATTGAGCGCAAGAGGTCGGTGCCGGCCGTGAATACTTCCGCGCGATCGGTCACGGCGGAATCCGCAGCCAGCATTTCGGCCACGCGGGCACCGGCTCCATCGTCGCCCATCAACGGATTGCCCAACCCGAGGACCAGCCGTGGCTTCATCGCTTGCGCACCAGGTGCACCGAGCAGGAAATGCACGGATCGTAGGCCCGCGCAATCATTTGCAGACGCTTGGCCATGATCGCTTCGTCGCGGTCGGCGCACTGTTCCACGGCGCGCCGGAAGTGCAGCTCCATCGAGGCCGCGTTCAGCGCCGTCGGCGTAACCACGTCCGCCGACATAATCCGCCCTTCGTCATCGTATGTGTAGCTGTGGATCAGCAGACCGCGCGGCGCTTCCGTGATGGCCGAGCCGGTGCCGGCCCGCGGCTGCACCGGGATCGCCCGTTCGTCCTTGATGCCGTCACGCAGCAACTGCTCGATAATCTCGAGCGCCCGCTCCACGTCGTTGATCAGCTCCAGCGCCTGCGCCTTGTTGTTATCCATCGGGTTGTCGGCGGGCAACTGCAGTTTGAGCCGCTTCATGGCCACCGCAAGCTTTCCGGTCAGACGCCGCGGGTTCACCGTCAGGCGCGCCAGCGAGCCCACCATGAACGGGCTGCCGCGGAACGTGCTGTGCTTGGCGGTGGAATGCGGCACGGTCTTCTCGTTGGTCAGTGAGCGATAATCCGCCGCGTTCACGATGGCCCGGTTCCCGTTGGACACCACCATCACTTCGTCGCCCGCATAGTAGGCGTCCAGGTTGGGCGAGCGCAGCGCCGCGTACAGCGTATCGGAGTGGCAGAAATCCGTGGCCGGCAGCGACGCGATCAGATCGATCACCGAGTCGCCATCCGCTACGGCCTGCATCAGACTGCTGCGCAGCGCGATCAACTCCTCCACCGGCGGCGCTTTGCCGAACCCGCCCATCACCGCGTTTACGGGATGGATGGCCCGCCCGCCGATGGTCTCCTGGATCTGATTGCCCAGCTTCTTCAGCCGCAGGCCCAGCAGCACGGGCGCCGGCTTGTCCGCAGCCACCGCAATCGCGCTCGGATAGTTCAGGTAGTCCGGCAGCGCCAGCAGAAACAGGTGCAGCGCGTGGCTCTCGATGCTCTCCCCGCGGAACATCAGCTCGCGCAACAACTCCGTCTGCGGGCTCACCCGAATGCCAAATGCGTTCTCCGTGGCCTTCAGCGAAGTCAGCGAATGCGCCACGGAGCAGATCGCGCAGACGCGCGACAAAATCGGCGCCACCTCATCGTACCGCTTGCCCCGTACCAGCGATTCCAGCAGCCGCGCGCCTTCGAAGACGTCGAAGTGCACGTTGGTGACGGTATCTCCTTCCAGTTCCACGGTGATGCCGCCGTGACCCTCCACCCGCGCCAGGTGTTCGATCCGGATTGTGCTCATTGGGCCACTCCTATAGGCGCGAAGGTCCTCAGGCGCGCAGCAATCCGCTGCCGGTCGAACCCCCTCTCTTCGAACATGGCCAACACCGACGCCGGGTTGCCGTCCGCTACCGGCCCCCGGCATCCCACGCACGGGATGCGCAGATCCGGACACCGGGCGTCGCAGCCCGCCGCCGTGATCGGGCCGCAGCAGACCTCCCTGCGCTCGATCAATAAGCAGTTGTTCTCCCGCATCCGGCACTCCGTGCACACCGGATATTGCGGGTAAAGCGGTGGGTCGCCGTTCAGCAGCGCGGCCACCGCTGAAAGAAAATGTTCTTTCTCGATCGGGCAGCCGGTGATGTTGTAATCCACCTTCACAATCTCGTGCAGCGCCTGCGCCGGGTACGAATCGTATTCCTTGCCGCGCTCGCCGTACACTTCCGCCAACGCCTTCGCGCGGTCGCGGTCGCGGTCCATGGCCGCCACCCCGCCCCAGACCGCGCACGTTCCCAGCGCCACCAGCGTCGCCGAGCGTTTGCGGATGGCCCGCAGCCGCTCCGCATCGCGCATGGTCAGCACGGCGCCTTCCACCATGGCGATGTCCAGCGCGCCATCCTGGTATCCGTCGGAGGAGGCCATCAGGAAATCGCGTATGTCGATGAGGGCCACCAGGTCCAAAAGCTGGTCCTCGCAGTTGAGGATGACGAGCTGGTCTCCGGCGCAACCGGTCAAACCGAATATGCCGACTTTTGGTTTGCTCATCAGATCATCTCCGGCAGGTTGATCGCGTCCCAGTAGGTGAAAATCGGGCCCTGCATGCACGTGTACTTATACCCGATGCTGCAGTGGCCGCACTTGCCCACCCCGCATTTCATGCGCCGCTCCAGCGACATCAGAATCCGGTTTTTGGGGAACCCCAGGTCCAGCAGCCGCTGCAGAATGAATTTGTATACCACCGGCGGCCCGCACACCGCCGCATAGGTTCGCGCCGGGTCGATCTTGACGCAGTCGAACAGCGTCGGTAACAGGCCTACGTGGTTCTTCCAGATCCCCGACGGGTCCGCGTCCACCGTCAGCAGGCAGTTAATATCCGTGCGGTCCACCAGCGCCACCAACTCCTCGCGAAACAGCATGTCCTCCGGCCGCCTGGCGCCGTACATCAGGGTAATATTGTTGAACTTGTCGCGGTGATCCAGCGCATACCACAGGAGCGAGCGCAGCGGCGCCATGCCCAAGCCTCCCGCCGCCAGGAGCACATCGTTGGCCATGATCTCCTGCATGGGGTAGCCGTTGCCGTACGGCCCGCGTACGCCCACCACGTCGTTGGTCTTCAGCCGGTAGAGCGCGTTGGTCACCCGCCCTACCCGCCGCACGCACAACTCCAGCACCTCCGGCCGCGAGGGTGACGACGAAATCGAGATGGGCATCTCCCCCGCCCCCGGCACGCTCAGCATGATGAATTGGCCCGGCTGGTGGCGGAACGTGTGGGCCAGGTGGTCTTCCAGAAATCGCAGCGTGAACAGGTAGTTGTTCTCCACCATCTTGTAAATGCGTACGATGCGCGCCATGTGCGGCTGGTACGGATTTTCGCTCAGCACCGGATGATACGTTGCGACTTCATCGGCTACCAACATCTTCCACCCTCCTCAGGCGGTCGATCACCTGCACCACATCGATATTCACCGGGCACGCACTCACGCACCGTCCGCAACCCACACAACTCGGCCGCCCGTACTCCGCCACGAAACCGCGTTGCTTGTGATAGAACCGGAACTTGATGCGGCTGGCCCGCGAGCCCCGGAAGTTCTCGCCGCTGCCCACCAGAGCGTGGCTGAAAAACAGGCAGGAGTCCCACGACCGCGTGCGCTTGCCCGCCCGCGAGCCCAGCTCTACGTCGTCGGTCACGTCGTAGCAGTAGCACGTCGGGCACACCATGCTGCAACTGCCGCACGAGAGACACTTCTGCCCCAACTGATCCCAAATCTCGCTCTCGTACTCCATTTCGAAGATCTCGGACAGATCGCGAATTTCCACGTCGAGATGGAATGCCCGCCGTTTGTTCCAGGACCGTTCCTTATAAGCGTCGATATCCGCCGCGGCCACCGGTTCGAACAGGCTGCCCGTGGCCAGCACCATATCGTCTCCCAGCGCCGTGCCCACCAGCACCTGGTAGTAGTCCCCGGTGTCGTAGAAGAACAGGTCAAACCCGTGGTCCACAAAATCGGCCCGCATCGACCGGCAGAAGTACTGCTTGTCCGGCGTGCAGTCGATGCCGATAATAGCGATGTTTCTCCGCCGCGCCTGGTAATACGGGTCTTTGTACTTCGCCAAAAATACCCGGTCCAGAATGTTGATCGCGTAGACGTCGCACGCATGAACGCCGAACAGGATGATGCGCTGATCCAGCCCGTCGGTGGATGGTACGAACCCCTCTCCCGGCCGGTATCGAAAAAGAGTTTCGCGAGGAGGAAGAAAGTATTTCTTGGGAGAGAGGATGGTGCGGTCGTATTCCAACCGCGCATCCGTCCACCGCATGAGTCGTTTGAAGACGAATTTACCGTCCTGCTCTACCGGCGCGTGCAACTCGCCGAACTGCTGAACGACCGATGCGAAGAGATCGAGCTTGCCCTTCGGCAGCTTAAGAATCTTCAATGGGACCTCCGGTGCTGGAGTCGGCCAAAGCAGATTATAAGATAAAGAGATCTGAAATAAAAGATGCGGGCCATTGACTATTGCGCTGTTCAGAGCCTACTATCTGTTGGTATCGGAGTTAGGCGACACCGGTGCCGGTTTTTCAGACAAAGGAGGCAATCCCCTCATGACGCCCGATACCCTAACGGCCATGCGCCAGTGCCCCTTCTTCGAGGAACTCCAGCCCAAGCATATGGAAAAGCTCATGACGCTGGGCACGCAAGTCCACTTCGAAAAGGACGAGATCATTTTTCACGAAGAGGATGAGTCCCATCTTTTTTATGTGATCCTCTCCGGGCGCGTCGTGCTCGAAGCGCGCCACGGCGCCAGTACCTTTCAACTCGAAACCCTGTATCCCCGCCAGGAAGTCGGCTGGGCAGCCGTGGTTAACCGCAAGCGCCAACTTCAGGCCCGCGCCCTGGAACCGGTTACCGCCATGGCCTTCGAGGTCTCGCAACTACGCGACGCTTGCCGCACCAACCCCTACCTCGGGTGCGCTTTCCTGGAGCGTCTCCTCACCTTGGCCGTCGAGCAACTCCAGAGCACCCGCTTGCGCTTCGTGCAGACCCTCGGTCAGACGAAATGATTCGGCTTGGAATCCGAGAATCCGACACCCCGGGCGCAAGTTCCGGCATTTGGCTATTGAATTATGGATAAGCAGGTGCTAATATCTTGCCTGTCCGGCGCTAACGATCCGAGTGGACAGGAGGATGAGTATGACAAGTGTCGAGACACTGATGGCAATTCTGAGTCGATATCCGTTTGCCGAGGAATTGCTGCCGAAACACCTTCAGAAACTTTGCGGAATGTCGTGGGAGGTTCCCTTCCGGACGAACGAGATCATTTTCCGGGAAGGCGATGAATGCAACGCGTTCTACCTGATCATCTCCGGCACGGTCATGCTGGAGGTCCTGCTCCGCGACTGCGTACTCGGCGTGGAGACGCTGGGGCCGGGAGACGAGCTGGGGTGGTCGTCGATGCTGATGCGCGACCGGCGGCACTTCCAGGCGCGGGCTGTGGGACCGGTGCAAACCCTGGCGTTCGACGGCTGCGAACTGAATCGCGTCTGCAAAGAAGACCCGGTCCTCGGCCACGCGTTGCTTTACCGCTTGCTGGGGGTGGTGGCGCGCCGGCTGCAGGCTACGCGCATGCGGCTGGTGGACACCTACGCGGCCACTGCGAATGAGGCGGGCGTGCGCACGTGAAGGGCGAGCTTACAGGAAAACCCACCCCCCGACCACGAGACATCTCCCAGGCCCGCCATCCTCATTCCTTCAGGACCGGAATTCTCAGTTCAACTTATTTATCCTTCTAAATCAATGAGTTAGCCGGAAAAGCTTGCGCTAGGCGTACGCTACTCTAAGAGCAGAAGAGGGTTGTTTGGGCGGCGACCCTCCGCTTCATTCCGGGGAGGGCGGCGGATCTTGGGCGGGTCCGCCGGCTTCCCCGGGAGGATTGGCTTTTCCCATGAAAACGTTACAGCAGATTTGCGTCTGCGCCTTGTTGACGGCGCTGACGGGGCTCGTGGTGTGTGCCATGGTTTTGGTCCGCACTGCTACCGGCACATTGGCCGCTATTCCACGGCAGATGGATGCCACGCGCGCGGCGCTGGTCGGCGAAATTGCGACCGCGCGGCACGATGTGATCCACCAGGTAGCCGATTCGCGCCACGACCTGCTGATGCGCACCGAGCGCCAGGCCGCCGCGCTGCGCGAAGGCGTACTCACCGAAGCCGGCCGGATCCGCCAGACCGCCGACCGCCGCGTCGGCGATACCCTCGCGCGTGCCGACACCGCGCTCTCGACCGCGCAAGACCTGCGCCAGGATCTTAAGCCGGTGATCGCCGCCGCGCAAGACACCCTGGAGCATACCGAGAAGACCGTCGTCGATCTGCACCCGCAGCTCCTCGGCCTCATCGCCGCCTCCAAAGTCACCGCCGGCGAGACGGCGCAGGCCATGCGCGATTTTCGCGGAGCTGTCCCCGGCTTCTTGACACAAAGCCAGGCCATCGCGGGGAATGTACAGACTGCGACGCTGCGCTTCAGCGGCGTGGCCGACAACCTGAACCGGCTGACCAAGCCGAAATGGTACGACCGCCTTATCGGCTACGGCCTGAACGGCGTGATCCTGTACCGCAACCTCAACCCGATTACCAGTCTGACGGTCAAGGCCGCGCAGATCCTGACGAGCCGGCCATGAAACGATTTGCAACGAAGTAAGTCCGACGTTAGAAAACCATAGGAGAAAAACATGAACTTCCTTAAGAGCATCATCCTGAAGATCGTTTCGTTCTTCAAATCCGGCAAGGCCGAAGCCGCCTTGACCCAGGCAGCCGAACTCGTTCCCAGAGCACTCCCCATTGTGGAAGAGATCGCGACGCTGGTTCCCAACCGAACCGACCAGGAAATCGAAGCGGCCTTCCAGAAATACGCCGTGCCGTTCGCTTCCCAGGTCCTGGCCACGCCGCTGGCACAGCGGGGATACATCCTGTTGGAATTGGCCACCCAGGTATTGGCCGCCAAATTCCCGGGGATTGCCACCAACATTCTCAACACCGCCGTACAGTTGGCCGTGACGGGGAGCAAGGCGTAGGCCCATGCGGCAATACGGATCAACACGTTGACGGGTAGCGCGGCGGCACTCATTGCATCGGCAGCCGCGCGTGCCCTGCCGCACCCCGTTGAAAACGGATCGCGGCTCTACTTGTGGTTCTACCGGTTCGCCCACTTCATACTCGCCAATTTCGACAAGGCGCAGATCGCCAATGAAAACCAGCCAAGCGGCCATTGACCTGATCAAACAGTTCGAATCCCTGCGGCTGGAGGCTTACCTTTGTCCGGCGGGATTCTGGACCATCGGATGGGGCCACACGGCAGACGTGTGTGAAGGCATGCGCATCACGGAAGGCCAAGCGGAGGAGTTCCTGCGGGATGACGTCGGGCAGGTCGAATCCGGCTTTTCATCCGTGATCCGCGTGGCCCTCACGCAGGGACAGCACGACGCGCTGGTATCGCTGTGCTTCAATCTGCGCGGAGGCGCGCTGCGGCTCGCGAAGGTCGCGCCTCGCCTCGTCGCCAGGATCAACAGCGGCGACGACGCCGGCGCTGCCAACGAATTGTTGGACATCAACCGGGCCAACGGCGTCGTCCTGCCCGGCCTTACCAGACGTCGGGAAGCCGAGCGGGCGCTTTTCGTTGCGGCGCCGTCAGGAAATCCAGGAACGGCTTCATGACGCGGAACCGCCGCAGCACCTCGGTGAAGAGTTTGGGCGTGGTGGCCAGGTCCGGAGGCAGTTCGGTGTACAGGAAGAAACTCTTGAAGCGGAGCAGATCGGCCGCCGGATCGGTGGAGCAGAAGCCTTTCGGCACGCGCGACAGTTGCTCGCCCTGGACTTCCCCCAGCAGTTGCCGCAGCGGCCGCGCCGCCAGAATCTTGCGGAATTCGGCGTGGTGTTTGGCAATGTGCCGGCGGATCTCGAGAAGTACCGGCGGCTCCGGCATGTAGACCCCGCCGCCCACCGTCACTTCCTTGTGCGACACCTGCAGGTAATAGCCTCCGTATTTATGCGGCCCGGTGCCGCGGCGGTGGAAGCTGGCCGCCACGTGGGTCTTGTAAGGCGTCTTGTCCTTGCTGAAGCGCGTATCGCGGTAGATGCGGTAGATGGCCTTGTCGGGGTCGGTCGAGTACTCCGGAGCAAAACTCTTCATGGCGCCATTCAGCGCCTCCACCAGTTCGCGCATGGGCTGCTTGACGCGCTGTTCGAAGACCGGCTTGCGCGGTAGAAACCACTCGCGGTCGTTGTGGCGCGCCAATCCGCGGAAGAAGGGGATGGCCTCCGGCGGAAATCCCTGAAATCCCGATCGCATGTAGTGCCTCTCTTATAATGAAAACGATGCCGACTACGGAAGAGACGCAAGCGCGCCTCGCCGCGATTCCTAATTTAACCGTTTCCAACCAGATTCCGCTCTCCCGTTATACGCGTTTCGGCATCGGAGGGCCAGCCGACCTATATGCGGAGACGGGCAGCGCGGAAGCTTTCATCGCCGCACTCGGCGTGGCGCGATCGAGCGGCATCCCGACCATGGTGATCGGCGGTGGGACTAACCTGATTGTCTCCGACAGCGGGTATCGCGGAATCGTGCTGCGCTACCGGGGCGACCGCCTCCTGGCCGCCAACGGGCGCATCTCGGCCGACGGCGGAGCTTCGTTGCAAGACCTGGTGGATTTCGCGATCGGCCGGGGACTCGCCGGCCTGGAGACGCTCTCCGGCATTCCCGGGTCAGTGGGAGCGGCCATTTATGGCAACGCCGGCGCGTATGGCCACTCNNAGATTCTGAAAGTGCGCAACGAGAAGTTCCCGGTCACCATGAAGTGTGCGGGCAGCATTTTTAAGAACCTGTTGCTGCTCGAACTTCCGGCCGCCGTCGCGGCGCAGGTGCCGGCCGCAGCGGTGCGCGAGGGCAAAGTTCCAGCGGCGTGGTTCCTCGACCAGGTGGGCGCCAAAGGGATGACACGCGGCGAGATTCAAGTAGCCACCTATCACGCCAACCTGATCTACAATGCCGGCGCGGGGACTGCGGCGGACCTCTGCGCTTTGATCGCGGAGCTGAAAGCGCGGGTCGGCGAGCGATTTGGAATCGACCTGGAGGAAGAAGTGCAATACGTGGGCTAAAGCCGCGGTCCGTCGCCGCCGATCAAGCAGTTGATGACCGACGCACTGCTGACGCCCGCCGCCCGCCGCTTTGTGGCCGCGATGGGACGGGCGATCGCGCCGGATGCCGGCCGGCTGGATCGCCGATTTCGCAAGACGTTGTGCGCGCGCGGCTACAATGCCGCACAGATTCGCGCCTTCCTCGCCATTACGCCGGCGGCGGCTTCGCGGCTGCGGTCGCTCAGCCAATTCCTGGAACAGGTGCAATACAACGGGCAGCGGCTGGCCAAGCTCAACGTGCAGCCGGCGGCGGTGGACGAAGTGCTGCGCGAATTCGGCGGGTTGCTCGACAGCCTGCTCGAGGGGCGGTTTCAGCCAGCGCGAGAGCAGCTCTATCTTTCCACCACTCTGGCCCTCCGCAACGCTTATTACCAGGTGCGAGAGGCCGAGGCTCAAGCGTTTTTCGGCCTGGTGCGCGCCGAGGCCGAATCCACCGGCCTCGAGGACCTGCTGGAGCGCTTCGTGCGTATCCTGACCCGCACCTTTCAAGCGCGCGCCGGCCATCTCTTGCTGCTTCGCCGGCCGGCCCGCGGAAAACTGGTGAGGCCGCTTTATATTGAGAGCGGCAAACCTGGGGAGCGGCTGCTCGCCCTACCGGAACTGCGCGGCCGCTACGCTTCCTACTGGTCCTTCCCCATGGGCCAGGTGGCGCTGCTGCAGTTTGGTTTTGCCGTACGATACCCGTGGCTGCCCGGAGAACTGGCCCTGCTCCATGCCGTGTCCGAGCGATGCCAGGGGGCCATTGAGAAGGCGCGGCTGGAAGCCGAAAACCGCCGCCTGGATGCCGAGGCTCGCCAGGCCGAAGAAGACGAGCGCCGGCGGATCGGCCGCGAACTCCATGACGAGGCCGGACAATTGCTACTGCTGTTGCGCCTGGAACTGGAGATGATGGAGCGGCGGGCTCCGGATGAGATGCGGCCGCGGGTGGTTGAGGCGCGCCGGATTGCGGAGCGAACCGTCGACGAAATCCGTCGCATCGTGGCGGCGCTGAGCCCCGCCGTGTTGGAGCGGTTGGGCCTCAAAGCAGCTCTTCGCCAGTTGGGCGCACGTTTCCGCCGGCTGCATCCGGCCGGGCTTCGGCTGCGGATCTCGGGCTCTTGGGAGGCTCTTCCCAGGCAAACCCAAGAGGTAATTTACCGCGTGTCGCAGGAATCGCTACAGAACATCGCAAAACATTCCCAGGCGACTCATGTAAACCTTTCCTTGCGAGAGGCCGATAAGAGTATCAGGCTGAGCGTCGCGGATAACGGCGCCGGCTTCAGTGCGGAAGCGGCACCGGGCAAGCCGATGTCTTTCGGTCTGGCTGGCATGCAGGAGCGGGCCCGGCGATTGGGTGGCAAGCTCAACGTTCGCAGCCACGCCGGAAAAGGCGTCGCGGTCCAGCTCGAGTTGCCGAAAGACTCCGCAACGATGGTGGTGCATGGCAAAAATACGCGTACTCTTAACTGATGATCACACGCTGTTCCGGCAGGGCATCCGGACGCTGCTCTCAGCGGAACCGGACCTGGAAGTGGTGGGCGAAGCGGCTGATGCCGCGGCATCGGTGGCGCTGGCAAGCCAGCTACGTCCCGACATCGTTCTCATGGATATCGGGATGCTCGGGATGAGCAGCTTCGAAGCCACGCGCCAGATTCGCAAGGAGCGCCTGGAAACACGGGTCATCTTTCTGTCGATGTACGACGACGAAGATTACCTCGCGGAGTGTGTCGAGATCGGCGCCGGTGGATACATTTTGAAGGACAGCCCGTCGGATCAGTTGGTGACGGCCATCCGCGAAGTCCACCGTGGCGGCAGTTTTCTCAGCCCGCGGTTGCTCACTCGTCTGGTAGACGACTTCCGGGTACAGGGGCCCGGCGGTGTGCGCCAGCCGCGCTTCGGCACGCTGACCAAGCGCGAGCGAGAGATTCTGAAAATGCTGGCTGAAGGCAGATCGGTCAAGGAGATCGCCGCGGCATTCGATCTCAGTGTCAAGACCGTGGAGGCGCACAAGTTCAACCTGATGCGCAAGCTGAACATTCACAACAAAGCGCAGCTTGTGCAGTATGCCATCCAGAAGAAAATCATCCGGCTCATGGAGCCCGTGGCGATCTGAGTGGGTCCCGGATTCCACGTGTGTTCCGGGTGACACGTGAGTAGTTTTGGTAAGTCGTTTTGATTCAGTATGTTGGGATCTGGTCATCATACTGCACCTTCCCTCCTCGTAAGGAGGATCGGAAGATGCTTAGAGTAGAAGATCAAATCCGGAAGCTGGCGGCCCTTACCAGCGTCGTGTTGATGGCCACCGCCGAAGCCCTGGCCCAGGAAAACCAGGCGCGTCCTGCACGCCGCGTGGTGGTCAGCATTCCTGACCGCAAACTCGCGGTGATGGAGTCGGGGCGAGTCGTGAAGATCTTCTCGACCGCCGTGGGCGCACCGGATTCGCCCAGCCCCAGCGGCGTGTTTCAAATCGTCAACAGCATCCCCGATCCCACGTGGTACGCGAAAGGCAAAATCGTCCCGCCGGGGCCATCCAATCCTCTGGGCCCTCACTGGCTCGGTCTGAACCTCAAAGGATATGGCATCCACGGAACGAGCAACCCTGGCTCGATCGGCCACAACGCGTCTCACGGGTGCATCCGGCTGCGCAATAGCGATATTCGCGAGCTTTCGCAGATGGTCCAGATCGGAGACCAGGTGGAACTCCACGCGGAACGGACTTCCGAGACCGAACAGATCTTCGGCCAGGCGGTGGTTGCGGCGCAGGCCACGGCGCCCGCCGGAGTGGGAGCCGCGCAGTAACGGGAGCCGACTATGACGAATCTTCTAGGCTGTGTGTTGATGGCTGCGATCACGTTTCCGGTCTCCTTCNNGAACCGCGATGTGCTATGATCGCAGCCGTGAAGGGATGGCCCGCGGTTCTGGCCGCGCTCCTGTTCTTCCTCCCGCGATACGCCCGATCCGCTGACGATCCCGCCGGCGCCGCGCGCGAACTGGCGCGAAAGACGGCGGCATTCGCCGGAAGAGGCGCGCTGGTCGCGGTGGCATGGCGCAATGGAGCGTCGCTCGATTCCGCTGCGGCGGGGCAGGCGCGCGCGGCATTCGAAACCACTCTTGAGGAAGCCGGCGTGCGCGTGAGCGAGATTGCACCCGCGGTGGAAGTGCAAATTACGCTTTCCGAAAACGAATCACAATACCTGATGGTGGAAGAATCGCGCAAAGGCGAACAGCGGCAGGTGTGGATTGTCTCCTGGAAGCGCGGTGCTCGGCCGGCCGCTCCCACGCAGGGCGTGGCGCTCGAAAGGAAGTTGGTGTGGGAGCAGGACGAAGCGATCCTCGATGTCGCATTCCCGGCTGCCGGTCTGCTGGTGCTCTCGCCCGCCCGCGTGACGCTCTACACGCAGGCGGATGGAAAATGGGAAGCGTCAAAATCCACAACGGTGACGCCGGCCAGGCCGTGGCCGCGCGATCTGCGGGGGCATCTGCGGACCAACGGCAAGAGCTTCCAGGCGTTTCTGCCGGGGATGGCGTGCAACGGCGGGACGGAGCCGGCGCTCACGATGGAATGCCGCGCGGCGGACGAGCCCTGGGTGCTCGAATCGGGCAGCCGCGCGCTGCTGCTGGGGAACTTCGCCGCGGCGCGCAACTACTTCGACGGGCGCGTCACCACGCAGAGCGGCATGCGCAAAACGGTTCCGCCGTTCTTTTCAGCGGCCAGCGTGGAGGATCAGGGGCGGACGTGGTGGGTGCTGGCAGAGGTGGATGGGCGGAGCCAGATCTTCGACGCGGCTTTTCAGCCGGCCGGCATGGCGGCGCAGTGGGGTAGCGATATCGCGGGCACAGATGCCCGCTGCGGCGGCGGATCGCAGGTGTTGGCCACGCTGCCGGCGGACCGCGGAGAACCGGACAGCCTGCAGGCCTTTGCGGTGGTCAACCAGGCGGCCACGGCGACGACCGGTGCGGTGGACTTTCCGGGCCCGGTGACGGCGCTGTGGCCCTCGGGCGGGAATTCGGTTTTGGCGGTGGCACACGATTTGCGAACGGGCAGGTATGCGGCTTACTTGGTCACGGTGGCTTGCGGCAGGTAGTCTGGCGGTTGCGCTGGTGGCGGGCGCGACAGCGCTTGCCGCCAGGCGGCCGCACTATGGCGGAACTCTGCGCGTCGAGATGCTCGAGGCATTCGAAACGCCCGAGGCGATGGCGCCGCCGCCGGGATTTGTTCTTGCCAGTTGGGAGGCTGGGCGGCGGGCGGTGTACACGGCGGACGAAACCGCCGCGAGCGGACGGCCTTATCTGGACACCATCGAGATTCAAATGGGCAGACCGCTGCGCGACCAATCCACCGATCTCGAATTGGGGAAGACGGACGTGGTCGAGCTGGGGCCCAATGAGCTGCGGCGGCAAATCGCGGGGCGCAAGGTGTGGTCGTCATCGCCGGTGCGGTTGATGGCGCTGGTATTCGGGCCGCGCGTGGAAGATGCGCGCGTGCGCGAAGCTTTGGCGCTGGCGGTGGACCGCGGCGCGATCCATAGCGTGTTGTTGCAGCGGCAGGGAGAAATTTCGGGCGCGTTGCTGCCGCAGTGGCTTTCGGGCGACGCCTTTCTTTTCGCGCCGGCCTTCGATGTGGCAAGGGCACGCAGCCTGGTGACGGGGATCGCGGCGCCGGCACGAACCATCTCGCTTGCGGTGAACGACGCTTCCCTGAGGCCGATTGCCGACCGCATCGCGCTGAACGCGCGCGACGCCGGCCTGGTGGTCCCGGTAACCGTACAGAGCGGCAGCGTCGACGTGCGGTTGGTGGAAGTGCGGATGGTTTCCTCCGATCCCGCGCGGGCGCTGGCGGAAACCGCCGCCGAGTTGGGTTTGGCGGAGCCGGCGCATGCGGATACGCCGGAAGCGCTCTACAATGCCGAGCGCGCCTTGCTCGACGGGTTCCGCGTGATTCCGTTGTTCCATCTGCCGCGGGTTTTCGGAGCCGGCCCGCGGGTCAAGGGCGGCCCGGGCATCACGCCGTTGGGTGAGTGGCATTTTGAGAACCTGTGGGTGGAAGACCGGCCATGACGTTTCGCACGCGGCTCCTGCTGATTTTCACGGTGGCGGTAGCGGCCGCGGTGGGCGTGGTGGAACTGGTGGTTTCGAGCCGCGCGCGGCAGGCCTTTGAAGACATGGAAGCCAAGCGCGCGGAAGCGCTGGTCACCCAATTCCACAGAGAGTTCGAGCGGCGCGGGCTGGAGGTTGTGCGCATGGTGGAAAGCATCGCGGCGTCGGCCGCGGCGCGCGACATCGCGATTTCGCCGGATGCTTCGAACTACGTGGACCAGGCCGCGGGGCTGGCTGCCACGCATGGTCTGGACCTGTTGGAGCTGGTGGCGGGCGATGGCACCATCGTCTCTTCGGCCGAGTGGCCGGCGCGGTTCGGATACAAAGAGGACTGGCTGGCCACCGAGCCGGCGTGGCAAGCGCGCGGCGCTTTCCTGAAGCGCGAAGAGTTGCCGGACGGCGTGGCCCTGGCGCTGGTGGCTGTAGGCACGGCCAGCGCCGGAGATCGCAAACTATACGTGGCGGGAGGCCGGCTGCTGGACCGCGAATTCCTCTCCACGCTGGTGATGCCGGCGGGAATGCGGGTGCTGCTGTACCGCAATCTGGCCCCGCAGTTTTCGGCGTCGGAGCTGATCGGCGCATCCGGGCCGGCGCCGGGCGCGGCGCATCTGGAATCGCTCATTGAGCAAGTGGCGCGCCAACGGCGCGAAACCACCTCCACGGTGGGGCGCGGCGTGGAAGCCGAGACGTTCCACGCGTTGCCGCTCACGGGGTACGAAAGCGGCCTGCTGGGTGTGCTGCTGATCGGCAGCTCACGGCGGGACCTGGTGGAACTGGAAGCGTCGATGCTGCGGACGGCGATCACGGTGGCGGCGGCGGGCATCCTGATGGGGATCGCGCTGAGCTGGTGGGCCACGGCGCGCATCACGCGGCCGGTGCGGCGGCTGGCGGAAAGCGCGGGAAGAGTGGCGGCGGGCGACTGGGGCGCAACGGTGGAAGTGGCGTCGACCGATGAGATCGGCCAATTGGCGGGGGCCTTCAATCGCATGACACACGAACTGGTAGAGCAGCGCGACCGGCTGGTGCAGGCCGAGCGCGTGGCGGCGTGGCGCGAGCTGGCCCGGCGGCTGGCGCACGAGCTGAAGAATCCGCTCTTTCCGCTGCAGATCACGGTGGAAAACATGCAGCGGGCGCGCGAAAGCTATCCGGAGCAATTCGACGAAGTATTCCGCGAAGGCACTGCGACGTTGTTGGCGGAACTTTCCAATCTGAAGCAGATCATCGGGCGGTTCAGCGATTTCGCTAAAATGCCGGCGCCGGAGATGGAGTCCGTGAATCTGAACGAGATCGCCGCGGAGACCATGAAGCTGTTCGAGGGCCAACTGGCGAAGGCGAGCGTCCGCGCATCGACGGAACTGGACGCGGCGTTGCGCCCGGTCGATGCCGACCGCGAGCAGGTGACGCGCGTGCTGCGCAACCTGGTGCTGAACGCAATCGACGCGATGCCGGAAGGCGGAACGCTGACCGTGCGAACCGTCGCGCTGGAATCGGGCGCGCGGCTGGAGGTTTCCGACACCGGTCAAGGCTTGACGCCGGAGGAGTGCGAGCGCCTGTTCACGCCATACTACACAACGAAGACGCATGGAACGGGGCTGGGACTGGCGATTGTGCAGTCGGTGGTGAGCGACCACAAGGGCCGCATTGCGGTGGAAAGCGAGAAGGGCAAGGGGACAACGTTCCGGATTGATTTGGGGTGAGCGTGTGAGAAAAGCGGGTTGACAGACGAAAGCGTCTGTCCCACAGTGCGCAATGGCTTGCGTCTCTGTGGGGCAGGCGCTTCCGCCGGCGCTTCCGCCTGCCAACCGATTTCTTCACAGCTTCTCAGTGCGATATATCCCGGCGGGAGAACAACACATACGCGGCCAGGAAGCCCACGAGCGTGATCCCCAAGAGCACGGCAACATTCTTCAGCGGAAGGCGTCCGCCCATCATCAGGTCAAGCGGGCTGAAGTAACGAAACGGTGAAAGCCGCGCCAGGGATTCAAGGGGCAGCCAGAGACGGCCGAGATAATCGAGGAGGAAAGCCACGAGCGCCAGCACTCCGGCCGATGCGCCCGCGACACTGCGACGGCGTGCCGCGGCAGCGATGGCCAGCGCTACGGCGCTCCAGCACAGCAACAGCAAGCCCAGATTCAGCGCCAGCGAACCGATCAGACTCACGGAAGGCCGGGCAGCGCCGCTGGGGGCCAGCGTCTCAAGCCCGATCCATGTTCCCAGCACCATTAGTCCCAACACCAGCGCGATCGACAGGACGGCCGCGATGATGCTGCGGGTGACGATCCAGTGACGGGCGAGCGGGCGAGAGAGGATCAAATCCATGAAGCCGGTCTCGACTTCGGAGGCCGGCACGGTTGCCACCGCGATGGAGAGTCCCACGAGAGAGCCCATTACGGCCACATGGAAATATCCCAGACAGACGATGCCGGCGAAAGACAGGAACATGGCGATCGAAGGGCCCAATAACTCGCGCACGAAGGGAGGAATCAGTACGCTGAGTTGCGCGAATGTGCCAGAGCGCTCGACCGCCCGGGCAACCGCCACCATCAGGATCTGAAAAGCGCAGAGCAAAACGCCCATGGTGAGCAGGATGGTTCGCATGCGCTTCAGTGAATAGGCGAGCAAGAGGAAAGACGGGCGGCCGCTCATGGGCGATCCTCGCGATAGTACTGCATGACGACATCCTCGAGTTTCGGTTCGACTACTTCGAAATCTTCAACCGGGAAAGCGCGCAGGGTTTCCAGGAGCGGTCCCAGGAAGCCTTCCACTTTGAAGGTCCACAAGCGCGGCGCGGTCTCGATGACTTGTACGCCGGGCGGAAGCGCCGGCGGCGGAGACCCGTCCTCCGCCAGATGCACCCGCACGCGGCGGGAGGCGAGCCGGCGGATTTCCTCCACCGAGCGAAGCAGCACGAGTTCGCCTTTGCGCAGCAGGGCGATGCGATCGCAGATGCGGTCAACTTCCGAGAGCACGTGCGACGACATGAAGACGGTAGCACCGCGCCGCTTGGTCTCCGCGATCAGCGTGTAGAAGGCCTCCTGCATCAGCGGATCGAGCCCCTCGGTGGGTTCGTCGAGAAGCAGCAGAACCGGGTCGGCTTGAAAAGCCTGAATGAGCCCGAGTTTGCGCTTCATGCCGGTGGAGTACTCACGCAGGGTTCTGCGCAGGTCGCTATCGGGCAGGCCCAGCCGCTCCTGGAGTTCGCGCCGCCGGTTGCGATCGACGGGCCGTCCGCTGAGTCCGGCGAGGAGATCGAGCACCGCAAGGCCGGTGAGATCGGAATAAATGCCCATCTCGCCGGGCAGGTAGCCGATGTTGGCCCGCGCATGCAGCCCCTCGCGCTGGCAATCGTGTCCGAAGATGAAAGCCTGCCCGCCGGTCGGCCGCAGGAGGTCGAGCAGAATGCGGATGGTGGTGGTCTTACCGGCGCCGTTGAGTCCGAGAAAGCCGAGGATTTCGCCGGGAGCGACGTCCAGGTGGAGATTGTTTACGGCTTTGAGTTTGCCGTACTGCTTAGTGAGTCCCTGGATTGAAACGGCCGCGGTGTCGGACATGGTGGGCCTGTGATTTTAAGCCGTATTGTCGCACAGGACGAAATCTCCGTGCGGTTGCGCCAGCGAGAGGCGGAATACTGGCCGCCGGTTTCGTTACGTTGCCGATCGTCGCTCTTGAACTACAATTGGGGAACCGTATTGATATGCCTCTTTTGGCTGGAGACCGGCTGGGCCCTTATGAAGTCCTGGCACCGCTCGGTGCGGGCGGGATGGGCGAGGTCTATCGCGCTCGCGACACGCGACTCGGGCGCGAGGTCGCGATTAAGATTTTGCGGACCGAGGCCCTTCATTCGCCCGATGGGCGGCGACGGTTCGAGATCGAGGCCCGCGCTGCCAGCGGTCTAAATCACCCTAATATCATTACCGTCCACGATATCGGCGACGAGGGCGGGGGGTTGCCTTACATCGTCTCGGAGTTGCTTCAGGGCGAGCCGCTAGCTGCCGTACTGAAGAGCGGCCCACTCACCGTGCCCAGGCTGCTCGATATCGCCGTCCAGGTTACCGACGGACTGGCGGCCGCGCACGCGGCGGGCATCACGCATCGCGATCTGAAGCCTGAGAATCTCTTCGTGCTCCCGGACGGCCGGGTGAAAATCCTGGATTTCGGCTTGGCTAAGGCCGTCCTTCCACAAGCGCAGGAGGAGGAGACCAGGACGTTTTCCGATCTCCTCACCAGCCCCGGATTGATCGTGGGGACGATTGCCTATATGAGCCCCGAACAAGCCAAGGGAGAATCGGTAGATTTCCGCTGCGACCAGTTTTCCCTGGGCACGATCCTATACGAGATGGCGACGGGCAAACGGCCGTTCCAGCGCGCGGACCGAGTGTCAACCCTGGCGGCTATCGTGAGAGAAGACCCGGCGCCGGTGGCGACCATCAATCCGCAGATTCCGGCGCCCTTGGGCTGGATCATCGAGCGCTGCCTGGCTAAGGAACCGGGCCGGCGGTACGCGGCGACCGCCGACTTGCATCACCAGATCCGCGACCTGCGCGATCACCTGTCCGAACTCTCCACCATCAAACCCGCCATGACGGCGCCGCCGCCGGGTCGCAGACGGCGCATGGCGGTGTTGCTCGCAGCAGCAGGCATCGTGGCCGCTTTTCTCCTCGTGCTCGTGGGCTTGCCCACCGCCTCGCAGACCCCGTACCGCTTCACGCCTTTTGCCACGGAAGCCATCGACGAAATGCAGCCGGCGTGGTCTCCGGACGGGAAGAGTCTGGCTTACGTCGGGGTCAACGACGGCATCGGCCAGGTGTTCACGCGCAGTGTGAACTCCTCTGTGCCGGCAAAAATCACCCGGTCCGGGGCGACTTGCTCCGATCCGTTCTGGTCTTCGGACGGAACGCGCATCTACTATCGGGCGAAGGCCAGCCTGTGGTCGGTGGGGGCGGCCGGCGGCGCGCCGCAACTAGTGGTTCCAAACATATCCACCATGCACGATCCAGCGAGCATCTCTCCCGACGGGAAGACCCTGGCGTTTTTCCGCCCTGAAGGTTCCCTCGACACCCTGTACCTGCTTTCCCTGGCGAACGGAAATCCGGAGGCGTATAAAAGGCCGCCCTTCCCGGCGAGTTTTCGGTTTAGCGATGGGGTGCGGTTCTCACCTGATGGAACCAAACTGCTGGCCGCCGTGGTACCCGCGATTGGCGTCGACAGCCATCAGGAGCTCTGGATCATTCCATTTCCCAACGGCACTCCCCGGCGCGTACCCTTGAAAGTGCAAATCAGGACTGGATTCCGCGGGATGTCCGTCAATTGGACCAGTGATAACCGGCATTGCCTGTTCTCCGCCGAACAGACACCGGGAACCGGCAGTCATGTTTATCTCGTAGACACCGATTCCGGGGAGATCCAGCCCATCACCACGGGCACGGGCGAAGAAAGCGAACCGGCCGTGTCGCCCGATGGCGCAAAGATCGCCTTTACTAGCGGAGGCGACGAATACGACTTGGCGGAGATTTCGCTGGATGGGTCGAAGGTGTCGCCGCTGTTGGCCACAGCCCGTCAGGAACACAGTGCGTCCTGGTCGCCCTCGGGGCGGCAGTATGCGTATGTGAGCAACGCAGCCGGCCTCCCTGGCATCTGGCTGCGGAGTGTTGGGGAAGGCTGGGCCAGGCCGATCGTACAAGGCCTTGCCGAAGGACACCTCGATAAAGCCCAGCCGCGGTTCTCACCCGATGGCCAGAGGCTCGCATACGTGAGACTGGCGGACCGGCATGCCGTGTGGCTTTCGAATATGTCGGGGGGCCCCGAAGTGCCGCTGGAGCGGGAGAGCTCGGACCAACACGCACCCGCCTGGTCGCCTGACGGCAACTGGATTGTGTACACGCGCTTCATGAAACAGAAATGGGAGATCGCTAAAGCGCCTTCAGGCGGCGGCGGACGGCCGGTACACTTATGTGATGGCGGAGGCTCCGCAAGCTGGCTCGAATGGTCGCCTTCGGGAGAGTGGATCTTCTATCAGGATCAAGAAGGCGTCCATCTGGTTTCGCCGGACGGCGGGACGCCGCGCTTACTGCACCCGCCCTCTGCCGCCTTCGCTTTGTCCAAAGATGGAGCCACACTCTACCTCATCCGCCGCGCCGCGGACCGACATTGGGAGCTTGCCAGTCTCAGCGTTCCGGCCGGCGTGGAGAGGAAACGGGTCAGCCTGAACCTGTTGCCGGAGGCCGATATCAGCGACATGTGTCTTCACCCCGATGGGAACAGGGCCGTCGTCTCAGTGAGGGCCCTCAAGCGCGACATCTGGATACTGGATGGCTTCGAGCAACCCAGCCGATTGCTCCATGGATGGAAGTGGCATTAAGCGGAGCGGGCCAGAAGTGATGATGGCCGGTCCGACGGTGCCCAGGACCAGGACCGGCAAGGATGCCGGTCCTACTTCATCACCGGCAGCACTACGGCGCTGGGCGTCTTCGGCGCGCGGTAGATGCGCTGGGTGGCTTTCGCGTAATCCGCGGCGTGGGCTTCCCAAATGTTGGGGATGTATTTCTGCGGGTTGCGGTCGTAGACCGGGAACCACGTGCTTTGCACCTGCACCATGATGCGATGGCCCTTTAGAAACGCGTGCGCGTTGGTATGGAGGTCGATCGCGTATTTCAGGACTTTGTTCGCGGGGACGGGCTCGGGGCGCTCGAAGCTGTCGCGGAAACGGGCGCGCAGGATTTCGTCGGCGATGATCAGCTCGAAGCCGGCCAGGCGAGTATGCGTGGTTGGATCGTCTGCGGCGTCCTCGGGGTAGACGTCGATCAACTTGACGGCCCAATCGGCGTCGGTGCCGGTAGTGGAGGCGTAGAGTTCGGTGACGATGTCGCCGGCGATGTGGATCGGGTCGGCGAGCGCGTCGGTCTGCCAGGAGAGAACGTCGGGTCGGCGATCGACGAAGCGCTGGTCTTGCACCAGCCAGACGGGCCAGTCCGGGCCTGGATAAACGGGCGGAATGGGGCGCGGGCGGTACGGGACGGGATTGGCGGGATCGCTGACGTATTCGTCATACGCGGCGGCTTCAGCGGTGGGGGCGTCGAAGGACAGGCGGCGGGAGTCGCGGAAATACAGGCGGCGTGAATCGACGCCCTGAGTGGGCGGCCAGGCGTCGTATTGCTTCCATTGATTCGTGCCGGTTTCGAAAGTGGTGGCTTCGGCCTGGTGGAGTTCGCCCTGGCCGCGGAGCCAGTAGTCGAACCAGGGTTGGAAAATGTTGTCGCGGTAATACGCGCCGGTGTCGGAGCCGAAGTCGATCGCGCCGAGGCGATGGCCCAGGCCGTTCCAGCCGCCGTGATTCCAGGGGCCGGCGACGAAGTAATTGAAATGCCCGGTATCGTGCGGCTCCAGGCCGGCGTAGATGCGCTGCGGGCCGTAGAAATCCTCCTGGTCCCACCAGCCGGCGACGTGCATGATGGGAACCTTGACGGCGTTGAGATAAGGCGCGAAGGCCAGGCGCTGCCAGAAGGCATCGTAGTTGGGGTGGCGCGTGAAATCTTCCCAGGTGGGAAGCTTGCCGTGGAAATACTTTTCGTCGGCGTTCGCAAGCGGGCCGAGCGCGAGATACCAATCGTAGGTGTCGGCGCGGTCGAACGGGAAATGGTAGTTCTCTTCGGAGGTGGTTTCGAGGAGGGCGGCGTATTCGAAGCCGTAACTGAGGCGGAAAGTGCCGTTGTGATGGAAATCGTCGCCGAGGAACTGGTCGGCGGGGGAAGCTTGCTCGATGACGGCTTTGAGCGCGGGATGCGGGTCGAGCGCGGCCATCACGGCGGTCCACCCGTCGTAGGAGGTTCCAGCGATGCCGGCGCGGCCGTTGTTGTTGGGGATATTCTTGATGAGCCAGTCGACGGTGTCCCAGGCGTCGGTGGTTTCGTCGACGCCTTTCGGATCCTTGGGATCGTGCGGCGGGCGGCCCATCAC
>PLZX01000204.1:0-29181 GCA_003152325.1 Bryobacterales bacterium | reverse complement strand
TTGACGGGGATGCGGGCCTCCTGGGTTTGCGCGAGGAGGATGAATACGCAGGCGAATGTGAGGAAGACGAGAAGGCGCTTCATGGTGAGTCATCTTAGCACTGGGGAGCGACAAGCTAAAGCATGTCGCCACTTGGTACCCTCAAATTTGGCCCATTTGCTGATTGTCGATGACGATGCGAATACGCTGGCGTCGCTGGCACGGGCGTTTCGCCTCGCGGGGCACGAGGCGACCGTGTGCGATAACGCGGGGCGCGCGCTCGAACTGGTAAAAGCGCAGGCGTTCGATATGATGCTGTCGGACGTGGTGATGCCGGGCAAGGACGGGCTCACGCTGCTCGAAGAGTTGCGCGGGTTGGGCATCACGCTGCCGGTGGTGATGATTTCGGGACAAGCCAACATCGAGATGGCGGTGCGGGCCACACGGCTGGGGGCGATCGACTTTTTGGAGAAGCCGCTTTCCACGGAGAAGTTGCTGCTCACCGTCGACAATGTGCTCAAGCTGAAGCGCCTGGAAGAAGAGAATCGCCAGTTGCGGCGGCGCGTCGGCAACCATGAGATTGTGCATTCGGGAGAAGCCATGCGGCGGGTGATGGCCCAAGTGGACCGGGTGGCGGCGAGCGAGGCGCGCATTTGTATTCTGGGCGAAACCGGGACGGGAAAAGAGCTGATTGCGCGGGCGCTGCATGAACGCAGCGCGCGGCGCGGCGGGCCGTTCGTCACGCTGAACTGCGCGGCGGTGCCGGGAGAGTTGATCGAATCGGAGCTGTTCGGGCATGAGAAAGGGTCGTTCACGGGCGCGGCGTCGCGGCACATCGGCAAGTTCGAACAAGCCAACAAGGGGACGCTATTCCTGGACGAGATCGGCGACATGCCGATGGTGATGCAGGCCAAACTGCTGCGCGTGCTGGAAGAGCGGCAGGTGGAGCGCGTGGGCGGAGACCGCGCGATTCCGGTGGACGTGCGGGTGGTGGTGGCAACGCACCGCGACCTGGACAAACTGGTGAAGGCGGGTGGATTCCGGCAGGACCTCTACCACAGAATCTTCGTGTACCCGCTGGCGCTGCCGCCGCTGCGCGAACGAGTGGAAGATATTCCAGCGCTGGTGGCGCACTTCGCAGTGCAGGTGGCGGAGTTCAACGGCTGGAAACCAAAACCGTTTGAGGCGAACGCGATCGCGGAGTTACAACGCTACTCGTGGCCCGGAAACGTGCGGGAGTTGCGCAACATGGTGGAGCGGTTGCTGCTGCTGGCGGATGGGCCTGTGGACGCGGCCACCGTACGCATGGCGCTGCCGGCCAGCGCGGAAGGACCGGCCGGGAATGCGCCACACGGTTTGCCTCAAGAGGGCACGCTGGCGCAGAGGGTGGATGCGTTCGAGCGGGAACAGTTGCTGGCGGAGTTGAAGCGGCACAATCAGCGAATGACCGACACGGCGCGGGCGCTGGGGTTGGAGCGGAGCCACTTATATAAGAAGTGCCAGGCACTGGGGATCGACTTGCGGGCACTGCGCAAGGGTCCGGAGGCGTAAAGGATGGGCAAGTTCTTATTGGGTTTGCTGACCGGCTTGCTGCTGGTGTTCCTGACGGTGGTGCTGATCTTCTTCGCAGCGTGGCGGTTTCGCGACAGGCCACCGGATATCGCCGACAATTCGGTGCTGGTGCTGCGTCTGCAGGGCGAGATTCCGGAGAAGCCGCCCGTGGAGATGCCCGCGTTCCTGGGAGGCGATGGGCCGGGGTTGACCGTCACCGGCTTTTGGATGACGCTACGCAAGGCCGCCGCGGATCCGCATATCAAAGCGGTGGTGCTGGAGCCGGAAAGGCTCTCGGCCGGCTGGGCGAAGCTGGAAGAAATGCGCGGGGATCTCGACCAGTTCCGGAAGTCGGGCAAGCCGGTTTACGCTTACCTGCGGAAGCCGGGATCGCGCGAGTATTACCTGGCCACGGCGGCCGATCGCATTTACCTGGGCGGTTCGGATCTGGTGATGGTGAGGGGAATGCGCGCTGAGCTGATGTTCTTCAAGAAGACCTTGGACAAGCTGGGCGTGGTGGTGGAAGTGGAGCACGCCGGCAAGTACAAAGATTACGGCGACATGTTCACGCGCTCCGATATGAGCGCGGAAACACGCGACGTGATGAACCTCCTGGTGGACGACCTCTACGGCAACGTAGTGGCGAAGATCGCGGCGGGGCGCAAGAAGACTCCGGAAGAAGTCAGAAGCATCATCGACCAGGGGCCGTTCACGGCCACGCAAGCGCAAGATGCCGGCCTGGTGGATGCGCTGAAGTATGAAGACGAGATGTGGGGCGAACTGAAAGACCGGCTCAAAAGCGGCGAGCCGCACAAGGTGGCTTTGGACGATTACCTCAAAGTGCCGGCGGAGGCGGTGGGGCTGAGCGGCAAGAGCCGGATTGCGCTGGTGGTGGCGGAAGGCGACATCGTGCGCGGCAACGCCGGCGATAACGGCGCGGATGAGAGCAACCTTACCTCATACGGGTTCAACAAACTGCTGCGGAAGGTGCGGAACGACGCGACCATTCAGGGAGTGATCGTGCGGATCGATTCGCCCGGCGGCGAGGAGGTGGCTTCCGACGAAATGTGGCGGGAGATGAGCTTACTGAGCCGAAAGAAGCCGATGGTGATTTCGATGTCGGACGTGGCGGCGTCGGGCGGCTACGATATGGCGATGACGGGCGACCCAATTGTGGCGTATCCGCAGACCGAGACGGGCTCCATCGGGGTGGTCTTCGGCAAGCCCAATCTGCATGGACTGTATGACAAGCTGGGCATCACCAAGGATGCCGTGCAGCGCGGAAAGCACGCGGACGTGGAATCCGATTACACGCCGCTGACGCCGGAGGAACGCGAAATGCTGCGGCGGGGCGTCGACGAGAGCTATCGGGACTTTGTGAACAGGGTGGCGAGCGCGCGGCATCGGAGCTTCGACCAGATCGAAGCTCTGGCACAGGGCCGCGTGTGGTTGGGCGACCAGGCCAAGGAGCGCGGCCTGGTGGACGCGCTCGGCGGCCTCGACACGGCTATCGACCTGGTGAAACAGAAGGCCAAGATTCCCGCGGCCGAGCGCGTGAACCTTGTGATGTACCCGTCGCGGCGAAGCATTGTGGATGTGCTGTTGCGGCGCGGAACGGACGATCCGCTCCAAACCAGGCTGGCGCAGATATTCGGCCGCGTGCCATTCCACGCATGGATGAAGGGCGGGATGTTGCGGGTGATGCCGTACTGGGTGACGGTGCAGTAAGGTGCCGCGCTAAAATAGAGGAGAGCAGCGCAATTGCACTCCCACAGCCACACGCATAGCCACGGCCCGGCGACCGGGAGCGTCCTCCGATGGTCGCTGGTGGCTACCTCCGCGTTCGTTCTGGTGGAGCTTTTTGCGGGCGTGCGGGCGCACTCCCTGGCTCTGATTTCCGACGCGGGGCACAATTTCACGGACGCGCTGGCGTTGCTGCTGGCGTGGTTCGGCTTTTACCTGCAATCCAAACCGGCGGACGAAACCAAGACCTACGGTTATCATCGGGCCAGCGTACTTTCGGCCTTTCTGAACGCTCTTACCCTGGTGGCGCTCTCGGTGTGGATCTTCTATGAAAGCGCGCTGCGGTTGCGCCATCCGGCGGCCGTGCAGGAAAACGTCATGATGGCGGTGGCGGCGCTGGGACTGGTGATGAATGGCGGCATCATGCTGGCATTGCGGAGAGCCAGCCGCGGCGATCTGAATATCCGCGGCGCGTTCGTCCACATGCTGGGAGACGCGCTGGGATCGATTGCCATCATCGCCGGCGCCGTGATCATCCGTCGCACGGGGTGGGTAGAGGTGGACCCAATCCTATCGATCCTGATCGGCGTGCTGATTGTATGGACGGCCTGGGACATCATCCGGGAGTCGTTGAACATTCTGCTGGAGGGACTGCCCAAGGGCATCCGGCTGGACCATGTGGCGGCGGTCATGCGCGCGACACAGGGAGTGCTGGGAGTCCACGACCTGCACATCTGGAGCCTCGGCTCGAACGCGCACGCGTTGAGTTGCCACGTTCTGATCGAAGACGTTCCGCCATCGGCCAGCGACAGCATTCTGCGCGAACTGAACGGCATGCTGGCAGAGAGTTTCCATATCCATCACACCACCATGCAATTCGAGCACGTGAGCTGCGCCATTTCCGAAAGTGGATGCGCCATTCCTGTGGAGCGCGAGACGCACCACGGGCACCACCACTAAAGCCGGTATATACCGGTTTCCAAAAAGAACGTTAACCAATGGAGTACTGGTAGCTTTGAGACTTCTCTTGTATAGTTCAATTCGGCTGCCGGTTTAGGCCGGGTAGCACCGCGTTCGAAATCTTATGAGTCCCGCCACTGCAAACCTCGTGCAGCCCGAAGTGCAGAACGTCCGTCCGACTATACCAGACCGGCTGGAAGACTTGGGCATCTCGCGCTCGCTGGTTTCCGATCTGATCCTGCGCTACCTCTGGCTGCATGGCTCGGGCACGCTGGGGATGTTGCACGAGACGTTGAAGCTCTCTTTCCCGATCCTGGAGGTCATGTTCCACAGTTTCCGGCAGCAGCACATCCTGGAAGTGAAGGGCATGGTGGGAAACGGCGACTACGCCTTCTCACTCACCACCGGCGGGCGCACGCTGGCCACGGCGCGGAATGAAGTGTGCCAATATGTGGGACCGGCGCCGGTATCCATCCAGCAATACCATCAAGTGGTGAAGGCACAGACTGCGCACGTGCGGCTGAGCCGTGAGAGCCTGCGGCAGGCATTCGACGACCTGGTGCTGCCGGACAGTTTGCTGGATTCCCTGGGCCCATCGCTGATCAGCCACCAGTCGCTGTTCCTGTACGGCGGAACTGGCAACGGCAAGACCTCGATCGCCGAGCGAATTCTACGGATATATAAGGATACGGTGCTGGTGCCCTACGCCGTGGAGGTGGACGGGCACATCATTACGCTGTTCGACCCTGTTGTGCATCGAATGGCGAAGCACAGCGAGGAACTGCTCGACCCGCGCTGGGTGGTATGCGAGCGGCCCTGCATCACGGTGGGCGGCGAGCTTTCGGCGGCAATGTTGGAGCTGCGGCTGGACGAAGCTACGCGGTGTTTTATTTCGCCCTTCCAGATGAAGGCGAATAACGGGATTCTGATCATCGACGATTTCGGGCGGCAGGTGCTTTCTCCGCGCGAACTTCTGAATCGGTGGATTGTGCCATTGGACCGGCGTGTGGACTATCTGACCCTGGCTTCGGGGATGAAGTTCCAGGTGCCATTCGAGCTGATGGTGGTGTTTTCGACCAACCTGAATCCGCACGATCTGGCGGATGAGGCCTTCCTGCGCCGCATCCAGACCAAAGTGCTGGTGGACAACGTCAGCCCGGAGGTATTCGACCAGATCTTCCAGCGGGTGATTCAGATCAACCAAGTGCCGTGCGAGCCGGGTTGCGCGGAATACCTGCGCGAGCGTTGCGCGGCGGCCGGCGCCGAATTCCTGCGAGCCTGTTACCCGATGGACATGTACAAGCTGGTCAAAGCCATCAGCGAGTACGAAGGCAGACCGGCGCGCATGACGCGGACAAACATCGACCGCGCGGTAGGCCTGTACTTCGCCAAGATCCAAACGGCAAAAACAAATTAGGCGCCTGCGGCGCTCACTTCAGAATGCCGAACATGTTCGAGAAGTCGTCGGTCCAGGTGCGAAACTTGGGATGCGGCTCGAGCAGCGTCCCTCCGTGCTCCAGCCCCGGGTGAGCGGCCATGGTGACGCGATCCATAATCAATGCCCAGGAGCAGGAAAAGCAGATATTGTCGCCCAAATCGGGTTCGAACTGATAGGCATAGGCGGCTTTGCCGAGCGACGCGGCTGCACGTTCCATCACGGGTTCCAGGTCGAGATAGCTGTTGGTCATGTTGACGGCCAGAATGCCATCGGGCTTCAGGTGACGGAAGTAGGCGCGGAACGCTTCCGAAGTGATGAGGTGGACGGGCACGGAATCGCCGGAGAAAGCGTCCATCACCAGCAGGTCGAAGCGCTGGCTGGGCTCGGCTTCGAGCGCCAGGCGACCGTCTCCCATGGCGATCTCTACCGTGGCGCGGGTGTCGCGGAGATAAGTGAAGTCGCGGTTCGCGATCTCGAGGACTAGCGGGTTGATTTCATAGATCCGAATCAAATCACCGGGACGGCCATAAGCAGCGAGGGTTCCGCAGCCGAGGCCCAGGATTCCGATGCGGCGGGGCGCGCCCTGCTGTGCGTGCATGGCGCGGCCAATGCCCGACTGCGGGCAAAAGTAGGTGACGGGCTCGTGGCGATAGACCTCGTTGAAGAACTGCGAGCCGTGGTTGATGGTGCCGTGGACCAGCGTGCGGCTCGAGAATTCGTCGGCGCGGTCTCCCATATCCTGCACTTTGAGCTGGCCATAGAAATTGCGCACCACCAGGCGGTAGCCGCCCACCATTTCCTGCATGAGGTGCGCCAGCACCGCGAGATAGCAGCACAGCACGACGGCGAGGGCGCCGACTCCCCAGCGCTGCCGGGCCACGCCATACCGGCGCAGTTCCGGCGCCAGCGCCCGGAAGACCAGCACGGCGCACAGCGCGAGACCGATGGGAAACTCATCGAAGGCATCAAACAGGTTGGGGGCCAGCAGGCTTACGAACAGCCCGCCGCACGCGCCGCCCAGGGCTACGGTGACATAAAAACCGGTAAGGTGGCGCGGGTCCGGTTTGAGGCGCACCAGTTCGCCGTGACACACCATGCAGCAGACAAACAGGGCCGCGCCACACAATGCGATGGCGGCGCGCATCTGCATGGCGGCATGGTAGGGCCACAGCCGGTAGGCAAAGAATGCCAGGGCCGCCAGCAGCAGCGGTAGAAAAATGATACGGCGATACGCGCCCGGCGATTCGAAGCAGATGATGAAGCTCAACAGGTAAATACTGAGCGGCAGAATCCAGAGGAACGGAATCGCGGCGATATCCTGCGTGAGGTGCGTGGTGACGGCGAGCAGCAGCACCGAGGCGCTGGCCGCCAGACCGAGCCAGAGCAAGCGAGCGGTCCATGAGGGCGGCGGCTCGACCGTCCCGGCGCCTTCGGGCGATGCCGCGGCGGCGGCCTCACCGGAAGATCGCCAGGCAGTAAGGGCGCACAGGACAGCGAAGCAGGCATACGCCGCCGACCAGGCGTAGCCTTGCAGGCGCGTGGGGAGGTTGGGTTCCACCAGCAGCGGATAGGTGAGAAGCGCCAGCATGGACGCGGCGTTCGAAAGCGCGAACAGGCGGTATGGCAGGCCGCCGCGGTTGCGCCGCGCATACCAGGCCTGCAGGAGTGGGCTAGTGGAGGAAAGTAGAAAATAGGGCAGCCCGATGGTGATGGCGAGCAGCAACAGAATGCGCTCGGAGGGATGAGCGACATCGACCGCTTTCCAGGCTGGATTGGGAAGAATGGGCAGCGTGGCGAGGCTCGCCGCCAGGACGGCGATATGCAGAAGTGCCTGTTTGCGGGGCGCCAGTTTCTCGTGGAGCCAGTGCGCGTAGAGGTACCCCAGCAACAGCACGACCTGGAAGAAAAGCATGCAGGTGGTCCAGACCGCGGAGGTGCCGCCGAACCACGGCAGAATCATCTTGGCGATGATGGGCTGGACTTCAAACAGCAGGAACGCCGACAGCGAAACCGCGAGCGCGTAGAGAAGCATGCACGAGTTCCCTAGAGGGCGGCGATCTGGCTGTAAACCGGCTTGAGCGCCGGGTAGAGGGCCTGATAGACGTGGTGGGCTTTCTGGTAGAAGGCGGATTCTTCCGGGCGCGGAGCAACCGATTCGGTTTCGCGCACGGCGGCACGGCAGACTTCGGGAACAGAAGCGTATTCGCCGGTGCCGGCCAGCGCCAGCAGGGCGGCTCCGTACGCGGAGCCTTCCTGGGTTTCGAGCGTCACCACGCGCTTGGCGAAGATGTCGGCCAGCAGTTGGCGCCAGAACGGGCTCTGCGCGCCGCCACCGGAAGCACGCACAGAGTGCACCGCGACGCCCAGAGATTCGATGATGTCCAGGCAATCGCGCTGGCTGTAAGAGACGCCTTCGATGATGGCGCGAATGAGATCGGCGCGTTTGTGGCTGTTGGTGAGGCCGATCCAACCGCCGCGAGCGGTGGCGTCAAGGTGCGGCGTGCGCTCGCCCATGAGATAGGGCAGCCAGAACAGGCCTTGCGCGCCGGCGGGAGACTGCGCGGCTTCGGCCGTGAGCGCGTCGTATTCCACGCCCGGCGCGAGCTGGTTGCGGAACCACTGCAGGCTGAGGCCGGCGCCTTGCGTGACGCCCATCACGTGCCAGCGGTCGCGCACGGCGTGGCAGAAGGTGTGCACGCGGCCGGCGGGATCGTACGCCACCTTTTCCATGTGAGCGAAGACCACGCCGGAAGTGCCCAGCGTGCAGGAGACGATGCCTCGCTCGACGATGCCGTTGCCGACCGCGCTCGCAGCCTGGTCTCCACCGCCGCCCACCACGGGCGTACCGGCGGCCAGACCGGTGAGCGCGGCAACTTGCGGGCTGATGCGGCCGGTGATCTCGCTTGATTCGTGGCACGACGGAAGGATGGAACGGTCGAGCGAGAGTGCATCCATCATCTCAAACGACCAGCGGCGGTTGACGACATCGAAGACCGCAGTGCCGGAAGCGTCCGAAACTTCGGAGGCGAATTCGCCGGTGAGGCGGAAGCGCACGTAGTCCTTGGGCAGGAGCATCCTGCGTACCCGCTCGAAATTCTGCGGCTCATGGTCGCGCACCCACAGCAGCTTGGGAAGCGTGAAGCCGGTCAGGACCGGGTTGGCGGTGTACCGCAGCACATTTTCCCGGCCGACTTTGGCGTTGACGAAATCCACCTGTCGCTGGCTGCGCTGGTCGCACCAGATGAGCGACGGACGGATCACGGAGCCGGCATCGTCAAGGATCACCAGGCCATGCATCTGGCCGGAGAGGCCGATGCCGCGCACTTGCGAGCCCTCCACGCGGCCGCGTGCCAGCACACCGCGGATGGCGATGACGGCAGCGTCCCACCAGTTCTCGGGTCGCTGCTCCGCCCAGAGCGGGCGCTGCATGTACATCTCTTCGTGAGGCGCCGTGAAGCCCGCGCGGACGCCGCCGCGCTCATCCACAAGAAGCGCGCGCGAGCCGCCGGTACCGATATCGATTCCCAGCCACATGACCCTCTATAGTGTCATACGGCGGCCTGGCGCGGCTGAAGAGAGTTCTAGCGGCGCACCCGCAGAAGGGCGGTCTGCACCAGTTGGTGACCGGCGCTGTCGCGCGCGATTAGTTTGTACTCGGTGTCTTTGGCCGGTGCAGCTTCGAGACATCGACTGGTGGACGGCCAAGTGGCGCCCACGGCCGGCTCAATAGTGACGGCCGCAGCATTGGAGACGCCATAGCACACCAAGCCCAGACTTCCCGCCCGCGGTTCGGCGTAAAACTCCAGGATCTTGAGCTCGCCGTTCCCATAGTAGGCCAGGGATTGGGCGGCACTTTTCGCGGCTTGAGAGCGCGCGGCGTCCGCCACAACCTGGCGTTGAAACTTACCGGAGGACACGACCCATCCGAGAAAGAGCAGAGCTACCACAACGAAGGCCAGGAAGTGTGGAACATAACTCCGAAGGCCCCGATCGTCTACCGAGCACCCGATATCGCTAGTCATAGTGGGGTCAATGTTAAACCAACTTGTTGGGCCTGGGATAGGTGCTTTAGTTAACGTTCCTGGGCCGGGGAGAACTTATAGTACTGGGGTTTCCGGATAATGTTATCTTTGTCAGCCGCGCTGTGTCCGGCGCGAGGATGTGTCCGCCGCGCGCGGCAATCGCATGTGCAATGACCTATACTGAGCTTCGAAGACCTTCCTCAATGGCGCTGTTTAAAACGCGCAGCGCTGCCATCTATGGCATCGATGCTCATTTGATCGATGTCGAAGTCGACATGTTCTCGTCGGGCAACGCGCGCGATTCCGTGATGGTTGGCATGCCCGATACCGCCGTGCGCGAAAGCCGCGAGCGGATCAAGAGCGCGCTTTTCAATTCCGGCTTCGGCTATCCCAATAAGCAGTTCACGATCAACCTGGCGCCAGCCAATGTGCGCAAGGAGGGAGCCGGATTCGATCTGCCGGTGGCGCTGGGCATTCTGGGCGCGATGGGCGCGATCAAAGGGCTGGACAGCCATATCGTGGTGGGCGAGCTGTCGCTCGATGGAGCCGTGCGGCCGGTACGCGGCGCGCTCTCGGTAGCGGTCTGCGCGCGCGATCGGGGAATTCGCAACCTGATTGTGCCCGCGGAAAATGCGGCCGAGGCCGCGGTGGTGGAGGGCGTCAACGTCTACGGCGTGCACTATCTGGCCGAAGTGGTGGCCATGCTCGCCCGGCCGGAAGAATTCCTCCCGGTGAGCGCCAACGGCAAAACGCCTGCGGCCGGCGCCACGCTCGGGCCGGATTTCCGCGACGTCCGCGGCCAGACCATGGCAAAGCGCGCCCTGGAAGTGGCAGCGGCCGGCTCGCACAACGTCCTCATGATCGGCCCACCTGGCTCGGGTAAGACCATGCTCGCCAAGCGTCTGGCGGGCGTGTTGCCGCCGCTCACCTTCGAAGAGGCCATTGAAACCACGAAGATTCACAGCATCGCGGGTCTGCTGCGCGGTTCCAGCGGCCTGCTGCACGAGAGGCCGTTCCGATCGCCGCACCACAGCATTTCCGACGCGGGGCTGGTCGGCGGCGGCGCCGGCATGCCGCGGCCGGGCGAAGTGAGCCTGGCACACAACGGCGTCCTGTTCCTCGACGAGTTCCCGGAATTCCCGCGCGACGTGTTGGCGATGCTGCGGCAACCGCTCGAAGACGGCTCCGTTACCATCGCCCGCGCCACCATGACGCTCTGCTTCCCTTCGCGCTTCATGCTGGTGGCGGCGATGAACCCCTGTCCGTGCAGATATCAACTGCACTCGGGAAGCGGTACGTCACGGTCACAACGTTCTCGTTTTTTGCGCCATCTCGAATCGTTTCAATGCGTATCCCGCCCACCAACAACTCGACCAGTTGCCGCTTTCGCTCGAACGTCAACGGCTGGTCCAGCCGCTTCCGTAGCCGCATGAGCAGGGCCTCGGCGCTCTCCAGCACCGCTGGATTCGACTCCGTCCCACTGAGCTTCGCCTCCAATTCTTCGATCTGAACCGACAGGCCCGCGGCCTCCTTGTCGATCTCTTCCAACTGTCCATCAAGTTCCGCTTCGCTCAGCCGCCCGCGCCGGTGCAGGGTGACCATCTTGTTCCGCTCGTCAGCCTTCGCTTCCAGGCGGTCTTGGAGCCGGCGCAGGCGGTCCCGGTCCTTGCCGCTGTCGTTGGCGTCGTCGCGCATCCGCGCTTGCAGGCGTTCGATGACCACGCTTGGCTTGCGCAGGAACTCCAGGAGATCGCCCCAAACCATCTCTTCCAGTTCCTCACCCCTGACTGACTTGGAAGGGCAGCGTTCGCCGTTGGCGCCGTAGAGGCCGCGAGCGCCGTGCTTGCCATTGCACTTGTAGACGAACTGTTTCTTGCCGTTGGGTCTCAGCGTCGAAGTTCCAATGTAGGTGAGATTGCAGAGGCTGCACTTCATCAGCCCGCGCAACAGGTAGTTGTTCTTGGCTCCGCGCTTGCTGAAGAGCTGATGGGCCGTGAGGTTGGCCTGCGCCCGATCCCAAGTCTTCTCGTCAACGATGGCCGGAACTGCCCGCACGATGGTTTGCCGCCCCTTGGTATGGCTGCGCTTCCCGTACTCGTGGACGCCTTTGTACGTTGTGCTGACGATCAGATTACGGACCCTTCCAGGCCGCCACAGGCCCGTTGTATGTTCTCTGCGCTTGCCCCGAAGAACCAGTCGGTCATCACGCTGGTAAGCGCAGGGCACCCGAAGATCGTTTAGCTTTGCGGCGATTTGGAAACACGACCTGCGTTCCACCGCGGCCATTCGGTAGATCATGCGAATGACATCGGCTTCGGAGATATCCATGTCGGGGATCGGGTCCTCGGAGACCACCAGCCGCGCAGTCGCCTTCTCACCCGTCTTGCGGTAGCCGAACGGAACGATTCCACCCAACCAAGCGCCCGCATGGGCCACACGATTGGTGCCATCGAGAGATCGCTCTTTGATGACTGAGTGCTCATGCGCCGCGAAGCCGGCCAACATCGTCATCATCAGCTTTCCGGTCGCGGTTGATGTATCGAAGCTTTCGGTCATCGAGCGGACCCGCACTCCCATCTTCTCCAGTTCGGCTACAGCGTTCAGGGTGAGGCGGGCGTCGCGGGCCAGCCGATCCAGCTTGTAGACGAGCAGTTCATCGAACTTGCCCAAACGGGCGTCGCGGAATATCTGGCTCCCTTCCGGCCGCCGGTCCAAGGGAATCGTTCCGCTGACGCCGTTGTCGCCGTACACCCGGTAGACCGGAAGGTTCTGCACCTTGCAAAAGCTCTGGCCCAGTTCGTACTGCGTCTCGATGCTCTGACGCTCGCGCTGTTCTTCGGTCGAAACGCGGGCGTAAATCGCTATTGGCATGGTTGAAGCTCCAATTTTCTCGGAAGGTTCACAACCCCATGAATCACTCGGTTTGCGGAAGAACGCAAGTCGGCGATCACCGTCCGGATTCCCTGACCGTCCGCGCACTGTGCCGGGCCGATGGGCTCTTCGAGAAGTTCTGCCAGGATCTCGAGGAGCGGATCCAGGTGTTCGTCAAGGGCGGTGCTGTCGCTAGCGAAAAGTCGGTTGATAGTCATTGGCTTCGATTTGCAAAACCTGCTTGCACCTTCCTGCGCCTGGCCGGCGGAAAACCCCACGGGGTTGGCGTTGAAACCCCGTGACTCTGAAACTCCGAGGCAGGGGTCACGAAACGCCCACTTCTGGCAGGGCGCAGCGGGTCGCTTCCACCAAGCTGAAACCCCTGAAACCTTGTTTTGAAACCCCGTGAAAATGCTGTCAAATAGAGCGGCGCTGCTATCGCATGACCGGCAGGCTCTGAGCCCCAGGGAGGACCCGTGTTTTGTCCGGCTTTGCTTTCTTTGCCTCGGCTTTCGCGCACACGGCCCCACGGTGCGCCCGCCGCGTTGCTGGTGGCTACTTATTACCACTTACTAACTGTCGGTCCGTCGTGTGCCGCGTTTGCGCCAACGCGCTGGTGCTTTCATAGCCGGTGTCCGCCACCTGCGAAGCCGGCACTTCGCGGACGTAAAGAATGACGTCAGCCCCGGCGGACCTTCGCAGCGAAACTCGCCAGCGGCATGTAGTTGCCGGCGGCAGGTTCACAGATGACCAAGGTCTCGCGCGCCCGCGTGGCCATGACATAACCCAGACGGATCACGGCATCGCGATCCTTTCGGCGGCCCTCCCATTGCTGCATCCCTGCTGCCGACAGATCGGGGCAGAAGTACACCACATCAGCCTCACCGCCTTTGACGCTGTGGCCAGTCCCAACAATGATGCGGGGAGTGTCGGTTAGGGCTTTGATCCCGTGGCGCAGGGCAACCCGGGCTGAGTAATCGGCCTGCTTGCGTCTCTTTGTGCTCAAGTGATTCAGCCACCACTGAACACACTTGTCGACGGGCTCCTCGGAAACGATGCTCACCAACTGGTCAAGGATGTCGGGCTGCAATAATTCGTCGAGCATTTCGATCGTGACCACCACGGTGGGGCTGATCCTCTTAATGGCTTCCATGGCTCCGACTCGAAGAACTCCGTCATCAAGCAGCCAGCCTGCCCATCGTCGGAGGTCTTCTCCGGTCCACAGCGTGTCGCACCCCTCCGGCCGGGGCTTCAGAAATGAAAGTAGCCGATCTGCTGGTGAAGCGCCATTCTGCCGTGGTTGCAGCGGATTCCAGTCGAACCGCTTGCGACGGTATGGGTTGTAGAAAGGCAGTCCACGTTTACGGAGGACTTGCTTCAGGGGGTCGATCATGTAGCTGCAGGGGGCCAAGAACATCACCGTCTTTCCCCGCGCCAGGTAGTGCTCGGCGTCGTCGACGATAGGTTCTGGGTATTTGTAGGTACCCTTGTGGAGCAATCGGATCTCACCATCGTGGTCGCGGGGCTTATACTCCTTGGGTTCACGTGTGGTGAGCTGCTGGATCCACGCTTGGCTGAGCGCGTGGATCGCCCGTGGGACTCGATATGACTGCGATAGCACGTGCCGGAAGAACTCGGGTCCAGCTTTCTCCAACAGAGCCCCTGGGTCGGAGCCCGCAAATGTCAAAATTGCCTGGTCGTCATCACCGGCCAGCAATAGGTGATCGGCTTGACGCCCCCACTGGCGAACCAGCGCCAGTTGTAGCCGACTCAAGTCCTGTGCCTCATCCACGAAGATAACCTGCGGCTCGCCGGGCGCGATCTTGTAGTTATGCAAGGCCGTTTCCAGCAAGTCGGTGAAGTCCATCAACCCCTGCTCGCGCTTCCAGTCCTCCCAGGCCACCGCGAACCTGCGGACGACGGCCGGCCAGCGGTTCTCCGGCTCCATTCTGGCCCGGAGAATCTGGAGTTGGCCGTAAAGCTGATCGCCGTGGGTGTGCACGGTGAACTCCGGCTCCGGCTCCTCCACATCGCTGGTGGTGGTGGACAGGCGGAACTCCGGGTGATAGCGGTTCCAGTCCGGGATTTCGCTTTCGGCAATGATGGGGTGGTCCAAGGCGCGATAGCAATGGGAATGGAGCGTTCCCACACGGTCTTTGTGGAGCGGCAGCTTCCTCATCACCAGTTCCGTAGCCGCCGCCTTTGTGAAGCTGGTGACAAGTACAGCGCCGGCCCCGAATTTCTCCACGGCGTTTGCGACTTGCCTGCCGACGTACGTGGTTTTTCCACAGCCGGGCGGCCCCCAGATGTGGGTCTCGTTGGCGTCCGCCTGATCTTGCTCACCGTTGTTGGTCGAGTCGTTCAATATGGGAGATAAAGTCATAAAGCCAGATAAAGAGTCTTTGCCGTACGTATTCGTCGCACTATCAATGACTTAGCCTGTGGACGATAAACAGATAAAGACTTTGGCGATTTCAGGGCGTCGCCTCTTCGTGAAATCTCTATATATTTATCTACGTCGTTCCTCAAACCGTAAGTGGAATCCACGGCCCCGCCGGCAGTCGCCATCCGGAACGGGTGGTATCCCCGCCCTGGTTCACCAGCTTAAAGGTTTCGGGTTTAGCACCGAATGCCCGCAGGTCTGCAGTAAGCGTTCCCTGAGTAACGCGCTCGTTCTGGCGCACCCGCAGCCAGTACTTCAAGTCGCCGCTGAAGATGACCACGTCGCCACTGTCCAGGAAGGGTTCGCGGCCTTCGTCAGCCTCCTCCAAGGTGTTATGAATCGACTTCTCAGCCAAGTAGGCGCGTAGCCACTGGCTGATGGTGCCGCGCAAGGTGGCATCTTCGCCTCGATCGACCACTTCCGACGCGTCCAGGAGTGCCTGGGCTGTAGATGGCCAGTTCTCCGGTTCGATGGGGGGTAAGTACCTTCCGGTCGCGTCCGCTATACTGATGCGTAGCTTGGACTGGTTGATCAATCCGGCCACCCCGCCCAACTGCACGCTGCCCAGAGCCGTTTCCAGCCGGTATTGGGTCGGCTCGCCTGTATACTTTACGATGCGCTTGATGGGTACTTTGAACCGGGCTGAAAGCGTCTCCAGGAGAGTGCTGCGGCGTGCGCCGCCATTCGCCTGGTCCTGGTGGATGCCACCGGCCCCATGGCCATCCTCGGCCGTGCGCGGTTTCGGATCTTGGGCTTCCTGTCTCTGGTCTCCACCAGCAGATTCAGTGGCAGCGGGATTGCCGAAATCAGCGTCGGTGCCGCTGGTGGTTGGCCCCGAGTTGTTCCCGCTCGGGCCGCTATTGACAAGTTCCATAATTCGCTGATCGAGGATCATAGGCTCGGCGGCCTGCCGCGCTACTGTAATGGTTCGTCGAAAGTAATCCTGGCGGAGCTTTAGGTCAGCGCCATGTTTGCGGCGATGTGCGATGATCAGGTCCGTGATTTCTTGGTCGGTCCAGACCGCCATCGCCGCAAAATTGGCCAAGCTTTGGTCATACACGGAAGCGCTCTGGTCATCAAAGTCCCCGCGCTTGTGCTCCCAGGAAAGCCTGAACTTGGCCTCAACCTCGCAGAGGAGATCGAATTTCTCAAACGGTGGCTTCGCTTTCGGGTCCAGGATGAGCAGCCCCACGTCTGGACAACAATCCACTTTGTGATCAGCGTCGCTAACAGTTCCCCTCATATCGGACACGTCGGGCACCTTGGCCAGAAGGGTGCCAGCCCCACTGCTGAAGATGCGCGCATGGAGGGTTTCCAACTCGGCCTGACGGTCTTTGGGGGTCCTATGTTCACCAACGATCTTTCCAGTGATGGTGAAGTAACGGAGGCAGTCGTACATCTCGATCCGACCCTTTCGCCTGCGGCCCTTCGGCAGGTGCCCGCGGATCAGTATGTGGATCCCCAATCCCGAGGGGCTGATTTCCGTATAACTGTCCATCTCACCGATGATCTTGGCGGCCCAGTCCTCTATCACCCCCGTTTCCGGGCTGCGACACTTGTCCAGGTCGACTCCGGTCCAGCCATCGCCGAGCATAAAGCCGGCACCGGCATACTTAGTTCCGCTCTCAAGTGCGTGTACCGCCTCTTCGAAACTGCACCAAGTCTTAGGGTCATCCGAAGCAGCGCGGGTACCCCGGCGGGGGTCGTACGGCACCTTGGTTGGCTTTCCCTTTCGCTCCTCGTACCGCCACCCAACCCATCGCGGGGACGACTTCAACTCGATGGGGATCTCGGTCATGACATCGGCCATCATTTCGGCACCTCCCGCCGTGTTGTGGCCGGCAAAACATCGGCGATCGGGGGAGGTGCAGTCTGGGGGCGCGCTCGCTCGCCCGTAGACGCGGCTGCGTGCGCCGCTAATTCTTCGATGATGGCGTCCACCACGCTGCTGTAGACTCTGCCACCACTCAGCAGGTGCTCCGGGCGGAGGTCCCCCTGGCTAACGCAAAACCAATAGGGATCGAAGTTGCCGAAATCCAGGAGCAAGCCGAGCAGTCGCAAAATCAGATCCTCTGCCGCGTCATGCTGCTTTGCTTTCTCACGGGCCTTTGTAGTTTTAGACATGACATCACCCCTCAGCGCCGGGTCCGTCCGGCGCTTTCCTTTCGACGGTTCTCTTGAGTTTGATTAGATGATTCGGCGCGTCGGGCCGCGCCTCTTCCGGACCCGAGAACGCCGGGCCGGTCGTCTGCACGGGAATATCGAGCCCGGCCCCCCGCGATGGGGTCGGGCTTTTCTGCATTGTTGGTTGTGGATTCTGGAAAGTTATTCAGAAACAGAAAAGGCCAGATAGGTTCTACCCTACCCGGCCCCTTTGTGTCGCGGGAATACCGCGCGATTGGCAGTCGTGCGAAAAACCGCGTCGCATGGGCTCCCTCATATGTACGAGTGCAAAATGTAGGCTTTTGAACATTAGTAGAATCAAAGGCTTACGGGTTGATCTCCGCCGTCCTGGACCTGCCATCCGGCCGAAACCACTGGAACCCTCTTAGTGCCTGCTTTGAGCCAGCTGGGTGCTTTGGCGATCAGCGCAGGGGCCCAGTCCGGTCCCCACACACGGTAATACAGCGCAATCAGCTCGTCCTTCGTCCAAATCAGTTCGCATTTGCCACGAATCGTCGGTCCATTGGCGTCCTCCACTGGGCGCGGCGGTTCAAACCATCCGACCGGAAAGGTGCTGGGCGCTTCCTCCAGGTTCGGCTTACGCCCCAGAATCACTTCCGATGGGCGCCGGCAGACGTGCTCACCAAGTAGCAACGGAACTCTTCGCGCAAGCTCTGCGGGGTACCTGCATAGAGCGCAAACAGGTGTGTTACTAAGTGGCTCCGCCGCCCTGTGGCTAAAGGTGTGCGGTTTACGGGCTCCCTTTCTCCCATAAAGCGTCAGTTTTCCAGATTCGTCAATCTCATCGAAAAGAAGATCTTCTTTCCACGTATGCGAAGCATTGCAGTGAAAACTGGTGAAGGTGTTCTGCCTGGTTCGATCCGAGGACATCCCAGTGGTCTTATGTGAGTTGTAGAGCGGGACTCTCCGGAACACTTCGTTTCTGGCCCTCCCCCACGCTACACGCGTGCGGTCGAACCGATCCAGCGTCCATCCAAGTGACGCTATCGTCTCTTTGGCGGTCTTGTATTCGATGAAGTACTGCTGAAGAAGGGCGACGATATCCAGGTCTTTGGTGTACTGGGCCGCCGCATTCAGCAAGTCTGCTGGCTCAAATTCCCAGGTGTTGGAATTGATTTGTGCGCGGAAGTGGCGGGCATCTTCATATAGGAACTTTCCTTCATGCGCCCGTCCAGCCGCCCTATTCACTCCCTGATCTACGAGGTGCTCCGCCAGATCAGAATCGGAGGCTTCAACGTTTTGCTGGTCAACATCGGCTTCCCATTCTCTCTGTTCAGTGTCCCTCTCCCTTCTTCGCTTCCAGGAGCGCTCAACACTGGTTACCGTCTGTTCGGACCATGACAGCGCCTTCCCGATCTCTTCCGTCGTTAGGCCCTGCCTCTGTAGACAGTCATACTCCAAAACGTTGCAGTCACGATCAGATTCCCGACTCCGCAAACCAATGTTCGAACACTCGCGAAGGGCCGAATCATCAAACTCACGGCGCCATGCCTCGTCCGCAAAAACCGTCTTGCAAATGTTGAATTCCTCTGGAGTCTGGTACTCCCCCCCGCGGCGCTTGATCCATTCGAACTGCCACGACGGAATACATCGCATTAGGCCAGGCCGGTCAGGAGATTCCGTGCAGGCCAGCTTCGACAGGTGTATGCGACGTTGGCCCAGAACCGGTACAAGGTTCCTAAGCTTCTCGGCCCGCCCCTTGATCGCCTTGAGTCTCACGGCGCCACCGGGTGAGGAGAGAATGGCGATTTGGCGAACCAGCGCGCCAATGGGATCGCCGTCCCTGGCGATTTCCTGGAGCTTGGCGTCGGTGCCGGCGCCTGGTTGGGCCAATACCCGCGCCAGCATCCCCAGGTTCCTGACGGTGGCCGGCTTGCCGATGGCCTCCTTCAGAAAGTCATCCAGGAAGCTGTCGTCATTTCGCGCCGCACGGATGGCGTCTGAAAGAAGTAGGGGCGCGTCTACTGGATCGTTGGCCCGCTCGCTCACCGCGCGTTTTCGTGACGCGAACCAGACGTAGCCTCTGCCAGGTAACCGGGTATATGGTCCCCTAGCGCGCGTTGCTGTCTTGATCACGCCCGCCGCCGCAGCCAATGAATCGGCTTGTACCTCAAAAACAGCAAGGATGTGCCGATGCGAAAGAATGCTGGTGGCCGCGATCTGAACTCCAGCAAGTTGTCCAGTAGTCAGTTCGGCCATCCATTCGGCCAAGGACTTTTTATATTCTCGATACTTTCGGAGCTGGTGCTTGCGGGAACCGGTCTTTGTGGAACTCCCGGCGATGACCTTCAAACCAGAAATGAGAAACTCTAAGCGAGAGCGCCAAACCTCTTCGATCCGTCTTAGCAATTCATCTGGATTTGCGGTCGTAGGCTCGGTGGATGCCGCCGCCACAGTACCCTCAGGGCGATTCGGCGTCGATCGTCGGCCGGGCTTCCGGCGTACTGACCGTTTCGATACGCTACCGTCTGGGAACTTGGCGATCATTGTCCATTGAACCTGGTGTGCTGCCAATGACGACGCGCCCGTGCTTAAGGTCTCCAGGCAGCGAGCCGTCAGGGAACATTCGCTCGTCTCTGGCCGGGTGCCTTGCTCGCACCACCGCCGTACCGAAGCGCGACCGGCGGGACGCCACGAGAATTTCGTTGTGCGTCACATTGGAACTGCGCAAGGACACGGCTGCGTACCGCCATCCGTTCTGATAGCGCAAATTCTTGGCGAGCGTGCCCGTACCACTCTCGCAGCCTCCCGAAAATCCCATCACGCGTGATCAGGTCTTTCAGACCTCTTAATCTAATATAAATCACTCAGGCAAGCACATCGTGCCCGCGAGGACTGCACCTTCGGCTACGGCCCCCAAACGCAAGAACGCCGCTCGGTACGGCGACCGGGCGGCGGAGGTGGGGTTCAGTGTGACTAGTGGGGTTGTGGGAATACACCTCGAGTCGGAATGGCGGAGAGTGCAGCGCCTTCCGCGATCAGATCGATGGCAAGGAATACGATTGCCAGGATGCAGACCAGCCCAAAGATGCGGACAGATGCTTTATGACCGTTCGACTCGAAAGCGGCGTCTGGGCGGCACATCGCTGCAGCACATTGGAAGATCGCGTAGGTCGCGACTATTAATCCGAGATCCGGTATCACTTCACTGCTCCCATCACCTCGTACACCCGCGCCTTGTCGGACTCGCGCCGGGTGCTGGTGAACGCGACGCCGGTACCGCGCGTCAACGTGGACATAAATCCGCGACAAGTGTGCGCTTGCCACCCCGTCTCCTTCATAATCGCATCGAGGGTGGCGCCGCCCTTCTTGCTGATCATCGCTATGACCGTGGCCATCTTGCTTCCCTCGCGCGGGATTCTCGGTTCCTTGGCCGGTCTCGGTGCCTTCGCCGACTCGCCACCCGCTTTCTTGGGCGCGGGGGCCTTGGACTTGCCGCGCTTGGCGTTTTCCCGCGTCTTGGGCGCGCCCTTCTTCGGCCTGGCGTCTTTCTTCGAGGTGACCTTCACCGGCGCAACGGTGGCGCCCTGTTCCCCAACGGCGGCGACTTGGGCGGTCAACTTGGTATCGTGGCTTTTCATGACGGTTAATCCTTTCTGTTCAAAGGCTTGCGCGTTTCCGCGCACCACATTCATCACTCCGTTCGACTGGGAAAGCAAGGGCAAAGTGAGGCGCCAGACTAGCGAACGGGTACGGCGCACAGAGGCTTGCGAACTGTTCTTGGCATATCGGGTATTGACCGACGGTCGCAGGCGTTTCCGTGGGGAATCCGCGCAGGCGATGCCAACTACGAAGGAGTTGCAAGAGACTCTTTGCCGGTCATGAGCCGACTTCTCGGGAGTAATTGGATTGCCATTAATCACGACGGCTTCGTCCCGGGAGCAGCGTCGGCTCCCAACCGTTCTGGGCAGATGTGCTCGCGCGTGAACCGCCGCCGCGGAGAACCGCGTCTGCCCAGGCGAACTTGGTAAGCAGTGCTGATGCCCGCTCCTTAGGCTTAGAATTGAGGGTGGTCTCAATTCCCGACTGGCCGCGCTTGCCGTCCTGATTTGCGGTACGCTCATGCCCATGAAGATCGGAAAGCTTGAGGCGGACCGCCACGCGGTCGGCTACGCTACCGTGGCGCGGATGGATTGAGGAGTTCCCGACCGGACGTGAATCTGCTGTACACGACCATCGATGAAGGGCCGTTGCTGAGTGACGCAGAAGAGCGGATATCGGAATGGAGGCAGCGAAACCAAATTGTCGAGTTGCTGCCACCCGAGCGTTTAGTTAGCTATCTGCACTTTGAGATCTCAAGTGCGCTGGCGCTTGTGGACGGCATCATCTGCGATGCTAACGTCAACGTAGTCTTGATGGAGTGGGGAAGACCCGAATATACATATCCATTGCTCAGGGCGTTGAAGCTAGCGGATGCCGTCCGTAATCTACCTGAAGAATGCGCGATGCGCGATGGCCGTAAATGGAAGAGCATCCCATTCATTATCTTCGTGAACCCCATGGAGTCCGACTCAACGAGAGACTATGGCCAAAACCTCGCTACTATTCTTGCCCCGATCTGCAATCGGTATCCGTCTCTCGCCCTGGACAGAATTCGACAGTGTGTTGACACCTACTATGATCGCCTGCTCCGGGATTATCAAGACGCGGGCCTACTCATCCGTTTTGAGCGTGGCCATGCTCAAATTGGACCTGCGCTCAAGAAACACGACACAATTGAGGAAAGCGCCTATTACTACGCGCCAAAGGACTGCCGCAACAACAAGCGGTGGCTCACGGTCAGGCGGGATAACGAGGGAATCAGCTACGACATAGAGATGCTCCAGCAGCTCTTGGACCGGAATGCCAACGAGACCGAAATGCAGGCATTTTTTGAAGAACACCCGGCCCTGCTGATGGACCTTATGCTCGGAATCCCTGTCTCGCACAAGCCGAACTTCGCCAGACCCAGGAACTATAAGCCGGATTTCGCGCTGTTGCCTGTCCTTGGCCCACTAGCAGGTTGCGGAAAAACCCTCTTGAGGGGGTCAGAATGGTACTAACAAGCACCTGCAAGTGATTGATTCTACGTTTGGGCACCAGTAGATTTAGGTGGTTTTCGGCCCTCCGTACCCTTTTTCCGCAGCCTGCTAGAGCATGGGAATGTTGGACTACTAGAACTGAAGGGACCGGCGGAAGTGCTGCTAAATCGGCGTCGCCTACATCGCGGCCTTGCGGCTAAGGTCCATCAGGCAATGGACCAAGTGCGGGACTATGACCGCTACCTGCGGGACCCTGTCAATGTGGATTGCGTATTAAAGGCGTTTGGATATGTGCCCGTCAACTCGAAACTGGCGGTCTTGATCGGCAGGGACCCTGACCGGATGGAGTATGAGACGCTGATGCAACGCCTCGGCGAGGTCGATGTCCAGGTAGTAACGTACGACATGATCTTACAAACCCAAGCGAATCAGATAGGCTTCCGCTGACGGAGTGTTTGTGCGCTAAAATGCGACGTCCTGCGATTCGGTTAACCGCTCTGCGCCTCCGTAAAGGGATGAGGTACTATAACAAACCCGTTCGGAGCGGCCGGCATCGAATCAACATCCGCTTTGATGCGTTCGAACACCTCATCGTTGAAGAGGTCCCCAAAGAATCCGGTTGTCCCGAACATTCCGATTAAGGCTTGCCGAATGGCAGTAGTACCGTTCCTTTTGCCGTGCATCAAGCGGAACGTCTCGTACGCTACGAAATCCGCCACTTGCAGCCCGACAAATGTTTCTGCATCCGCCGCAATGCAATCTTCAAGCTTCGAGCCGTATGCAAACGATGGATGATCCTTTATTCCATAAAAGATCTTGACGGCTTCCGTATCGAACGGATTGCGATCAAGTATGACAGTGAACCGGTCCTCCGGCCGGAATCCGAGTTCAGGGTGTGACATCTGCTCGCCAACCCTGGCAATCATGCTCTTGAAGCAGATGAGATATGGATGCCCCATCTTGATCTGTCCGTCTTGGCTAATAATCCGCCGGTAGTCGTCTACGTAGATGCCGCATGAGACTCCATGCAGTTTCCGTTTCTGTTGTTTCAGAATTCGAAGGACGTCCCGGCTATAACGGAGTCGCCAATTCTTCCCGCGTCCATCGAATTCGTAGGTTCCGGCATTTAAATGTGATGCATGAAACCTGGAAACGCCCACGCGCCTGTTTTTCTCCCTCCAGAGGCGCTCTACTCGCGCCCACGTTTTCGGATCTCCGAAAAACCCACCCACCACATAGCTCTTCGGCTCAAGCGGAGATGCGCCGGCAATTCGCTTTGACTTTGGAGAATCGTAGCTCTCATCGCAGAAGAATAGATAGGTCACGGAAGGCCTCTTTGGGCGGGTGCCGCGACACGCCTGAACCGCGCTGATCTTGCGTCTCCAGCCGGCAGGAATACCACGGTCCGACCGCCCTTTGGTTCTCGCCGCACGTCATCGGCGGTTGATTGGATTTATGCCCGTAACGGTATCGGTGAGGCTTCGATGTCCACCGCCGACAACCCGTTCGCGTTTAGGTATCGCTTTAATGAGCGCATCGCTTCGTTTGGGTGTAGGCTTGGACCGATGACGATCCGCGTGATTGGAAGCGAGCCCCGGTCGCCCATGTGCACGGGAAGGTACGGCACGAGAAGTCCCCGTGAAGACCTGAACGACTCCGCATGCCTGGAGCCGCCGACCAACATTAACCGCCACTCCCGCTCTTCGTAAAATCGCGGGTACTTCAGAAACGCCCTAACCGCCAAGGACTGAATCATGGCCTCGTTCAACGGAGCCGCCACTAGCCCCGACATCTCCCGCATGACTGCGGGTTTCCTTTCCTCAAAAATGCGCGCCACTTCTTCAGGTGCCGCACGTCTCGCGGCGTCGCCGACCTCATCGATCAGCCGGGCGAATTTGTCGCGCACGATATCAGTATCGACAATTGGGCCTAACGTGGAGCTTAGAAAGGTATGAACTACTTGGGTTTGTTCGTTCCTGTCGTAGACAATCTTCCCGACCAGCGGGCCCAGGAAGCCAGAAGGAAGAGAGCGGAGTGCGTCTAAGCGGAACCCGATGGCATAACCGGTCCCTTCGCGTCCATACGTTCGCCACTGACTCAGTAAATCGCCATCCTCGCAGAAGCAGAATATGTAACACTGGAAGGGATTATCCTTGGGGTCAATCCTCAGGAATTCGGCAACGTTGACGAACATGGCGAGTCGCTCGCCGAGTTCCGCCGCGACGGAAGCAACAATGTCATTTGCGTACACGTATTCAGAAGCGTCGTTAAGATAACCGACTTCCGTAGCCCAGATCTTTCCGCTTTCGACAATACCTCGTAGACCATCTACGGTCGTGTAGTGAAATACCTCAGCAGGGTAGACGCTCGGCAATATGGGTGTGTTCGCGAGCGCTCCGTGAAATGGCGCGGCAGGGGGAACGATAGAGGGGGTCGCTTCGCCGCCCTCCCCAGGGAGGTCCGTCCTACCGGCCGGCGGTTGCTCTGCGGGGAGGTTTTCGGATTGCATTTGTTGCTAGCTCAGGCGGTACCCGGCTAGAACAATTCTACGCCGTTTTGTTCAGGAGAGCGCGGTGCGGACGGCAACGCCGTGGGAGGATGCGATAGGCGGAAAATGCTTCGGAGGAACTCGGTAGGCGTGTAGTACCCGTAAACGCGATAGGGTCCGGCTGTCCACTTTGGCTGGTCTGTCGCACCCCGCAGAATTGCGAGCCGCGGAACCCCCAAGGGCAAGCGTCTCCGTCTCGCCGAAATGTCCTACGACTTATCCTTGTGCCCCCTGTAAGACATCTCAATGAGTTGCCGCAGGATTTCGCCCCGCTTTTCCAGATCGTCGGCGCCGAGCCGAATGCGATACCCGCCCTCTCGCCTGTCGTATTCCAGCGTTTCGAGGTCGGCCTCCTCCAGTCGGGATTGAACCTCTGCTGACTGTGGGAGCCGGAGGGATAGTATGAGTGTGTTCTTGCGCGGCCGGAAGACGATGAAATTGTGAGGTTGGCCGTCTTTGGCCAGCCCAACGTAGAACTTGTTGTATTTCAACTCCAATGCTGTATCGAACTCCCGCACAACCGCAAGCAGATGATCGACCATCGCCAAAGTTGCCTTAGTTGCTCGGCTCTCCCAGTAGCCCCGGTCGGCGAGTTCCTGCACTTCTTCGTCGTCGTCCACCGGCCCGCGAGTAAGTTCATCGATGACCGTTGTGAAGACGAGGGTGATATCCTGCTGAACCCGGAGGGCCTGCATCTGAATGGCAATCAGCGGGATGGCCCCGTTGAACAGGGAAACGATGTTCAGGAACCGGCTGGTGATGTCCTCTGCAATCAAAACCGCCGAATGCTCGTACTGAGGGTAGCGTTTTCGCTCAATATCCCAGTACTCGATGGTCCGGATGATGTGTGCTTCGTCCGTGGCTCCCAACTGGACCTCGACCTCGTAGCGGTGGCTGGCGTCGGGATCTTGCAGCAGCAAATCCAGCCGTCCGGCGCGCGGCTGAATCCGCTCCTTGTCCTTCAACACGAGATCGCCCAAGCCGAGGATTCCGGGATCCTCAGCGATGCGGGCCTGAACCCAGCGTTCATCCAGGTCCGGGTGATCTTGCAGCCGAATTCGGTCAAGTTTGATGTATTTCGGGAGCGCCATGTGAGCCTTTCGGTGCGATTGGGAATCGTGGCGTCGATCACGACCGATGGCGCCAGCAGGAAGAAAGATTAATCTCAGAGTATACTCTGTAGAACTATGCTCTGCAATCGGGCAGTATCGAACTGCCCATGCAAAGATCCGGCAGGGATCGACCTGCCATGTCAACTCCCGAACAGGCGTTCGCCAAAGCATTGCGGGAATTTCGGAGGAAGAGCAGCATCTCTCAAGAGGAGCTTGGCTTTGAAAGTGGCTACCACCGGACGTACATCAGCATGCTGGAGCGGGGTAAGATGAACCCATCACTCCGTACCCTGTTGAGCCTGGCGACGGCACTGAAGACCCCGGCAGCGGAGATCGTCACGAGGGTCGAGCGGTTGCTGGGCGCTCCGTGGCAGCGCCCGCGAAATCCGTAGACAGCTCAACGCTTTGGCTTGACGGTCATCTTGTGGACATCGACCCAGTGGGGACGACGGCACGGAGCGTTTCCATTTGATCCGGGTTCACAGGTTGAATCTCACCTTGGTGGTCGAACGGAGCGGGGCGCAATGGTCATATCGTGAACCTCGGCGGTGAGGCGCCACGCCACAGTTCGCGGCAGCTCAATCGTCGCCGAGCCCTTCGGGCCTTCAAAGCGCACCTGAATCGGCCGGCGGCCGGTGCCGGCAATGGAAGCAGATGCCGATTGAACACGGAACCGAATCGTCCGACCGCCACGTTCGATCACGATCCGGGTATCACGTAGTGGAATCTTGGCGACGTCCATCCTGCCCTCTTCACGCGCACGACCACCGCGCGGTCCCCCATTCATGGCTCAGGCGGAGCCGGAAAGCAAGTTGGGCTTGCGGGAGAGCCGCATGTCCCCCACAGCCGCCCTTGTCTGGAGGGCTGTTGCGCTAACGGCAACGAGCAGGACCAACGCGAATAGAACACCCTCTTTGAGCCTGGAACCGCCTTTCGCAACGACAAGTTCGTACACCGACAATTCCCTTGTTTCGCGGTGGGCTTGCAAACGCCTTCGCGCGGTCGCTCGGCATGACCTCGCTCGCGCTGCGCAGGTGCATTCATCAACGTGTGGCGGGTTCCCGTGCAGGCTAGCAAGATAGCTTGTTATCGTTCGGACGTGTTCATTCCACAGGTGGGTTGACAACCCCTCAACTCGGAGTGGCGCTCCAGCTGATCTGAACAATCGAATGAATGAGTCGCCTCCCTCCCGCTTTGTGCTAAATGTGAGGCGGCAGGTGCTTACAAGTGTGGCTTTTCACCCGTTATGGTTTTTACTCGATCGCCTGTGCCAGCCAGCCAAATGGTGCGATTGATCCGGGGACTGTGATGATCCGGGCGCGGCGTGCCGCTCATCTCAGCATTTTTGATTTAGGCTCGGGCCGAAAACTGATGACGTGACGTGTCAATGACCCGCGTCGCCGAGCAGCAAGGCACCCGGCGATCCCCACCACGGTATTTCCGCTACAGTGTTGATTTTGCAATACGCCGGAAGTTTGCTGCGCCCCAGAGAGGATCTGTATTCCCCTCCAGGGCAGGAGCTTCTGGGAGTCATCACCTCCNNTGTCTGCTCAAAGGGTGCGAGCAGCGCTTTCATCCCCAGGCGGCTCACCAGCGCTATTGCAGCGCGGAATGCCGGGAAGCGGCGCGCAAGTGGTCGCGGTGGAAAGCTCAGCAGCGCTACCGGGCCACGACGGTGGGGAAAGAGAAACGGAACGGGCAAAGCCGGCGCCACCGNNAAAAGCCGGAAACCGCCAGAGCCAGAGGCAGTTAACGAGCCCGCGAGGGTAATCAGTCAGGAAGATTTTTTTCGAGCAAACGTGCGACCGGCCGGGGTGCTACGAGGGATTCGCGCGACAGCGGCGAAGCCCCTTGCAGCGCTTCTGTTGCGCGGCATGCCGGCGCGCGCTAGAACGGGTTGAGGAGCGGGAGCGGCGCTGGAAACAGGCGCGCATTTAATCTGGAGATATTGATCCTGCGGCAGTGCTGGCCGTACATTCAGCCTGTCGATGCAACTGGAGTTTCACCAACTCGACCGACCATGGGAGCACTTGCGAGTGCGCCACCCGGCGCGGCAGCGGCGGCTGTTGGCGTCGCTGGTGGAAGTGGGCCAGCAAACGCCCATCGTGGTGGTGGCGGCCGAAGGCCAGGCGGACCGTTACGNNCCGAAGGCCAGGCGGACCGCTACGTCGTCATTGACGGCTATAAGCGGATCGCAGGGCTGGAGCAACTGGGCCGGGACGCAGTGGAAGCAGTTGTGTGGCCGATGAAAGAGGCTGCGGCTGTGCTACTGGACCGCTCGCTGCGATTATCCGAACACGAAACTGCGCTGGAGGTGGGCTGGCTGCTGGCGGAGTTGGAGCGGCGCTTCAGCTATGGACTGGACGAACTGGCGCGTCGGTTTGACCGCAGTGTGAGCTGGGTATCGCGGCGACTGGCGCTGGTGGAGGTTCTGCCGGAAGCCATCCAGCAGCAGGTGCGCGAGGGCAAGATCCTGGCGCAGGTGGCGTTGAAGGTTTTGGTACCTGTGGCACGCCAAAGCCTGGAGGACTGCCAGCGGATGGCGGCGATCTTCGCCCAGTATCACTGCGACACGCGGGAAGCCGGCCAACTGTATGCCGCGTGGCGCAAAGGCTCACCCGCGGTCCGCAAACGTATCCTCGATGATCCCGAGCTGTTTTCCAAAGCGCAGCGACAAGCGCAGGAGAAAGCTCCCGCCGGGGCTGGCGCCGAACTGTTGCGCGATCTGGAAATGATGGTGGCGATTGTGAACCGCGCGCATCGGCGACTGGCCGGCGCCGCTGCCACGGAGGTGGATGAGCAGCAATCGAAAGCCGCGCGGCATCAGATCGACCGCATTCAAAAGCAACTCCATCGCATCGACGAAGACATCCTACCGGAGAAGAAACCCCATGTTGAGCCAAGCGCAACGCACCACGATTCTGGAACTGAACACACAGGGAGTGAGCAAACGCGAGATCGCCCGGGTGCTGGGGATCTCGCGCGCGGCGGTACGCAAAGTCCTGCGATCCAACTNNCTCGTGCGAGTCCATGAGGAGTTGGTGGCCGCAGGCGCGGAGTTGTCGTATACCGCGTTAACGGCGTTCTGCCGGCGGCACGGAATCGGCTACGCACCGCCAGTGCCGGCGGGGCGCTATGATTTTTCGCCTGGCGAGGAGCTTCAGCACGACACGTCTCCTCACGATCTGGAACTGGACGGCAAGAAGCGCAGAGTGCAGACTGCCTCGGCGGTGCTGTGCCATTCGCGAATGCTGTTCTTCCAGTGCTACCCCACCTTCCGGCGTTTCGACTGCAAAGTGTTTCTCACCG
>PLZX01000111.1 GCA_003152325.1 Bryobacterales bacterium | reverse complement strand
ACGGCGTGATTTGGCCCAGATCGCCGCGGCTGCGCGTGCCCACTACGCCGCTGTCCTGTTGCGTTCCGTACACCCAGTAGGGAAACCGGTTGTCCACGCCGATCTTGTACACCTGAGCGGTCGGCTGGTTGTACCAGGAACTCCAGGTATGCCCGCCGTCGAGGCTGACGCTGGCCCCCTGATCGCCGCCGTACAGGATGCGGTCCGGATTGATGGGGTCAAGCCACCACTCGCGTGGATCGTCGCCCCCAGGCGCGCCCTTGAAGGCAACCAGGGTATGGCCGCCGTCGTCCGACCGGTACGAGGATGTCCCCATGGTGTAAACCACGTCGGGGTTTTTGGAATCCGCATAGACGTGGCCGCTGGCAGTGTAGGTGGTGTTCGTACCCACGGACCAGTTCGNNCCCCCACCGCCTCCGCGTCCCCCGGCGCCTGGCTCCGTGTAGTGCCGTGCCATCGTGGCGTAAATCACTTGGGGATGATCGAAAGCCCATGCGATGCTGGAGGCGCCTGTCTCGTCGTCCCTGTAGAGAACCCTGCTCCAGGTGTGCCCGCCGTCGGTGCTGCGGTAGACACCGCGCCGGTCGTTCTTCGCGTGCGGATCGCCCAGCGTAGCCGCCAGAACCAGATTCGCATCGCGCGGGTCCACCAGGATGGCGGCGATGCCGTGGTTCTGCTCCAGCCCGATGTGCTGCCAGGTCTTGCCGGCATCGCTGCTCTTGTACATGCCCAAGCCGCGGTCCCCTGCGCCCACGTAAACCATGTTTGGATCGGAGGGAGCCACTTCCAGCGCGGTGACGCCGGCAATCTCCGGCACCGAATCGGTCACGTTGAACCAAGTCGCGCCGGCGCTCACCGTCTTCCACACGCCCCCCAGCGAGGAGGCGGCATAGAATACCCCGGGTTGGGTGATCGCGCCGCTCAGGGCTGAGACGCGTCCCCCGCGGAACGGTCCGATGTTGCGCCACTTCAGCTCGGCATAAAGCTGGGGGTCGACCTGCGCCACTCCGGCCGTCGAAAGGACCAAGAGCACAATAGTCGGTCGCAGCCGCGGTATGAACACCATCATTTGGAATCGCCTCCTAGCGCGACAATCCTGGTAAGCATATCGCAAACGCAGCGATAGGGTCGGCGGGCCGCCTCAAGTCGCAGAAGTCGGCTAAACTAAAGCAAGCGAAGCAGGGAAATACACGACATGACGCGCGGCACACTCAAACGAGCGGAATTCATGCAGACCCCTTCACTTTCGGTGTGTTGAGTAGCAATGCGGATGTGGCGAAATTGGCAGACGCGCTGGATTTAGGTTCCAGTTCCTGTAATGGGAGTGTAGGTTCAAGTCCTATCATCCGCACCAAGCGAAAACAGAGAATTCACCACGGAAGCAAGCCCCCTAACGAAGTTCGATGACGCGGTCTCCCGCCTTTAATCCGGCTTCCACTTTCGGCCACACACTCTCAATTGCAGGCAAGAGCGCTTTCGTTCGGCAGTTCCCAAACCGAATCCAGACGAAACGCACCTTCGCCCTCGGAGCCTTCGCCAGGTAAAGAAAATCCTGGTCCTTGCTGATGACAACGCAATCGTTCCCGCTGGCGTCGGCAAGGCCCACATCGAGCACGTGCTGGCATTCCACGTCGCGTCAAGTTAGAGGGCGTGCGAAGCGGGCAGTTGGTTATCGACCAGAAACTTCACAATGCCTGAAGAACAGTGTGGTCAGCCAAGAACAGTGTGGTCAGCCTGATGGGCCGCATATTCAATTGCCGCGTAGATGTCCTCCCGTTCGAGGAACGAATAGTCGGCCAGAATCTCATCGAAGCTCGCGCCGTTGGCCAGGAGCTCAAGAACGTCGGACACCCGAATGCGCTGCCCGCGAATACAGGGACGCCCCCCGCATTTGCCGTCTTCCACGGTGATCCGCTTGAGTCTGTCGGTGCTCATATTCTCGCTGCTGGCTACACATCAAGATACGCCTGCGGGCTGGCTGTGGCAAGTCGGGACTTGGGTCCCCATGTTCTCCGTCCCCATGTTCTCTCAAACGAGAAATGGCGGCGACTGGATTCAGCCAACGGTCAGCAAGATTTTGAACCGTGACCGATAAGGCCTCCGGTTCGAAACTTCGTAATCCAAATCAGCGTCAAATCAAGCTGGTGCAACTGCCTTGCTCCTGGCAGCAAAAGAGTGGACGATGGTGTTTCGTTTTATGAAAACTCAATTTGTTCTCACGGCGCTGGTGGCGCTCTTGGCTGGATTGATCGGCGGGTGGGCGTCACGCTTTTTGCCGGGTCCAGCCGTGGCCGAAGGCCGTTACGGAACCGTTCGGGCGCAACGGTTTGAGTTGATTGACGAATCTAAGAAACCAAGAGCGTTCCTTGGCACCACGACGGACGGCATGAAGAATACGGCTCTGGTGTTCTTGGACTCTCAGCAGAAAGAACATGCGGCGTTCGGGGTTTGGGCCAATACAGCAACTCCGTATCTGCTGATGAAAGGGCAAGAAGGAAGCGAAAGGTTCAGCGTCAGGCTGGCCTATCGTACTGAGCGGCCAGTTATCATGCTGCGAGACGAAAAGGAGTACAGGGTCCAGCTTGGGTTTTTCCCGACTGACTATCCAAGTCCAAGTGATAACGGTTGGGGCCTCAGCTTCTACGATTCTAATTCGCCGTATCGGACGTTGGCTGGTCTTGGGATGGGGCCTGAACTGCGGAAGATGCCGCTATCAGAACCATATCCGAAGTTGCCGCCGCCAAAGATGCGGGGATACGTAGCCGTGAGAGATGGTTCTGGCAACGAGTGGGTGCCGGAACATTATCGCTGATTGCTGCTAAAGCTCTTTACACTGAAGGACGAAATGATCGGACTGTCCTTGCGAAAACGTGATGCGCTTGTTGCTCTAGCAACAGGCTCCATCATTGCGTTCGGCTTGAACATTTGGTCCAATGCCGTCGCCACGCCAGCGAATATTGAAGGCTACCTCTGGCTCGCCCGATTGCAGGAACCCGGTGCCAAAGTGGGTGAGAAGATTGCTTGGTCCCTGTACCCCGTGATCGGATACCCTTGGAGTGTTCGTGTGGCTGTTCCTTGTGGCTACGCAGTCCTCATAGTTCTGTGGGCGCTGACGGTTTTTGCAGTGGTCACTGCTTGGCGTTCAGCGCACAGCCTTCTTGCCCATCGGCACGCACCGAATTGACGGTTTCAATGGTTATCCTGCGAGTGGTGGCGAACCCTTGACCAGATCCGTGGGTTGGGCGTTCTTGAATTTCAGGTCCCGCGGTCCTATAATCTTGCTGGGAAGCACGGCGGCCGCATAGACCTGCGGCGCTCCTGGGTGCCTGGCTCCTGGAGGCGATTATGTTTCGATCGATGTCCGGGTTTAAGGCTCAATACTACTATCTCACCGTCTACGTGATTTCCGAATTCAACGAGTGGAGGGTGCTTATCTATGGTCCGGCTACGACCATTCACGGCACCCATCAGTTTAGCGAGGCAAAGGCCAAGGAACACGCGATGGCCGTTGCCCGGTCGTACATTCACGACCAGAAGCACGAAGAATTGCCAGTTCTTCCTGAGATGACGTGGGTGCCCACCGGTCCTGAAGATTGGCTCGTCTGGGGTTAATCCACGCGGTCCTGCCCGGGCCGGCCGTCGACGGCTTGGATGGTTTGGCAGGGGAAGTTGGTGTCAACCCAATGATTTGGCGCAGCTACTTGGGGTGTTGGGAGACGCGAACAAGGTCAAGCAGTCCATGTTTCCCAAGGAGATTTCTACCATCTCCGAATATCTAGACGGATCAAGTCCGAGCAACCGGAGTTTGGAGACCGACGCAACTTCAGCAAAGACCGCACCCGTCAAATCCACGGCGAGTTCTTCAGAACCATCGATAGACACTACGATCCGTCTCTCATCAAAAGTCGTGATTCGGCCCCGCCGCTCGACGAATGAAGAATGCGTGGCCGAGGCGAATTCAATTGATATCAATGCAGAGGTCTTCTTCCAGGCTTGGATAAGCGCCCGGCCTTCTCTCTCGGCGGCTGACTTCATAGCGCTTTTCAACTCTGCGATAAAGTGATTCTAGAGGCGATAGATCGAGAACGCAAGGCGCTACTCGCCACATTCACCTCGGAAGGTCACCTGGAACAGACGGAACGAGACGCCACTGCGATGAAAGAGCTGCCTCTATCCAAGGTCTATCAGTTGCTCGAACCGGGTCCGGTGGTTCTGCTGACCACCTTCCACAAGGGCCGCGCCAACGTCATGACCATGTCCTGGCATATGATGGTCGAGTTTGAGCCGCCGCTGGTCGCCTGTGTGGTCAGCAACCGCAATTACAGCTTTGCCGCATTACGCACAACCCGGGAATGTGTGATCGCCGTGCCGGCCGTGGAACTGGCGCCAAAAGTCGTGAAGGTTGGCAATTGCTCGCGCCGCGTCGTCGACAAGTTTGCGGCATTCGGATTGACCCCACTGCCGGCCGAGCGCGTAGCGCCGCCTCTGGTGGCCGAGTGTTTCGCCAATCTCGAATGCCGGGTGGTCGATACGCGCCTGGTGAANNAGTTCGTCGTGGATGGCGAGACGATAAAGCTGCGGTCAAAGATGCCATAAGGCGCGCCCGAACCAGTTTGCTAGAATCGAACGGTGGGTCCCCTCACCATTGCGAATTTGCCGGTTGAAACGTTGGTGCAGCAGCGCAAGCGCCTCCGCCGGCAACTCCTCGAAAATCCTGGGCTTCGGGAACTCAGGGTGGCGGTACTGGGCGGCGTCACCACCAATGAGACGGTGGACTTTCTCGAAGTGCTGCTGCTGGCGGAAAACTTCCGGCCGGTGTTCTATCAGTCGGAATATAACCGCTACTTTGAGGATGCGGTCCTGGAGCCGCAGAAGCTCCTTGCGTTTCAGCCGGAGATCGTTTACGTGGATACCCACTGGATGAACATCCAGCGGTGGCCATCCACGGGCGCGGCCGCAATGGAATTGCAGGATGCGGTTGCCGCGGAACTGGCGCGGTATCAGGCGATTTGGAAGTCCATTCACACGGTCATCGGCTGCCATGTCATTCAGAACAACTTCGAGACCCCTCCCGTGGGGCTCTTGGGCAATTCGGATTGCGTGGCCGAGGGCGGGCGCGTCCGGCTGGTTTGGGAACTGAACCTGGCGTTTTCCAGGGCCGCGAGCGAGAACCGGAAACTTTCGATTCAGGATCTGAATAGCCTCGCTGCATCGCTCGGGCACGCCCAGTGGCACGACTGGACGCGGTGGTATAGCTACAAAATCCCCACTACCCCGGAAGCCAGCCTCGCCATCGTTCGGTCGCTGGCCTCCATCGTCGGAGCCATATTCGGCAAGTCCAGGAAGTGTCTCGTGCTCGATCTTGACAACACTCTTTGGGGCGGGGTGATTGGCGATGACGGCCCGGATAAGATCGAAATAGGAAAGGAGACGGCGCTCGCGGAAGCATTTACTGCATTTCAGCAGTACTGTCTCGAACTGCGCCGCCGCGGCATTCTGCTGGCCGTCTGTTCGAAGAATAATCTTGAGACCGCGCGCGCCGGCTTTTCGCATCCCGATAGCGTGCTCAAACTGGAACACTTCTCCGCGTTCAAGGCGAACTGGGAGCCGAAGCACCAGAATATCCAGGAGATCGCCACGGAGTTGAATCTCGGACTCGACAGCTTCGTGTTCGTCGATGACAATCCGGCGGAGCGTGCCCTCGTGCAGGCGCAACTTCCTATGGTTCTTACGCCCGATGTGGGCAGCGATGTCGCTCTGTACCCCTCGATTCTGCAGGCCACCCGCTGTTTCGAGGCCGTGCGCTTGTCGAAAGAGGATCTGGAACGCGCCGAAGCGTATACCGCCAACACCGCGCGCGCCACCCTGGAAGCCAAGTTCGCAGATTACGGAGCTTACCTGGATTCGCTCCAGATGCGCGCCGAAATCGAGCTCTTTCAGCCAGTCTATCTCGACCGTATCGCGCAGCTCATCAACAAGACCAACCAGTTCAATCTCACGACGCGCCGCTACACCTATGCCGAGGTGGAAGAAATCTCCAGAAACGCCAGCTACATTCCGCTATATGGCAGGCTTGCCGATACCTTTGGGGACAACGGGCTCATTTCCGTGCTGATCGGGCGGTGCGAGGGCGACAGTCTGCATCTGGATCTCTGGCTGATGAGTTGCCGGGTTCTGAAGCGCGACGTCGAACTGGCCATGCTGGACGCCATGGTCGAATACGCGCGCGAGCGGGGCATCGCGAGGATCGCCGGGTATTACTACCGAACCGCCAAGAATCGGATGGTAGAGGACCACTACCAGTCACTCGGGTTTGTGCGTGACTCCTCCAGCGCGGACGAGAACAAATCCGTCTGGAGTCTCGATGTCGCCGGATATGTGCCACGGAACAGCCACATTGCCGTGCCCCGTAAATTAGCCGTCGTCAATTTATGAACAGCACCGAAATTATAGAAGACCTGCAGCCGGTATTTGCCGATATTCTGGACACTCCGGATCTTCAGCTTTCCCGCGAAACCAAAGCCTCGGATGTCGAGGGGTGGGACTCACTGGCCCACATCAACCTGGTGACGGCGGTCGAGAAGCGCTACAAAATCAAGTTCGCCCTCGGAGAGTTGCAGGATCTGAAAAGCGTCGGCGACATGGCTGACCTGATCGTCAAGAAACTCCCTCGATGAATGAATACCGGTGGCCGGATCTGGCGGTCGGGACACACGCCGCTTTCGAAGTCGAAGTGACAGCAGAGATGCTGCACGGATTCGCGGCTGTCTCGGGAGACTACAACCCGCTGCACATGGATGCTGCTTTCGCCAAAGCGTCGGGATTTTCCGGTCAAGTCGTTTTCGGCATGCTGACCGCTTCGTTTTACTCGCGCCTGATTGGCATGCATCTGCCTGGAAAGCACGCGTTGCTGCATGGCATCGATTTGGAATTCAAGTCCCCCGCTTACATTGGGGACCGGCTGTCGGTATCCGGAGAGATCGTATACTTGAATGACGCCTATCACCGCCTGGAAGTGAAGGCGCGTATTGTGAACCAGGACGGAAAAATCATCAGCAAGGCGACGATTCGGGTGGGTTTGCATGAGTCGTGATTTGATTTTCCTTACGGGTGCCTCTTCCGATATCGGAATGACCTTGATCCGCCGGCTGGCTGCCGCACCCGAGCCGCCCAGGATTCTGGCGCATTGTCACTCCAGCGCGGCCAGGATCGAGGAACTGCGCGACCAGCTAAGCGCCGGCGATTCCCTTGTCCCCCTTCCGTGCGATTTCCGCTCGGAAAACGACGTCAGGGACCTGGCGGATTCCATCATCCGCGAGTTCGGCTGTCCGAATGCGGTCGTGCATCTTCCCGGCCTGAAGCTCGTCTATGAGCGCTTTACTAAGTTCGATTGGGGGCACTTCGAAGCCGACCTGGCGGTGCAGCTTCGCTCGGCCGTCATTCTACTGCGGCGCTTCCTGCCCGCGATGGCAAAGATGCCGAGTTCGCGAGTTGTTTTCCTGTTGTCGAGTGTGACACGCGGAACGCCGCCCAAGTTCCTGTCGATGTATAACATCGTCAAGTTTGCGCAGCTCGGTTTGATGCGTTCCCTGGCAAGTGAGTATGGAGGAACCGGCATCACCGTCAACGCGGTGAGCGCGGGGATGGTGGACACGCGTTTCCTCGAGAACGTCCCGGACCTCGTCAAGGAAATGAGCGCGGCCGCGTCGCCCAAAGGACGCAACGCAACACCCCAGGACGTTGTGAGCGCGATCGAGTTTCTGCTTTCGCCGGCCGCAGGGTACATCCATGGCATCGAACTGCCCGTAACCGGGGGCGCTGTGTACTGATGCTGTTCCACTCGTTTCCCTACGTGCTGGCCTTCCTGCCGGTGGTTGTGATCGTGCACTTTGTGTTGGCGGAGCGGGCGGGACGCCGTTCCGCACAGGCATGGCTGCTGGCCTCTTCGATATTCTTCTATGGCTGGGGCAAACCTTCCAACCTCCTGCTGCTCTTCGGCTCCATCTTGTTCAATTGGGCGGCCGCTCGCGCCATGGCCGCCGCGGCGGAGCCAGGCCGGCGGAAGATCATCCTCCAGGCGGCTCTCGCCGGAAACATTCTCTTTCTGTGCTGCTTCAAATACGCCAACTTTCTGTTAGGCGTGTTGCCCTTCGGATCTCACTTAACTCTGCCCGACTGGAGCTTGCCCCTCGGGATCAGCTTTTTTACGCTGACCCAGGTGATGTTCCTGGTGGACACATACCAGGGCCTGAACGGGCCCAACTCGCTCTTCGATCACGCCACCATGGTGGCGCTGTTTCCGTACGTGATTTCGGGGCCCCTGGTCCGCAGCCGGGCCATCGTGCCGCAGTTTCACGAATGGAAACTCAGCGAGGGCCGCATGGAAGCGGCTTGCCGGGGCTTGTATTTATTTGCCATCGGTCTTTTCAAGAAGGTGGTGTTCGCGGACTCGTTCGCGGCTGTCGCGGACGCCGGCTACCGCTCCGCCGGCAGCCTTTCCACAATTGAGGCCTGGGTCGCCACACTGGCGTACACCTTTCAGATTTACTTCGACTTCAGCGGGTACTCGGACATGGCGGTCGGAGCGGCGCTCATGCTGGGCATCGAGATCCCGCAGAATTTCAATGCCCCGTACCGTTCGAAATCCATCAGCGAATTCTGGCAACGCTGGCACATTTCGCTTTCGAACTTCATCACCAGCTACTTATATACGCCGCTGTTGCGCTCCATGGGCACGGCCACCGTTTGGACCAGTGCTCTAGCCATACTGCTCGCCATGGGGATCGCGGGGCTATGGCACGGTCCCGCATGGACCTTTGTGGTGTTCGGATTCCTGCATGGCGTCGGCCTCAGCGTCAATCAGATCTGGAAGAAGAAGAAACTTGGTAAGGTTCCGGATTGGTTGGGGTGGCTTCTGACGCTGAGCTTCGTCAACGTGACATTCGTTTTCTTCCGCTCACCCGATGTTTCGACGGCGCTGCGTCTGCTCGGCCGGATGGTCCCGAATGGGCCTATCTTCGGCTTTGCCGCGCTGGGGAGGGTACTGCCTCTTACCCCGATGCTGGTGGCGCGTCCCGTGGTCGTGGGCTCCGTTCTGGCGCTGTGCTTCATGAGTTCTGCGCAACTGAAGAAGGCTTTGCAGTTGCGCCCGTTGACGGCGGCCGCTACCGCGGCGCTCGTCCTGGTGGCCTTGTTTTATATGAACTCGGCGGCGGCCAGGCAGTTCGTCTATTTCGCCTTTTGAATATGCGCGCGCGGAACTGGTTCTTGATGGTCGTCAGCTTGATCGCGGCAGGTGGGGGCCTGGTTGTGGGCTTCAATGTTGCTTTCGACCCGTACGGGCTATATCACGATACCCGCGGCCGGCGGCTGACAGTCTATGGCGATCCGCGGGTGGCCAAATACCTGCTCAACGTGCGATATGTTCCGGATAACTTCAATGCCATCCTGATAGGTTCGTCCATGTCCGCCAACTGGGACATGACCGGCGTGGAGAAGTTGCGGTTTTATAACGAATCGCTCGATGGCGGCAACGTCGTCGAGGATAAAGCGGTCGTGGAACCGGCGCTCTCCAAGCCGGGAATCACCGTCGCCGCCCTCATCGTACATCCTTACTTCACGCATTCGCATGACTTTGAGACCGTGAGGCTGGAGCCGTCGTTGCGATCCTCCGCCTTGGGGTCGGAGAACCTTCTGAACGCCTACAAAGACATCGTGAGAGTGCGGCTGCACCGCGCACACCAACTGAACGATTATGCCGGAACGGAGCAATTCGAAACAGTGCCGCCGCAACTGAATCCCACGTTGCGGCGCATGATGCGTCCCGGTACACCCTTTGAGGTCGATCCCATCGCGCTCGCCGCTTACCGGGATTTGGTCGCCGAATTGCGCGCCCATCACGTGCGCATGATATTCATCGTTCCGCCGGTTTTCGAGGATCTGCTGCGGGCGCAGCAGACCGCCTTTCAGGATTACGCGCAGTTGATCGAAGCCAATATGGCCTCCCAGGATCTGCTGATCGACTTTACGTCGGAGGAGTTCGCCGATTTCCGAAAAAACCGCGCGAATTTCGGAGACGGCATCCATCTGTTTAAGAACTCCGCCGCCGTGGTCGTCTCGCGCATCAATGCCCGGATCAACGATTGGATTGCGCAGGGCCGCCTGCCGCGCTAGCCCGCCGTCAGCGTCCCAGGATCCCGTGCCGCCGCAGGAACGCGAACACCGCATCGAATGCTACGTCCTCTTGCTGGACCGAAAGTCCGTGCTTTCCCCCTTCGCTGAACAGGGCGGACGCTTCGCCGCCGGCTGCCTGAATCGCGTGCGTGAGTGCCGCTGTTTGCTCAGGGGGCACCACCTCATCGGCCGTGCCATGCACGGAAAAAACCGGCGGCAACCCGCGACGAACGTACGTCTGCGGTGACAGTTGGCGAGCGAGGGCCCCCGGATTCTCCCCGGGCAACACTTCGCGAATTGCCCGGCGGGAAAGCAGCGGCTCCAGATTGGAGGGCCCATAGAAATTGACCACCGCGGCGATCGGCACGCCAGACTGGAACGCCGCAAGTAAGGCTAGGTGGGCGCCCGCCGATGCGCCCGTGACCACCATGCGGTGCGGATCGGCTCCGTAGTTCTGCCCCGCGCTGCTGAACCATCGCAGCGCCGTGACCGCGTCTTCCACGGCCGGCGCCACGGCGCCCTGCCGATACTCCGCATTCGCCACCAGGAATCCCATCTTCACATATCGCCGGCAGATGCGATATCTCGTCTCGTTCCGGTCCCCTGTTTGCCATCCACCCCCGTGGAAGACGAGCACCGCGGGACGCTGCCGCTTCGTGCTCCATCGCGGCAGCATCAGGTCCAGCCGATTCTCGGGCTTCGGCCCATAGCGCACGTCGGAAATGGTCCGCACCCAGAGCGGCAGGAGCAGACTGCCGACGCGCTCCGGTCGTGCGATCGCCAGACCGGCGATACAGACCAGCCCGGCGCCTGCCAAGCCGATCGCCACCAGTCGCTTTCCCGCCATGTTGAAGTGCGAAGTACCCTCGCCTATTTCACGCCCTCTACCGTCGCGAATTTTCCTGCTTTCACCCACAGCCAGTCGGCCCCATCGGAGAGCTTCGCACGCTGCTACGGCTCGCCAGTATACCAAGTTCGAGTGGGACAGGCAGAGGATTACCGCGAAACCACCGTCATTAGGAGCGAGCGACTACCCCAGCTTAGACTACCCCATCGGCGCTAAAATGGAATCACACGTCGCAGTTCACCGTCGTACGGGAATATTGAGGATCGCGAATTGAACATATCGAGATGGATTTTTCTGACCGGCTTACTGTGCGCGCTCGCCGGCGCTGCCTCTGTCAGGCCCGATTTCTCTGGCACCTGGAAATTGAACAATGATAGAAGTACCCAGGACGGCACGCCCGATCGCGTCTACATCTGCGAGATCCACCAGAAGGGCGACACCATCACCGTCTCGACCAAGGCCACTCCCGCTCCCGCCGTAGCCCCCATCGACGGTACCTTTACCGCCAAGGAGAGCGCTAGCGCCAAAGTGGTCGTCGACAAGAGCTCCCCCCACTACCACACCACGCGCGCCATCTGGGAGGGCTCCACTCTCATCATCGAGATCGTCGACAAGGAAAGCAGCAGACAAACAGCCAAGGTGCTCGCAGCCATACGCGAATCCTGGGTGCTCTCCGCCAANNGGTGCGTGCTCCTTCAGGCTACGCTACGACCCCTGAAGAGGTGCATCACTAAAGAAATCACCGCGATGATCAACAGAATGTGAATCAAGCCACTGGCAACGTGAAACGCGAAAAACCCCAGCAGCCACAGCACCAGCAAAACAACAAAAAGCGTTAGGAACATTAGGAATCTCCTCTGTGCGTTCAGAGCCTCTGCACGTCTTCCTGAGAGCATGAGTCACGCCAACGCTATCTTTTGTTGAGCCGATTCGCTCGCCGATGAGTTGCGCACCTGGTTTTGGAGGAAGTGGGGGCTGACGAACGACCATATACGGTCACGTGACCAATAGCGGTCGAGGATCCTGGCAAGATATCCAGGCCTTCATCGACGCGCCCGCGGCTACACCATGCCCGAATGTCTTTTGAAGATCTGCGTCAGGTTTTGCGAAAAGGCTGACTTCGCCATCACCATGTCGCACCCAGCGTCCTGCGCCGCCATTTTGAGCTCCCCTTGCACGTGAGAAAGGAAGCCAATCAGGCTGATCCCCTTGGTCTCCGCCTTCCCCTTCAGCTTGGCGATGAGCTTGACCGGGTCCGCTGCTTCGTAGTTCAGATCGAAGACGATCAGCGACGGCCGGCTCTCGGCCTTCTCCAGAAGCGCCTGCGGCTCCTTCACGAACTCCAGCGCCAGACCACAACGCTTGGCGGCTTCCACCAGCTTGACAGAGAAGAACAGGTCGGTCATCACCGCGAGGACTCTCTTAGGTGCCTGCGTTTGCATAGAAATGTATTGTTGGCTCAAACCCAAATCTGAAATTAGGAGGATGGGACGGAACGATTCTACCATGAACGCATGGACATCCACTCCTGGTCCCGTCCCGACCGCGTTCGCGTCCGCCACCTTGAATTGGATTTGGACGTGCTCTTCGACCGAAAGATCCTGGAAGGTTCGGTCGCCCTCCATCTCGACCGCACCTCCGGCGATGAACTCGTGCTCGATACCCGCGCGCTCACCATCCACTCCGTCGAGAACGCCGCCCGCTTCTCACTTGGCGCAGCGGATCCGAATCTGGGCGCGCCCCTCACCATCCGGCTCGAACCGGGCGCTACCTGGGTGCGCGTTCACTATGCCACCTCGCCCGAAGCCAGCGGCTTGCAATGGCTCGATCCGCCGCAAACCGCCGGCAAGCGCCATCCTTTCCTATATACCCAGTCCCAGGCCATCCACGCGCGTAGTTGGATCCCGCTGCAGGACACCCCCGGCGTGCGCGTCACTTTCCGCGCCCACGTCCGCGTGCCCGACGGACTCCGCGCCGTCATGGGCGCGGCTCTGGACACAACCCCCGACGGCCGGCACTTTCGGATGGACCAGCCCGTCCCTTCTTATCTGATTGCGCTGGCCGCCGGCTCGCTCGACTTCCGCGAGATCGGCCCGCGCTCCGGCGTCTATGCCGAGCCCCCCGTCCTCGATCGCGCTGCCCATGAGTTCGCCGATACCGAGGCTATGATCGCCGCCGTCGAGGAGCTTTACGGCCCCTATCGATGGGACCGCTACGACCTGCTGGTTCTCCCGCCCAGCTTCCCCTTCGGTGGAATGGAAAACCCGCGCCTCACCTTCGCCACTCCCACCGTCCTCGCCGGCGACCGCAGCCTGGTCTCGCTGGTGGCCCATGAGCTGGCCCATTCCTGGTCCGGCAACCTCGTCACCAACGCCACCTGGAGCGACTTCTGGCTGAATGAAGGCTTCACCGTTTACGTCGAGCGCCGCGTCCTCGAAAAGCTCTACGGCCCCGCGCGCGCCGATATGGAAGCCGTCCTCGGCCGCCGTGAGCTTGATCGCGAAATGGCCGGCCTACGCGAAAGCGACCGCGTCCTCCACATCGATCTCACCGGCCGCGATCCCGACGACGGCTGCACGCTCGTGCCTTACGAAAAAGGCGCCCTGCTCCTGCGCACCATCGAGCGCGCTGTCGGCCGCGACCGCTTCGACGCCTTCCTGCGCGCTTACTTTGCCCACTTCGCGTTCCAAAGCATTACCACCGCCGACTTCCTCGAGTACATCCGCCGTGAGCTCCCCAACACCGTGCCCCTCGACGAATGGATCTTCGCGTCCGGCATTCCCGCCGGCGCCGCCGAGCCCCACTCCGATGCCTTCACCAGAATCGAATCCGGCTGGCCCGCCGATACCACCGCCTGGTCCACCCACGAATGGCTGCACTTCCTCCGCACCCAGGACCCGCCCGACATGCCGCGCCTCGACCGCCAGTTCCACCTTACCGATTCCACCAATTCCGAAATCCTGCACCAGTGGCTGCTGATGGCTGTAAAGGCCAACTATCAGCCGGCCTTGCCGAAGATCGAGCCGTTCCTCTGTTCGGTGGGCCGTCGTAAATTCCTCAAGCCCATCTACACCGAGCTGATGAAGACGCCCGAAGGCCGGGCGCGCGCCCGCGCCATCTACGCCAAGGCCCGCCCCACTTACCATCCCATCGCGCAGGGCACCATCGACGGCATCGTGAACTAGTCTTTAA
>PLZX01000200.1 GCA_003152325.1 Bryobacterales bacterium | reverse complement strand
TGTTCTGGCGGGATCCGGCCGGGTGTAGCCGGAACAGGTTCAGGCTGCCATCCGGGATGCGCGGCTCCATGGAATGGCCCACCACGTGGGCTACAAAGAGATCCGGCGCGAGCCGCATGCCTTCGGGAGCAGGCACCCAATCTTCGGCCGCCGATTCCATCTCTTCGCCCAGGTTGCCCGCCGCCGCGCGCAGGCTGTAGAGCGGCACGTGGGTTTGGAACGGCTGAACCGCGACCTTTTCCACGTGCTCGCTGAAGAGGCGTTCCACCACGCGAGAGAAGGCGTCCACGTCCACGCTCTGGCGCTCGCCCACGCGCACCACGTTGGAGAGCGAATCTTCGAGCGACGCGAGAAAAGCCTCCGCTCCCATTTCCGCGGAACGCGCGCGCATGTCCGCTTCGAGCGCTTCCAGCACCTCGGCGTCTTCCGGCGCCGCGATGCTCTCATAGCGTTGCCGCAGGCGCACCCAGGCGCGGTCCGCCGCCGGATCCACCAGGAGCACGCCGATCGGTTGGATGGGCCGAGAAGGCAGGGCGGCTTCGAGGAGCACGTAGGTGCCCTTCCGCCGCGCCGAGATGGGAGTGACGCTTGCCGGCAAAATCAGACTCCGATCTTTATCCTATTCTACCTATCGGCAAAAACCAAANNCCGGTGGACTTTTCCGAACGCTCGGCCGGCGCCGTTCACTGTGCCCGCTCGCTGGCTTGCCACTTTGGCTCCGAACTCACCCTGCTGCATGTTCTGATGCCGCCGCAATGCGAGTTCGGCGCGGTGGATGTCGCCGGGTCCCTGCTGGCCGAACTGTGCCGCGACCGCGCCCAGCAGGCCACCCTGGAACTCGGCTCGTTTATGGCCCCGGCGCTCGACAGCCTCAAGGTCCACCGCGTTGTGCTGGAAGGCGACCCCTCGACGACCATCGTCGACTACGCCCACCGCGAGCATACCAGTCTCATCGTCATGCCGACGCACGGGTATGGTCCGTTCCGCCGCTATATTCTGGGTTCCAATACGGCCAAGGTTTTGCACGACGCCGATTGCCCCGTTTGGACCGGCACGCACCTCTCCGAGACTCCCGCTGCGGTGGCCGCACCCTTCCACCACGTGATGTGCGCCGTCGATCTGGGCCCGCAAAGCGCCAAAGCCCTCGCCTGGGCGATGCACTTTTCCCGGGAGTTCGACGCGCGCCTGACCCTGTTCCACGTCACCGCCTGCGACCCGCAACTCCGCTCGTCCGCCGGAGATGCCCTCAACAACCTGCGCAGCCAGGTGGGCGCCACCACCGCCGAACTGGACGTCGAATCCGGCGAGGCCTCCCGCCAGATCTGCGCCGCCGCTCAACGTCTGCACGCCGACGTGCTGGTGATCGGCCGCGGCTCGGCCGCCGGTGTGTACGGCCGACTGCGTACCAACGCGTACGCCATCATCCGGGAATCTCCCTGCCCGGTGGTCAGCGTATAGACTCCCCGTGTTAAATTGCTGGGAGTGCCGTCTCGCACCCTGTACCAGGTTCTCGAAGAAGCCGCGCGCCGCTTTGGCGACCTCCCCGCGTTGCGCCAGCCGGCCGGCGACAGTTACCTCACACTCTCCTGGAACCAGTATTTAGAAGCGGCCCGGGAGATCTCGCTCGGCCTGCGCTCGCTCGGCATCGGCAAGGGAGACGTGGTGGCGCTGAACTCGGAAACGCGCCTGGAGTTTTACCTGGCCGACCTGGGCACTATGGCGAACGGCTCGATCTCGGCCGCTCTCTATCCCAGCTATCCGCCCAAAGATCTGCTGCACAACCTCGAGGCCGCTGGAGCGCGCGCCGTTTTCGTGGAGAATCCCAAGGCCTTCGAGACGCTGCGCTCCGCGCCCGTCACCCACTGGATTCTGCTTACCGGCCGGGCTGACGGAGCGCTTACGCTCGAAGAACTGCGCGCCATGGGCCGGGCGGCGCTCGCGCGCGGGGATTCGCCGGCCGACGCCGAACCGGACGACGCCGCGGTCCTGTACCTCACTTCCGGCGCCACCGGAGAACCCAAGATGGCGCTCGTCACCCACCGGGCGATCTGCGCCAACATCGCCATGGGGCCCACCGTGCTGCCGCTGGGACCGCAAGATTCCACGGTGGCTTTCCTGCCTTCGGCCCACATCGCGCAGCGCGTGGTGGTGGAATTCCTGCCGATTCCCGCCGGCATGCCGGTGACGTTCTCCGAAAGCCTGCTGCAATTGCCGCAAGAGATTCGCAAGGTGAGGCCCACGCTGCTGCTGGCGCCGCCGCGCATGTGGGAGCGTATCTATTCCACCGTCTGCACCGAACTGCGCAAGCGCCCGGCGCTGGCCCGCAAGGCCTTCTATGGCGCGCTGGGGCTGGGACTGGCCGCGGCCCGCTACCGGCGCAGCGGCAAACCCGTGCCGTGGCGCATCCGCATCCCGCTGCGCGCGGCCGACCGGCTGATGTTCCAGAAGATTCGCGGCCGGTTCGGCGGCCGCATCCGCGTGGCCGCATCCGGCGCCGCGCCGCTCAGCAAAGATCTGGCTGAATTCTATGAAGCCATCGGCATGCCGCTGGTGGAAGGCTACGGATTGACCGAAGGCGGGGTTGCCACCCTCAACCCGCTGGACCACCCCAAACCCGGCAGCATCGGCAAAGCGCTCCCCGGCGTGGAGGTGCGCTTCACCGAGGACGGCGAGCTCCTGCTCAAGAGCCCCTGCCTGTTTTCCGGCTACTGGAACGACGCCGCCACCACCGCCGCAGTGCTGCGCGACGGATGGCTCTATACCGGCGACGTGGGCCACGCCGATGACGAGGGCTACCTCTTCATTACCGGGCGCAAGAAAGAGCTGATCGTTTCCTCCACCGGCAAGAAGATCTACCCTTCGCGCGTGGAGAGCCTCTTCAAGATGGAACCGATTGTCAGCCAGGTGCTGCTCATCGGCGACCGTCTGCCTTACCTTGCCGCGCTGCTGACTCTCAACCCGGCGGTCGCGCAGGCGCTCGAGGGAATGGACGAATGGAAGGGCCGCCCGGCCGCCGACCTGGGCGCGGCGCCACCGGTCGTAGCGGAAATCCGCCAGGCGGTGAAGCGCGTCAACAACCAGCTCGCGCCCTTCGAACAGGTGCGCAAGTACCGCGTGCTGACGCGCGATTTCTCCATCGAAGCCGGCGAACTCACCGCCACCATGAAATTGCGGCGCGTGCGCGCGCTTGAGAACTTCAAGGAAGATATCGCCGAATTGTACGCGGGGAGGGAGTAGCTGGGCAAGCTAAAGCATGCCCCACCCTGGAAAGAGGCGGCTAAGCCGGCTGCGGCCAGGATTGGCCGCCCTACTCACGGCATGCGCTATAGGTCGAACTCGGCCTTTATCACTTCGTCCTCGGTCGAGTACTTCATCNNATCAGCAACCGGGCAAGCAGTTCCTTGCCCAAACCGCGGCCCTGCCATTGGTCGCTCACCAGGACGGCGGCCTCGGCTTCGCGCGTGCCGTGGATCTTCACCAGCCGGCCCACGCCGAGGATATCGCTCTCGCCGGTTTGCGGATTGCGGCGCACGGCGACTAGAGCCATCTCGCGGTCATAGTCGATAAAACAGATGCGCGTCAGGCGCTCGTGGGTGGTGCGCTGCTCCAGATTGATGAGGTGGAAATAACGCAGATACACGCTGCGCTCGGAAAGCGTTTCGTGGAACCGCACCATGGCGGGCTCATCCTCTGGCCGGATGGGCCGGATGATCACCTCGGTCGAGTCCTTCATGGTCCACGGCGAAACGTAGCGGGCCGGATAGGCGCGAATCGCAGTCTTGGGGATCTGCTCGAGCTCGACTTCGGGCCCGTGCACCACCACACGCGCGTCCAGCGCCATCAAACCGTCCGGGGAAGCCAGCAGCGGGTTAATGTCGATTTCCTTGATCCAGCGCTGCTCCGCCACCAGCGCGCTGAACCGCACCAGCAGCACTTCGAGCGCCTGCAAGTCTACCGGCTTGCGGCCGCGCACACCTTGCAGGGCCTTGTAGATTTTGGTCTGCTCCATCATGCGGCGGGCCAGCGTGGTGTTCAAGGGCGGCAGCGCCAGAGCGCGGTCCTTGAAGACTTCCACCAGTTGTCCACCGGTACCGAAGAGCAGCACCGGTCCGAATTGCGGATCCAGGCTGGAACCGATGATCAGCTCGTAGGCGTCCTTGAACTTGATCATGGGTTGGACGGTGACGCCCTGGAAGTGCTGGGCGCCGGCCTTTTCGCCGACCGAAGTCTGAATCGCTCCAAAAGCTCTCTTCACCGCTTCGGCGCTGCCCAGGTTCAACTGCACGCCGCCGACATCGGTCTTATGAGTGATGGTTTCGGAGTAGAGCTTCAACACCACCGGGTAGCCGATCTCGTCGGCCGCTTTCACCGCCGCCGCGGCATCCGTGGCGACGATGGTCTTGGCGGTGGGAATACCGTAAGCGCTGAGCACCTGCTTGGATTCGAACTCCGTGAGGATGGTGCGTCCTTCGCCGCGCGACTTGCGCACGATGTCGTCCACCAGCTTGCGGTCGGGGGTCCAATCCGCCGAATCCTGCGGCATGTCGGGCGTTTCGTACAGCGACTTGAGGTTGTAGCTGTACTGCCACATGTAATTGAAGGCGCGCGCGGCGGTATCGGGGTACGGAAAAGTGGGGATGTTGGCGCGGTTCAAGATCTCTTCGCCGGCGGCCACGTCCACGCCGCCCATCCAGCTCGCCAGCAGCGGCTTGCCTTCCTGTTTGGCCAGCGGTTTGAGCTGTTCGGCAATCTGGGTGGGATCGGTCATGGCCTGCGGGGTGAGGATGACCAGCATGCCGTCGCTATTGGGATCGCCGGCGGCGATCTGAAGCGCCTTGGCATACCGTTCCGGGGAGGCGTCTCCGATGATGTCCACCGGGTTGTTGTGGCTCCAGGTGGCCGGCAGCACGGCATTGTAAGCTTCCATCGCGGCCGGAGACAGCTCGGCCAGTTCCCCGC
>PLZX01000380.1 GCA_003152325.1 Bryobacterales bacterium | reverse complement strand
GCCCGCCTCCGCTTCGCCAGCCAGCCTGATTCTGCTACGATTACAGTCGTTTGTCTATGATGTTTCAGCGAACGGCAATCTGTCCCTGATTCTCGTGTCTCACCACAGGGGCGCGGCGCAGACCTCGATTGTGCTCGAATGCGGTCTCAGGATCATCGAGTTGTGCCGCGAGCTGGGCAGAAACACGACTGTGGATCAGCGCTTGGTCATGGTCAGCACCGGTGGCCTCATATGCCCCAGCGATCGAGTCATGAGCCGCCACCTCGAAGTCGACCTGGCCAAGAGCATCCGCCTGGTCGAGGCAGCGTTGGGCCGCATGCAGTCCCTCAGTGATCTTCCTTTGCAATACGAAAAAATGTGTGAAGGCAAGACAGGAAGGACCTTGGCGGCTATCCGGAATGCGGGAGGCAAGATCCTCGACCGTGGCCGACTGTTTTGTGGCATAGAAGAGCGAATCCGCCAGGACCTTATAACACGGTACTGAGTCAGGCAACTGCTGAACGCACGCTGCATAATGGTCGAGGGCTTCGTCCCACCTAGACTCAGGCTCGGCGACTCGACCTAAAGCATAGTGCGCGAATGCGCTGCGCTCTGGATCGTGCAACAAAGTGGAAAAATACGCTGTGGCTTGTTCCGGTGTGTGCCTCTCCTCATAGGCATCGACCAGCACGCGATAGGCAGGGTAGAACCTGGGCGCCCGGCTGATAACCGATTCGAGTATCGGTATGGCATCATCAAGATGCCGCTGCCCGACCAACTGCGAAGCACGAGCGAAATCCTCCGCCACTGTGGACTGGCTGCGCAAAAGAGTCATTGCCAGGAGACCGAAGAGGATCTTACTACTAAATCTGGAATGCGAACTCAAGCGATCGCTCCGTCTTGCCGGTTGCCGGGTTGATCTCAATAACCGTGAGGCGGTGTCGCCCGGGACCGAGGAGATTGCGGCTGAAGAGCACCGCGAAATTACCCTTTCCGTCAATGCTCACTACCTCGCGCGTGTTGCCTCCATCGAGAGAAGCCGAATAGTGAAGGCCAGGATGAATATCGATAAGAAAGGAAAGAAGCAGAAGCTTGTTCCCAACTCCGGGCGGGATGTGAGGAGCCTCTGCGCCGCGGGTCAAGTTAAGGTCGATGGTGGGCACGGATTCCCCCGCGATGGTGATCGGGGCCGGCAAAGTTGGCGACGCTGGATGGCGATCGGGTATGACCGCAACGATTACCGCCGCGAGCGCGATTCCATAGGCTACCGCGGGGTGCAGCACCCACCGCCACCAGCGCGGCTTCGGGAAGACTCTCGCTCGGAGTCGGCGCTCCGTGGGGGCCCAACCCGGCGGTGTCGCGGTGACCGGCTCGTCAAACTCATGCAGACTCTCCACCAGGCTGTCGCAGACTCCGCACGCCGCCACGTGCGCTTGAATGCGGGCGGCCTCATCAGTTGGCAGGGAACCGGCTGCGAAGCCGGCCAACGCCTCCGCGCCGGGGCACGCGCCCAGCCCCCGGCGCGCCGCGCCAAGCCCAGCCTCTAGCGGATCGAACTCATTTTCGCCCCTGTTCACATGCCACCCCACAGCTTCTTGAACATGCGTTTGCCATTTTGAACATGAGACTTCACTTCGTTCAGGGACCAGCCCTCGAGTTTTGCAATTTCCTCATATGAATAACCGTTCCCGCAAAACTCCTTGAGAGCGATGCGCTGTGACGCCGAAAGTTGGTCAAGGACCCTGGTGATATCAAGCGCAAGCGTAGGGTCGCCGGACGCCGCAAGAATCATCTCGTCGGTGTTGCCGCCGCGCAGCCGCTCGGCCGCCCGCAGCCGGTAGTTGATGCATTCGTGTTTCGCTATGGTGAAGAGCCAGCCTTTGAAGTGGTCGGGCCGGAATTGTGTGCGCAGGTTACCCATCACCTTCACAAAGACATCCACGGCGACATCTTCCGCGGCAGCTCCGTCTCGCAGAAACCGGAGACACCTTTGGTAGACCTCCTTGGAATACTTCCGCCAAAGCTCCTCGATACACCTCATCTCGCCCGTCGCTTGGAAGCGCTCCACCAGCGCGGCATTCGCGAGATCGTCGGGATCTGTCGGCAGCCCAGGCGTCCTGGCATCCATAAGAAAGACAATCGGCGGTGCGCTGATTCCACAATCTTGGCACCGGAGATCAAGGATATCACGCCCTTCTCGGGCCTTCCAGAGTCCTGCGCGACGGCGAAGCATGTAAGCCAAGCCAGATCAATGGGATGTGGCTAGGCGTAGGCCCGCCGGCAGATCAAGTAATCCGCGTATCTCGGGTGATTCGGGGCCGTCAATTCGGTAATTCGGGGCCAAGCTACGAAATCCCGAATCTACATAGCAGCAACGTTCCCTCGGCCTGAATCCGGCCGAACGTGTCTATGAGATGGGTTCCAAGCCGTCGGACTGCTGGTTCCGCTGAGTGGCAAGGGGCTCGCAGTGCCCACTCACTGCGCCGTCGCAGAATCCGACCACAAGGAGTCTCAGGCTACGCAACCACCAATCACTCGGTCGCTGGCGTTTAAGATTACACCCTACACCCTACACCCTACACCCTCCAAACAACGATCCTCCAATCCCCGGTTTCCTTGACAAAGTCGCTTGTGAGCTTCTTGCTCTCAAGAGCTGCTATTAATTCCTTTTCAATGTACTCCATCCCTTTGAAGACCTCTTCCTTTGAAGACGCCTTCACATCGAAATTGAATTTGACGCCATCCCCTTTCTGGCGAGGATGAAATGTGCCACTTATGCATATTTCTTTTAGTCCATGCTTCCTGTGCTTTTGGAACAGTTCATCGCATATCGCAGCAGTTTTCGTTCCCCACTGCTTGAAAAAGGCCCGGAAGAACTCAGCCAGGATGAGACCAGAAGCGACACTGAAAATCACCTGTAGAGTCGTCTCATGCGAATATGGTTTCAACGTACGATAGCCGTCGCTGTGGAACTCCCGTGAAAACACCTGCAGGTCAACACAAATCTGTTGAAAAACGCCTTCATCGAGCCAGGGCAGCTGAAACCTGACCTCCAATCGTTCGAGGTCCCACCATTTGGTTACATAGACCAGCCCGTCTTGGCATGAGATCAGGTTCAGCGAAGGTCTTGAGAATCGCCGTTAGCTGCCCAGCAGGGACTTGGCTCTTCTCTGCCAAGGATTCCACAGTAATTCCGGTCGAGTTGAGTTCCAGGGCTTTGTACACCAACATGGTCTCCGGAATCTTCACGATGCTCATAGCTTCTCTCCCTCGTTCGTCGAAAGTAGTGATTCGAGAACAAGCACGAATTGCTCCGCGATCCTGGCGATGCGATTCAAGCGAAGGACATCAGTTCGAAGCGCATCTGCTACATCCTCGACTACGCGACTCCAGTCGTTTGCGTCCCAAGCACCGAAAAAGAGTTCAAGACCACTTTCCTTTCGGGAGCCATCACCGCATACGAACGGTTGATCGACGTGCTGGCGCACCAGGGACGAAAAGAAGAAGCTCTCTATGTTGCCGAGAAGGCACGAGCCCGAGCTTTCCTGGATATGCTGGCGGCCGGACGCAGACAAACCGCCGACGCGGCAGCGGAACCGAAGCTCCTCGACTCCGCGGGCATCGAGCGGGAGATGGCCCGCCGCGGAGCTGTACTGGTCGAGTACGCATTGGGTGCGAGACGATCTTATGTGTGGGCAGTCTCGGGGAACAAGGCCGTTATGGCGCAGTTGGCGTCGCGCTCGGTCCTGGAAGAACGCGCCAGACAGTACCGCGAATTGCTGGTGAAACAGTCGCCCCAGGCGGTCGAAGAAGCCACTCCGCTGTACCAGATGCTCCTGGCGCCTATCGCGTCCTCGCTGGTGCGGAATAAGATTGTGATCATCGTTGCCGATGGAGCGCTGCACTATCTTCCCTTCGAAACGCTGATGCCGCCGGGTGAGCACTTCCTGGGTGAGGACTTCACAGTGGCCTACGTGCCGTCGGCATCGGTGCTCGCCGAATTGCCGCCGCCATCCGGTGTCCGGCGGAAGGAACTGCTGGCCTACGGGAATCCGTACTTCGGCCCCGGTCCTCCCCGGCCTGCAACAGCCCAGGATGTGGTGCGCGGGCTCGATGTGAAGGACGGACTCCGCCTGACGCCGCTCCCCAACACTCGTTACGAGGTGGAGGGCATTGCCGCGCTCTACCCCACATCGATGAGCACCACGCACTTGGGCCGCGCCGCCACCAAGACTTCGGTCCAGCAGGAAGACCTGGCCGAATACAAGCGCATCCATTTCGCCACCCACGCGTTCATCGACGAGAGGCGGCCGGAGCGGTCAGGCATCGTGCTCTCTCAGGCCGGCCAAGAGGACGGCGTTCTGCGGATCAATGACATCCTCGC
>PLZX01000288.1:3817-16748 GCA_003152325.1 Bryobacterales bacterium | reverse complement strand
ATGATTCGGTAGTGGGTTAACTCAAACTGACCCACTACCAAATTTCAAGCTAACCCACTACCCATGATTCGCACGGCTCGCGCCGTGGCCTTCTCTTTCGCCCTTACGGCCTCGATGTTCCGCACGGCTACGTCGTGTCACCTGCGGGCGGCCAGCACGCGCGGGATGCCGGCGAGGTCGGGGGTGATCTGGATGTCGCGCCAAGTGGCGAATAGGGACGTGACGTGATCGAGGCTGCCGAAACCTAGTTCCAGGATCAGCCAGCCGTCGGGACGAAGGACGCGCGGGCCGGCGGCTGCGATGCGGTCGTAGATTTCGAAGCCGGTCTCACCGGCGAAGAGCGCCACGTGCGGCTCCCAGTCGCGAACTTCCCGCTGCAGTCCTCCCTTCTGTGTAAGCGGGACGTAGGGTGGGTTGGAGACGATCAAATCGACCGATTGGGGTGCGATGGAATCCATGAGGTCGCAGACGACGAACTCGATGCGCGCGGCCAGGCGGCGGGCGTTTTCGGCGGCGGCGATGATGGCGGTGGGCGAGATATCGGTGGCCAGGACCTGGGCGCCGGTCTCCAGTTGGAGCGTTATGGCGAGCGCGCCCGAGCCGGTGCCGACGTCGAGAATGCGGCGGGCGGCGGACGCGAATTTTAGGGCGGCTTCGACTACGTGTTCGGTTTCGGGGCGGGGAATCAGCACATCCGAAGTGACGCGGAAATCGCGGCCGTAGAATTCCTGGCGATGGGTGATGTACTGAGTGGGCTTGCCCTGCAACCGCTCGTGCAGATAGCGGCCGTAGTGCAGCCACTCCATCTCCTGCAACTCGTATTCGGGATGCGCGTAGAGATACTCACGCTCGCGGTGGACGGCGTGGCAGAGCAGAACTTCGGCGGTGAGGCGCGGGACGGCGACAGAGGCCTGCTCCAGGAGTTGGGTTCCCTGGAGCAGCGCCGTCTGGAGGGTCATGCGGTTCAGACCTTGGATTCGTCCGCGGACTGCTGGTTGCGATAGAAGGTGGTGAGCGCCTCAATCACCGGGTCGAGTTTGCCGTCCATAATTAAATCGAGCTGGTGGATGGTGAAGTTGATACGGTGATCGGTGAGGCGGTTCTGGGGGAAATTGTAGGTGCGGATTTTCTCGCTGCGGTCGCCGGTGCCAACCATGCTGCGGCGTTCGGCGCCGACGGCAGCCTGCTGCTTTTCGAGCTCGAGTTCATAGAGGCGCGAGCGCAGGACGCGTTCGGCCTTGGCGCGATTCTTGATTTGCGATTTCTCATCCTGGCAGGAGACGATCAGGCCGGTAGGCAGGTGGGTGATGCGAACCGCGGAGTACGTGGTATTGACCGATTGCCCGCCGGGGCCGGAGGAACAGAAAGTATCGATGCGGATGTCCTTGGCGTCAAGTTTGACTTCAACCTCATCGGCTTCGGGCAGGATGGCGACGGTGATGGCGGAGGTGTGAACGCGGCCCTGCTGTTCGGTGGCGGGGACGCGCTGCACGCGATGGACGCCGCTTTCGTACTTGAGCTTGCTGAAGACGCGGTTGCCGCTGACCAGGGCGATGACTTCCTTGAGGCCGCCGACGGCGGATTCGCTGGAGGAAGTGATTTCCATTTTCCAGCGCTGGGATTCGGCGAAGCGCGAGTACATCCGAAAGATCTCGGAGGCGAAGAGGGTGGCCTCGTCCCCGCCGGTGCCGGCGCGGATTTCGAGGACGACGTTCCTTTCGTCGTTGGGATCCTTGGGCAGCAGCAGGATCTTGATCTCGTCCTCGATTTTGGCGAGCGAGGGCGAGAGACGTGCGATCTCCTCTTCGGCCATGGCGCGAAGCTCGGGATCTTTCTCCTGGAGCATGGGGCGCGCCTGCGAGAGCGAATCCTCCACGGACTTCCACTGGCGGTATTGGCCGACGATTTCAGAGAGCTCGGCTTGCGCCTTGGTGACTTTGCGGTACTGATCGGCGTCGGAAATCACGGCCGGATCGGCCATTTGATGGGTTAGCTCGTCGAAGCGCTTTTCGAGCTGCGCGAGCTTCTGAGCGAATTGCATGAATGTTTTAGGCGATGACGAGTTCGCCGCCCTGAGACTCTTCGAGCGCCATGGCGCCTTGGAGGGCGAGGATGGCGACGGCCGCCTGATCGTCGGCGGGCGGCTTGGTTGTGATGCGCTGCAGCCAGAGGCCGGGGGCGGTGATCACTGCCATCAGGGAGCCGGGATGTTTGGCGGCAAAGCGAATGATTTCGTAGCTCAGACCCACCACGAAGGGGATCAACGCGATGCGCGTCAGGATCATGGGGAGCATGGCGGTGAACGGGATGAGCGCGTAGATTGGAATGGTGAGGATCATCATCACGATCAAAAAACTGGTTCCGCAACGCGGATGAAAGGTGGTGAAGCGCTGCGCATTTTCAACGGTGACGGGCTGGTGCGATTCGAAATTGAAGACCACTTTGTGTTCGGCGCCGTGGTATTCGAACATGCGGCGCATATCCTTCATGAGCGACGCCGCGTAGACGAAGCCGACCAGGATGGTGATGCGGATGATGCCCTCGACCAGCGTCGACATGAAGTGGCCGGCCAGCAGGGGATGCACGGCATGGAGCTTGTTGGCGAGGTAGACGGGCACCACTTTGTACATGACAATGAAGGCCGCGAGGGAGAAAAGCAGCGGGCCGGCGATGACCCAGTCCGGGATCTCTTTGGCGGGCGCNNGTGCCGACGCCGCGAAACAGGGGGAGCTTGAAGATTTTGTGAGTTTCCGAGATGCGCGCCAGCGGCATTTGCTCGGTGACGATTTCGCCGCAGGGTCTGCGGACGGCCACGCAGTAGCTGTGAGGCGCACGCATCATCACCCCTTCCATCACGGCCTGGCCGCCGACGAGGGTTTCCTCGCCGCTCTCCATGACGGGCAGCAGCTGAATTTGGGTGAAAAGGCGGAAAAACGAACGTAGGGACACAAACCCTCCGGGAACTCTGTCTCTTTCATTATACGACACGTGGCTCAAGGCTTCAGAACGGCGGCCAGGGCCGGCGCTAACTCCGGATACCGGAAACGGAAACCGGCGGCCTCGGCCGCTTGCGGCAATGCGCGCTGGCTCGCGAGCAGCACTTCCGACATCTCACCGAAGAGAGCGCGCAGCGCAAAGGCCGGCATGGGGAAGATGGCGGGGCGGTGGACGGCGGAGGCCAGCGCGCGAGTGAACTCGGCGTTGATCACGGGATTGGGCGCCACGCCGTTCAGGGGGCCGCTGACGGGATTGGCCAGGGCGAATTGGAACAGGGCGCCGAGATCTTCCAGGTGAATCCAGGACATCCAGTGCTGGCCGTTCCCGAGCTTTCCGCCCAGGCCCAGGCGGAACGGCGGGAGCATGCGAGGGAGTGCGCCGCCGCGCGCGTCCAGGACCAGGCCAGTGCGGACGCGCACCACGCGAATGCCCGCGGCTTCGGCGCCTTGCGCCTCCTTTTCCCAGTCGACGCAGAGTTGGGCCAGGTAATCGCCGCCGGGCGCCGACGATTCGTTCAGAATCTCATCGCCGCGGGAACCGTAATATCCGACGGCCGAGGCGCAGACCAACACTTGCGGCTTGTGCGGCAGTCTGGCGAGAGTCTGGACCAGGTTGCGGGTGCCGGTGATGCGGCTCTCGCGGATGGTCTGGCGGACGTGGGTGGTCCAACGCTGCGCTACCGGCTCTCCAGCCAAATGCACCACTGCATCGACGTCCTGGAGGCTCTCGGCGGGCGGCGCGCCCCGGCCGGAATCCCAGACGGAAAGTCGCACGCCGGGTGGCAGGTTGGTTCCGGCGTGGCGGCTGAGCACTTGCAGCGAGTGGCCGTCCGCGGCCAGGATTTTCAGGAGGCGCCGACCGATTAAGCCCGAGGCACCGGTAATAGCGATTCTCACGCGTTAAGCTCCTTGCTATTCGATCTTCCTAATATACGGCGGAATGCGACAATTAAGAATCGACATGAGGGCCTGGAACCGCGCAAAACTTCTTTGGGGTTACCTGACACGCCGGCCCAGCATGGCGGCGCTGCCGGTGGAGTATATCGTCGAGACCACCGCCAAGTGCAACCTGTACTGTCCCATGTGCCCGCGTGAAACCCATCCGCAGCCCAAAGCCGATATGACGAACGAAGTCTTCGAAAGGTTGGTGCGCGAATCGGGATCGACGGCCGAGCACATGATGCTGATCGGGCTGGGCGAACCGTTTTTGGACCCGCACATTTTCGAGCGCATCGAATTCTGTCATCGGCACAGCATTTCGGCGCTGCTTTCAACCAATGGGACTTTTTTGGACGAACGCAACGCCGGGCGCATTCTGGATTCGCCGCTCGACCAGATCACGCTGAGCTTCGATGGCGCGAAGAAAGAGACCTTCGAGTTCTACCGGAAGGGCGCCAATTTCGAAAAGGTGCGCGACAATTTCGTGCGGTTCGCGCGCATGAAGCACGCGCGGCGGTCGAAGCTGCAGGTGGTGGTGCAGATGGTCAAGATGCCGGGGAACGCCGCCGAGGTGGAAGATTTCACGAGTTTCTGGAGCGCGGTGGAGGGAGTGGACCAGGTGCGGGTCAAGGAAGACGAGACCAACGTGCTCGGTCCGGCGGGGCACGATGCGGGCGATTGGAAACACCCCTGCCATTATTTGTGGCGCGGGCCGGTTTACGTGAAGCAGAACGGCGACGTCTATCCGTGCTGCCAGAGCTATATGCTGGATGGCGCGCCGCTGGGGAACCTTGCGGAGAAGCCGCTGCTAGAGATCTGGAATAGTGCGCCGATCCAGGAGATGCGCCGCCTGCACGCGGCTGGACGCGGGGGCGAAGTGGATATCTGCTCGCGCTGCTGCACGACGATTCCGCACCCGCTGTTGGTGACCGGCAGCCTGGTTTTTCACGGCAAGACGGTGCGGCGGCTGATCCCGCTGGTGGAACGGCTGGTCTATTTTTCGAAGCTGCCGGGGAAGCTATTACGGCCGCCGCAGAGGAAGGCGGAACGCGATGCCGGCTGATTTTCAAGCAGAGCTGGTGGCGTGCTTCGGGCACCCGGTTCGCGAGAACCCGACCGGCGCGATGCAGGAAGCGGCGTTTCGCGAGGCGGGGTTGAACTGGCGCTATCTGACGGTGGAAGTGCCGCCGGAGCGGCTGCGCGAAGCGGTCCAGGGGGCGCGGGCCTTCGGAATGCGCGGCTTCAACCTGACGATCCCGCACAAAGTGGCGGTGATGGAGCACCTGGATGAAGTGGCGCCGGATGCCGCGCTGATCGGAGCGGTGAACACGGTGCGGCGCGAAGGCGAGCGGCTGATCGGCGAGAATACCGACGGCAAAGGCTTTCTGCACGGCGTGCGCGCAGATGCCGGAGTGGACCCGCGAAGGAGACGAGTGGTGGTGTTGGGGGCCGGCGGCGCGGCGCGCGCGATTGTGACGGAACTGGCGTTGGCCGGGGCGTCGGACGTGCTGGTGGTCAATCGGTCGGTGGAACGAGGTGAGGCCATGGTGCGGGACCTGTCGGCGAAGACCGGCCGGCCGATCCGCTTTGCGGCGTGGCGCGGAGTTTATGAAGTGGTGGGGGACATAGACCTGCTGGTGAACGCGACGTCGATCGGGCTGTTCCCCGATGTCGAAGCTGTGCCGCCGGTGGAGCTGGCGCGCGCGCGAGCGGGAATGCTGGTGTGCGACGTTGTATTCAATCCACCCGAGACGCGGCTGCTGGCGGCCGCGCGGGGAAGGGGCTTGCCGGTGCTGGATGGGCTTTCGATGCTAGTGTATCAGGGGGCCATCGGATTCAAGTTGTGGACGGGGCTGGAGGCGCCAGTGGATGTGATGAAGAGGGCGTTGCGAGAGGCGATGGGCCTGGGTTAGCCGCCGCGGATGGAGATGCCGACTAGAGCGAGCGTCAGGCCGATCATTACAACCACGGTGGTCCAGGAGATGGCGTTGAACCACCGCGAATTGGTCCACTCGCCCATGAGGTCGTGCTTGTTGATGAGCAGGATCATGAAAATCAGGATGAATGGAAGGAGCGCACCGTTCAGCACCTGCGACATGAGGATCATGCGGATGAGAGGGAAGCCGGGGATCAGGATCACGCCGGCGCCCACCACGATGAGCAAGGTGTAGAGCAGGTAGAAAACGGGGGCTTCGCGCATCCGCTTGTTCACGCCGGCCTCGAAGCCCAGGCCTTCGCACACGGAGTAAGCCGTGGACAGGGGAAGAATACAAGCGGCGAAGACCGAGGCATTGAGAAGCCCGGCGCTGAAAAGCAGAAAGGCATATTGACCGAAAGGCTTGAGGGCTTGGGCGGCTTCCTTGGCATCCTGGATATCGCGCGGGTGGACGCTATAAATAGCGCCGGCGCAGGCGACGATGATGAAGAAGGCCACTACGTCGGTCATGATGCAGCCGACGATGACTTCGAGGCGCGAGGCGGCGTACTCCTTGACCGAGATGCCTTTTTCGACGATGGCCGACTGCAGATAAAATTGCATCCACGGGGCGATGGTGGTTCCGACCATCCCGATGAGCATATAGATATAACCCGGCTCCAGCATCAACTTAGGAGTGACACTGTAGATAGCGGCTTCCTTCCAATCGGGCTTGACTAAGAAACCTGAAATGATGTAAGTGACGTAAATCACGCAGCCGAGCAGGAAAACTTTCTCGACACTCTTATAATTGCCTTTTACCACCAGGAGCCAGACGGCTATGGCGGCGATGGGAACCGAGATATAGCGGCTGACGTGGAATAACTCGAGCGAGCTGGCGACGCCGGCAAACTCGGCCATCACGTTGGTCATGTTCGCAAGGACCAGCAACGTCATGATGAAGAACGTCATGCGCAGGCCGAACTCCTCGCGGATCAAGTCGGACAGGCCCTTGCCGGTGACGGCGCCCATGCGCGAGCACATTTCCTGCGTGATGATGAGCACGAGGGTGATGGGCAGCAGGGTCCACAAAGGCAGATAGCCATACTTGGCGCCGGCGGCGGAGTAAGTGAAGATACCGCCGGAATCGTTGTCCACATTAGCGGTAATGAAGCCCGGCCCAATGACGGCAAAGAAAACCAGGATGTGGTAACGAAACCGGCTGAAGAGTTGCCTCATCCCTTATTTCTGCCTCAAGACGGAGATGACGTCATCGGCGGTGATGACTCCGACGAGCTTGCCGTCTTCGTCCACCACGGGCAAAGTCAGCAGGTTGTATTTATCGAATAACTCAGTAAGACGGTCCTGGGATTCGTCGACGTTGACCTGGATCAGGGTATCGCTCGAGAGCGACTGCAATTTCGCGCCGGGCTCGGCGAGGAAGAGGCGGGCGAGCGGAATGGCGGCGGTGAGGCGCTCCTCGGCGTCGATCAGAAACAGGGTATTGAGAGTCTCCAACAGGCGCTCGTTGCCGCGCAAGCCGGCCAGGGCGTCGGTGACGAGAGCGTTCTGGTGCAGGGCGACATATTCGGTGTTCATCATGCCGCCGGCGGTGTCCTCTTCGAATTCGAGCAGCTCGCGGACGTCGGACTTGGGTTCGGAGTCCATTTCGTCCAGGATTTCTTCGGAGGTCTCGTCTTCGAGTTCGGAGAGGGCGTCGGCGGCTTCATCGGGCGCCATCTCTTCGACGATGTCGGCGGCCTTTTCGGGTTCGAGGGATTCGAGGATGCTGGCCTGCATTTTGGGCTCGATTTCGGAGAGGGCGTCTGCGGCGGCTTCGTTGTCGATGGTTTCGAAGATGGCTTCGCGCTCGGCGGGGCTCAATTCCTCGACGATGTCGGCGAGGTCGGCCGGGTGCATGTCTTCGAGCTTGCTGTAGGAGATGTTAAGGCGCAGGCGGCGGAGCGGGTCGGGCTCGAGCACGTTGGCGAATTCCCAGCGGATGGAGTTGGGGGGAATGGGCTGTTGCAGGCGGCGGATCCAGGCGGGCGGGAGCAGGCCCTGGGCGAGGCGCCGGAAGATGCTGCGAAGGCCGATATCGACCTCGAAGACGGTGAGGAGATCGCGCTCCCCGTCATGGTGGATGCGCATGGTGACATCGGTGACGCGGACGACTTTGCGGCCGGTGACGTCGATGATCTGCTGATCGAGCAGGTCGCGTCCGATGCGCAGCATGTACTCGTCGTCGTGGTAGGGGAGCAGTTGCTCGTCGCAGAGCTGAATGCCGCGGTCGAGCGAAATGGAGCGGATCTGGTCGGCGCGAACCGTTAGCCAGGTGTAGCCGCCGCCCACCAGAAAGCGATCGATACGTGCGGCGTCGGCGACCGGCACCAAGGCGGCATCCTTGACGCGGCCGATGCGCCGGCCCTTGATGTCCAGCACCGGCATGGACACCAGTTCGGTATAAAAAAGCAGGTTGTCCGCCATCGAAAACGCCCCGGCGACAGACAAGAGGAACGCGATTTCGTACGGCCGTCGACTTGAGTCCTGTCAGTGCGCTCTACACAGCTTTCCGTCGCCATTCCCAATATGGCGCATCCTCTTGTAAACCCGCAAGCAAAAAGTGTCTTTTCCGCCGGATGGACGCAAAATTACGGCCGGGAGGCGGGTTCGGCCTGAACCAGCGTAAAATCTCGCGGAATTCGGGAGCGGCGGGGCTGGAGGCAGTATCATTTTGTTTATATGGTTCGCGCCGCGATTGCCGCCGCACTGCTGCTGCCGTTTCCGCTGGTTGTCGCCATGGCGCAGAGCCAACCGCCGCCGGCGGCGCCGCCATCGGGATACGTGGGATCGAACGCCTGCAAGACTTGCCACGCCGACGTGTGGCTGAATTTCTACAAGAATCCGCATTTCAAGAGCGTGGCTTCCGGAAGCGAGCCGCCGGAGCGCACCGGTTGCGAAGGCTGCCATGGGCCGGGGCAGGCGCACATCGCGGCCGGTGGCGGCAGGGCTACGATTGGGAGGGCATTCTCCCTGCTGAGTCCCAAACAGGCTCTGGAGGCGTGCCTCACGTGTCACGACAGCAATTTCGATAAGGCCAACATACAACGGTCCGAGCACACGCAACACGACGTGGCCTGCACCAGTTGCCATTCCATCCACCACGCCGCGACGCCGCAGCGTCTGCTCGCCAAGAAGCAGAACGAGCTTTGCTACTCCTGCCACTCCGGGATACGGGGACAGTTCGAGATGCCATCGAAGCACCGCGTTAACGAAGGTTTCATGCAATGCAGCGATTGTCACAATCCGCATGGCTCTTTTGCTGCGACGTGGGGCATGGGACAGCGCTCGCACATGGTGGAGCAGGCGCTGGACAACCAGAGCCCCTGCCTGAAGTGCCACGTGGACAAGCGTGGGCCGTTCGTTTACGAGCACCCCTCGGTGCGGGTGGAAGGCTGCCAGATATGCCACAACCCGCACGGCTCCATGAATGCCAAGCTGTTGAAGCGGCCGGTAGTGTTTACGATCTGCCTGGAGTGCCATAACGCGGGCGGTTCCGGCACACGCAACCTGGGGGTGGATCTGCAATCGGCCCGGCATAACCTGCTCGATCCGAAGTTCCAGAAGTGCACCACCTGCCACGTGCGGATACACGGTTCGAACGCCGACCAATACTTCTTGAGATGACCGCCATGTCCAAATTACTGCTTCCGATTTTCGCGGTTGCCGGCACTCTGGCGGCGCAACAGGTGGTGGCTCCCACGCCCGACACGGTGGGTTCCCCGCGTGGTGACGGGTGGGGCGACTACAACCTCACGCAGTCCTTCGAAACCGGCTACCGTTTTCACCTGGTGGGCGGCAGCACGGGGGAGTATCGCAGTGACGCCAATTACGGCAACGGCCTGCGGCTGCTGGGCAGCAGCTTCGCGGTGAATTCGAAAGACGGCCACGGCCGCTGGTTCGACCAGATTACTCTCAACACGAGCGGCCTGGGCAACGATCCCTACCAATCGGCCATTCTGCACGTGGAAAAGAACGGCCTCTACCGCTATGACATGAGTTGGAGGTTAAGTGACTACTTCAACCCGGGGCTCACAGTGGCGGGGGGCGAACATCTGGAGGACACCAGCCGGCGTCTGCAGGATCACGACCTGACCCTGCTGCCGCAGTCGCACGTGCGTTTTCATTTGGGCTACAGCCGCAATACCGAGGACGGGCCGGCGCTTTCCACCGCGCAGGAGTTCAATCTGAACGGCTCGGCGTACCCCATTTTCACCAACGTGCGGCGCCAGTGGAACGAGTACCGCATGGGCGCCGAAGCGCACTTTGCGGGCTTTCAGTTCACGGTGGAGCGGCGCTGGGATTTTTTCAAGGACGACACGCCGGTTACGGCCAACGGCATTCAGGCGGCCGGGACGCTCACGGATCAGACGGTGCTGCAGCAGTTCAACCGCGCGCAGCCGGTGCACGGGTCGAGTCCGGGGTGGCTGGGGAACCTGCACACGCGGCGCAAGCGGTGGGGCCTAAACGCGCGGCTGACTTACGTGAGCGGGCGAAACGATTTTGCGCTGAGCGAATCGGCGCTGGGGGTGGATCAATTTGGCAGCCCCGCCAACCGTCAGATCGTGGTGGGCGGCGACGCCCGCCGGCCGGACCTGGCCGGCGACCTGAGTCTGAGTTACTTTCCGACGGACCGCCTGACGATTGTCAATAATACGTCGATCTCCAACAATCGTATTGACGGCGCCTCGAGTTACTCGGAGTTTTTAACTGGTAGTAGCCTCGGCTCGACCATCTACTTCCGCTATTTGGGGATTCGGATTATCACTAACTCGACGGATGTGAATTATCGCATGGCCGATTGGATCGGTTTCTACGGCGGCTATCACTATTCCGACCGCCGGGTGAAGACGGTAGAAGGGCTCACGCTTCCGGCGTTCGCCAATTCCACCGAAAGCGAAACCTACGAAGTCGGCAACCAACTCCAATCGGGGCTGGCGGGGGTGCGCCTGCGGCCGTGGAAGGCGTTCACCATCAACTTCGACGGCGAAATCGGCCGGACCAATCACCCGCTGACGACGGTTAGCGACAAGAACTTCCAGACGCTGGGGGGGCGCGCGCAATACCGCGTTCGCAAGGTACAACTCTCGGCGGGATATCGCGAATCCTACGATTTCACTTCTGCGTTTTCCTTGTTCAGCTCGCATTCGCGCGGCTATAGCGCGAGCGCGTCCTGGGCGCCTCGCGACTGGTTTTCGATCGACGCCTCGTACAACAAACTGCATGCCGACAGTTCGTCGTTCCTGGCCTTCTTCGCGGGCGTAAGCCGGCCTACTCTGCAGGCCAAGGACCGGTCGATCTACATCAGCAACGTCCACGCGGCCAACCTGGGTGTGCGCTTCGCGATCCGCCGGCGCGCCGATCTGTACCTGGGCTACAGCATTACGAAGGATACAGGCGATGGCCGCGCCACTGCAGTGCCCACGGGCACGACCGATCCCATTCAGGCTTTGCTCGACTCGGTGCAGACATTCCCGCTCACTTATCAGTCGCCACTGGCTCGGCTGTCGATCCGGATCAGCCCCAAGCTCCGCTGGAACGCGGGCTATCAATACTATGGATACGGGGAAACATTTGGAGTGCTGGGTTACTATCAGAATTTTCACGCACATACGGGTTATACGAGCGTGTTGTGGGCTTTCTGAGAGGCTATCGCACGGCGCCAGACCAGAGCTAGGGCTGTGCCAATCAGGATGAGGGCGGCGCTGAGACCTACCCAGATGCCGGGCGCGCCCCACCCGAGCGGGAAGCACAGCACATAGGCAGTGGGCAGTCCGATCACCCAGTAACCCACCAGGTGCGCCAGCATGGGAGTGCGCGTATCGCCCAGGCCGCGCAGCGCGCCGGTTGCGGTGACCTGCAAACCATCGAAGAGCTCAAAAACGGCTGCGATCCGCAAGAGTACGCCTCCCAAGGAGACAACGGCGGCGTCGCGTATATAGATCCGGACGATCGATTGCGGCAAGAGCGATAGGACCAGGCCGGCCGCACTCATGAAGACGGCGCTGAGCAGTAGGGCGGTCCAACCGGCGGTCGAGGCGCCGCGCGGGTCCTTGCGGCCGCAGGCCTGGCCCACGCGGACGGCGGCGGCGGAACTGATTCCCAGCGGCACCATGAAGGTGGTGCTGATGACGTTGACCGCGATGCCGTGGGCGGCGAGCGAGGCTTCATCGAGGCGCGCGGCCATGGCGGTTACGATGCCAAATACGGCGCCTTCGAACAGGATCTGCCCGGCGGCGGGCAGGCCCAATGCCACCAGCCGGCGAATGCGCGCGGAATCGGGCCACCAGGAGCTGGAGAAAAGCCGGTTGCCGGACTTGCGTTCGTGCCAGAGGATGGCGCCCAGCAGGACCGCGGCCATGTAGGTTCGCGAGATGGAAGTCGAGAAGCCCGAGCCCGGTACTCCCAGGGCGGGAGCGCCACAGTGGCCATACATCAAGGCCCAATCGCCGGCAAGGTTGATGAGGTTGGCGCTGACCAGCGCGAAAGTGATGGGCTTGACGAGATTCACGGCCTGCAGATAGCGGCGGAAGGCGGTATACAGGAGCAGCGGCAGGACGCCTATGGTGAGCGCCTTGAGATAGGGCTCGAAGATCTCGAGGGCGCGCGGATTGGTTCCAACGGCGCGCAAGAGCGGGATGGTGGCCCATAGCACCAACACGAGCAGTGGAGAAAGCGCGGCACCCAACCACACGCCGTTGACCAGCGTGCGGCGGCAATCCCGCAGGTCGCCGCGGCCGAAAGCCTGCGCGACTAAGGTGTCCATGCCGAGCAGCAGGCCAGTGCCGCAGATGGCGATGGGGAAGAACATCATGGCACCCAAGCTGCCGGCTCCGACGGCGGCGGGGCCGAGCGGACCGGCCATGATGGTATCGACCACGCCCATGGCCATCCAGCCGAGCTCCGCCAGGGCGAGCGGCGCCGCCAGCCGCATCATGGGCCGAAACTCGCGCCGCAGATCCGCCGCGTGAAGCATGCGTCAGGCCTTGGGATGCGCCTTGTCGTACACGGCCATCAGGTC
>PLZX01000288.1:0-3776 GCA_003152325.1 Bryobacterales bacterium | reverse complement strand
CCTTGCCGGGCAGCGGCACCTGGCGCTGTTTGCGGCCTTTGCCGCGCACCCGCAGCCAGCGTTCGGTGCGGTCCAGATCTTCCAGGTTGAGGCCGGCGAGCTCACTGACGCGCACGCCGCAACCATAGAGCAGCTCGAAGATGGCGCGGTCGCGCGCGGGGTGGGGCCGTTCGAGCTTGCCCGATGAAACGCCGTCGAGCAGTCCATTCACTTGATCAGGGGTGAGCACTTCCGGGAGTTTCTGGGGAGCCTTGGGCGTGCGCACCAGGCGCGCGACATTACGGGTCACCAGGCCCTCCCGCATCAGAAAACGGAAGAGGCCGCGTACGGCGGCGATCTTGCGCCGGATAGTGACGGCCGCCTGGCCCCGGCGATAGAGGCCGGCCAGCCACTCGCGGAGCATCAAAAGGTCAACGGCGGCAGGCTCGGGCGGGGGCGCGCCGCTGGGGGAGAGCGATTCCAGGAACTCGCGCAGGTCGGCCGCGTAGGCGTCGACGGTGTGGGCGGAGGCGCCGCCGCGCGCCAGGTCGTCGAGGTAGCGCTTAGTCTGTTCCGCCAGCATAAATTTCCAGAGCCGTGAGGGCCCGCCGGCAAACCTCGGCGTGGCGGGCGTGCTTGTCGCGGCGCAGTTGAATGCGGGTGGGCTCGTCGAGCGGCGGCAATAGATCGAAGGTAATGTTGGCCGGCTGATAATCGGCGGGGTCGGCGCCGGACACGTAATGGCACAGCGAACCGAGAGCGGTTTCGCGGGGAAGCTGGCGTGGAGTTGCGCCGGAAGAGAGCGCGGCGGCGTGGAGGCCGGCCATCAGTCCGGTGGCGATGGACTCAACGTAGCCTTCGACGCCGGAAATCTGGCCGGCGAAAAAAAGTTCCGGCCGGGCGCGCAACTGGAGCGTGGAGGCCAGAAGCGCGGGCCCGTTGATATAGGTGTTGCGGTGCATCTGCCCGAAGCGCAGAAACTCGGCCTGCTCTAGCCCGGGAATGAGCCGCAGGATGCGCTGTTGCTCGCCGAAGCGGAGGTGGTTCTGGAAACCGACCAGATTGTAGCTCTCGGCGCGCAGGTTTTCCTGCCGCAGTTGCACGACGGCGTAGGGGCGGCGCCCGGTGCGGGGATCGGTGAGTCCCACCGGTTTCATGGGGCCGAATCGCAGAGTTTCACGGCCGCGCCGGGCCAGCTCTTCGATAGGCAGGCAGGCTTCGAAGAACGGCGTGGCGTCCTCCGGGATGTGCACGGGCACGGGTTGCGCGCCGGTGAGAGCGTCGACGAAGCGCTCGTACTGCTCACGATCGAAGGGGCAGTTGAGGTAATCGTCGGTGCCATCGGTGGATTTGCCGTAGCGCGAGGCGAGGAAGGCGACGGTGCGGTCGACCGTGGAGGCGTCGACGATGGGACTGATGCTGTCGTAAAAAAAGAGGTGGCCGGAGCCTGTGAGGCGGGCGATGTCTTCGGCCAGCCCTTCGCTGGTGAGCGGCCCAGAGGCGATGATGGCGATGGCATCGCGCGGCACGGACGTGACCTCTTCGCGCCGCAGTTCGATGAGCGGTTCGGCCGCGAGCGCGGCGGTGACTTCGGCGGCGAAGAGATCGCGATCCACGGTGAGTGCGTGGCCGGCCGGGACCCGGACCTTTTGGGCGATCTGAAGCAGCAGCGAGCCGAGGCGCCGCAGCTCTTCCTTGAGCAGCCACGGCGCGGTGGATTCGGATTCGGACTTCAGCGAATTGCTGCAGACCAGCTCCGCCAGGCGGTCGGTGCGATGCGCGGCGGTGGAGCGCGCCGGCCGCATTTCGGAAAGTACCACCCGCCCGCCCCGCCGGGCGATCTGCCAGGCCGCTTCCGTGCCAGCGAGGCCGCCGCCGATGATGTGAATGGGTTCGCGCACGCTGCCGTCCGTCTTCTATACTTGCAGATGTGACGGACGCATTGCATAAGATCTTTCTGGATTACTCGGCGGGGAAGCTGCGGCAAATGGCCGGGCGGATCGAAACCTGCGTGAACACCCTCGCGGCAGATCAGATCTGGGCGCGGTCGAGCGACAACGAGAATGCCATCGGCAACCTGGTGCTGCACTTGAGCGGCAATGTGCGGCAGTGGATTGTTGCGGGTGTGGGAGGCCGGGCGGATACGCGGCAACGCGACGCGGAATTTGCGGCGCGCGGCGGCGGCAGCGGCACGGAGTTGGTCGCGGGATTGAAGGCAACTGTGGAAGAAGCGGGTGGCGTCCTTGGGGAAGTGTCTCCGGAACGCCTCGGCGAACACATTGTGGTGCAGCACTACGATGTGACGGTTCTGGAAGCGATCTACCACGTGGTGGAACACTTCTCCGGTCACACCGGCCAAATCATCTTCGCGACGAAGATGCTGACGGGGTCGGACCTGGGGTTCCACCGTCACTTGCGGGACACGGCTGCGCACGGGAAGAAGACGCCGTAGCGAAGAAAGTGAGATTCTTTCGGCCGGAGCAGTCTTGATACCTACCAGAATCTGAGGCGAGCCACTGATGAAGCGAACGATTCAACTACCAAGGGCGAATGCCAGTTTGTGGCTGAGTGCCTCGACCTTCCCGTGGTCACCCAGGCCGCCACCTTGGATGAACTGGCTTTCAATATCCGCGAGGCCATCGGCCTGCACCTCAAGGGCGAGGACCCTTCCGAACTCGGTTTCTCCAACGATCCGACGATCCTTGCAACCATGGAACTTGACGCAGTAGCGTGATGCCAAGACTGCGAGTTCTTTCCGGGCGTGAGGTTCGGAAGATCCTGGGCGGATTTGGCTTCCAGGATTTCGCACAGCCAGGCATCCCGGTTCATTCCGGAGTCCGAGCTTCGCAGCAAGTTTTTCACGGACTGAACCAAGTCCCCGAAGGCGGGCCGCGGCGAACCGCCTGGTGAGGCTACGCCGCGGGCCCCAGCCACGCTGCCAGATTCGCGGAGGGCAGCTTCAGGCCGACGAAAAAAGATCCGAAGAGCGCGTAGACGGCGCTTACTTCGTCGAAACGCATTTCGTAAATCAGTTTCTTGAAGACCAGCGGGTCTTCGGCAAACAAGTCGACGCCCCACTCCCAGTCGTCAAAGCCGATGGAGCCGCTGATGATCTGGCGCACATCGCCGGCGTAGCGACGGCCAATGAGACCGTGCTCTTTCATCATGCGCTGGCGCAACGCCATGGTTTCCTGGTACCAGTTCTTGGTTTCGCCGCGGCGCCGGTCCATGGGATAAAAGCAGATGTACCTGGCCGCCGGGATCTCCGGCCAGAGGCGCGGCGCCATGGCCTTGCGGTGCCGATCGAGAACCGCGGCGAGCTCGGTTTTCCACTCATCCGAATTGGGCTTGATGCCGCGGCGCGCCAGCTCGGCATAAGTGTCGGAAGTGGATTCGTAGAGGCCCAATTCGACCACCGAAAGGTAAGAGGTGGCCGGTTCCAGATAGTCGCTGAGGCGAAGTTGGGCGACGGCCCGCTGGGCTTGCTCCAACTCTTCGAAGCTGCGGCGGAAGTGGACCAGCATGAGGTCGCCCTTGTGGCCGAGCATTGAATAGGCGGCGGACTGGCGCCCTTCGGCGGGCTTCTCCATGGCTGCCAGGGCCTGCATGGCTTCATCGGCAATCGAGTAACGCACTTCGGCGGAAAGCGCGCGCCAGACCGCCCGGCGAAAACGCATCATCTGGTGCAAGACGCTCGAGCCTTCCACTGTGAGGGGGACGGGTGGTAGCGCGGTTTCGGCGGGAGGCTCTGGAGTCATGCCTCCCATTATAGGGAGGACATCGCTGGCTACGCCCGC